>JABMQZ010000240.1 GCA_013202965.1 Bacteroidota bacterium | reverse complement strand
AAGGATAAAGCAGAATATCAGATTTGTGAAAACATTTGAGAAATTATACTAAAATCGAACCAAAACACCAAAAACATGAAATTACGGACAATTAGCACTGTACTGCTACTTTGCTTTGCAGTATCCACATTAAGTGCGCAAAAAGAGAAAAAATTTGACATCGGTCTGCAGGCAGGTTATAACAACACCTGGATCATCAACCAGAACAACTACGGTTTATCCGAACTCGATTATGACAGCTATTGGGGACTTGCTTATAATTTACAGCTGGGATATAATTTCACCAATGAACTGGGGCTTTTTACAGAGATCGGCATTAGCAATCAGGGCCAGAAATACGATGGCAATATGGATCAATATGACGTAGTAGAGCGGGAAATTAACATGAGTTACCTTAACATTCCTGTATTTTTTAAATTTTCTTACGGTGAATCAGTGGCCCGCTTCAAGTTACTCGTAGGGCCCCAATTCAGCTTCCTGCAAAAAGCTGAACAAACCTATATCCTTGATGGTAAAGAAGCTTCGGATGTACTGTCACAGATAAAAGACAAAAATGGTAATTTATTTGATCCGGGTGCCAAAGACATCAAGGATCGTTACAACAGTATGGATGTTGCCTTTGTTCTCGACCTCGGTGCCGACATTTTCGTGATGGAAGACATGTTGTATGTATCAGTTGCAGCAAGGTTTTATTATGGTCTTACCGACATCAATGCAAGCGAGTATCAATTAATTAATCACGATGAGAACTACGAACCATCACACAATGGTGGTGGCGGATTTTTTCTCGGGATCCATTATGTTATCGGAGGAGGAAATTAAAATCAACTCATTGCCACACTGTTAAAGCACAACAATATTTTTATAGCCTCGCAGCAAAAGCATCTGCGGGGCTTTTTTATGCTCTACCAGATGCTGTTATAGACCACATGGCCCAGGTAGATGAGATAAAGCAGAATCAGGATGACCCCGAGCATCCTTGATGACTTCCATTTGCCGAGCAGGAAAAACAGCAGGAGTACTACAGCAGAAGCCAGCAATATGCTAACAGAAAATATGAGCTTATCGCTCGCAAGCCCAAATCCTGCACCATTTATGAGTACATAAAGTAAAAACGGCAATCCAAGCCCTATGAGGATATCAAACACATTGGATCCAATGGCATTGTTGATCGCCATGCCGGGGCGTCCCTGGCGGGCAACGATCATGGAGGAGATCAAATCAGGTATGGAAGTGCCAATAGCGACAATGGTCAGTCCGATCAATAATTCCGGAATACCCAGAGATTCTGATATCCCCACTGCACTCTGTACCAGTATCCAACTTAAAATGCTTATCAGACCGATGGAAACAATAAAAACAAAAAACTGATATCGGAAGAAATAATGATTAAAGCCTTCAATTTTTTTGTTTATCCAATTCAGGGAAGCACTCTTGTCTTCAGCTTTACTTTTTATTTCAACTTCAATATCCTTATACGGGAAGATCCTTTTCCAGAAATAAACAACCAGAATATAGATCAGGTAAACGCCCACAAGCAAAGCAGCATTTAACAATGTAATTTCTCCTTCGATGAATACATAAACAAGAAGCAAGATGGCAAGAATATAAAATATGATATCCCTGAGGATGGGTTGCCAGATCAGCTTTGCAGATTTACGTATATACATCACCACCCCGGTAATGAGAAGGATATTAAACAGTGCGGAACCAACTATGGTCCCAACACCAAGGGCCTCATGATTGCCTGCCATAAAAATTGCAAAAAGAGCCACGGCAAGTTCAGGAGCACTGGATCCGGCAGCCATCAAAGTAGAGCCGGCCATATCGGATGACAACTTCAGTTTTGTTGAGATGTAATCCAGGGACTTGATAAAATAGTGCTTAGAGATGTAATGCAGGGCAGCAAGACTCAGTCCCAGTAATATAAAGTCTATGATCAAGCCGTAAATGTCCATCTGTCCCTTTTATTTGAAAAAAGACCTCACCACGCTCTGGCATAGTGAGGTCTGAGCGGAAAACGGGACTCGAACCCGCGACCCTCAGCTTGGGAAGCTAATGCTCTACCAACTGAGCTATTCCCGCTGGTCGTTTACAAAAATAATATCTTTCCGTATCTTTTGCAAAAAATACTTCCTGAAACAATAGCTTGCCATATTACAGTTATTAGTTCAGACGTGCCATTGATAGGCTGAAATTCATTATCGGAAAGCTAATACCCATGTGGACAACTTGCTTCGGACAACTGAGCCCTCAAACCGATAGCCTCTATGATATCCTTTACAATGACCATTTCCCTGTAAGCAGCGGAGTACCTTTTATATGTTAAAGGAAAGATATTTGCTTACTATGAATAAGACCATTCTCCGCATCATTGCCATCATGTTCATCTTTGGTGGTGTTGTCAGGCTTTTTGCAAATCAGTATCTGTTTGAAGCTTTCGGAATGGATTCACTGTGGCCCGGTCATCCATATTTTATATATATCTACAGCGTGCTGGGAGCATTTGTGATCCTGACGGGATTGATAGTCTGCGCCATAACATTTAATATGAAAAAAAAATAGCAGGCTGATAAATGTAATGGCATCTGGCTTTTTACTAACGGGTCTGACCATGGCAATCAGCGGTGAGGGAGTCGGAAGTTGGAAGCAGGCTGGGGTAGAAGAACGAAGTTTGGAGAAACTTAATGGCCTTCATCGCTACATGGTAAAAATAGTCAAAGCCCCGCTTGGCGATTTCTGGGTATGGGATAACATTAGTACCTGGGCAGAGGCGATAGTAGATAAGATTAACAGATTAACAGATTAACGATTCCATCCGTAATCCGTAATCCGTAATTCATAATCATTAAGTCAACGATTCATCAACACCTTCAAAATAAAAAACGGATTCATCAACTTCTTCCTATGGTCCAGGTCGGTGAACATGGAGGACATAAGCCCGGGGATATGCTTGTTGCCGTCGGCCTTTTTAGCGATCCATCGGACCAGGCCGGGGTACTTCAGCATGCACTGGAAGTTGCTGCTGATACGCATTTCCTTTCCTAGAACCCGCCGGATGCGCTGGTCATAGGCCTTCATAAAATCTGCATCAAAGCGATCTTTTTCAAGACAGGCGAGTGCCTGTTCGGCTGCAATAAAGCCACTGTATAGCGCATTCCCAACCCCTTCTCCCGTCAGGGGATCTACCAGGTGGGCGGCATCGCCAGCAAGCATATAATGATCGCCTGAGATCCTGAAGCGTGGATTTCCCAGCGGAAGCCGGTGAGCAGCCAGCCCGTCAAGCCGTTCAGCACCTTTGAACCTGGGCGCCACCAATGGATGTTCCCGGATGATCTCCTCCATAACTTTCGACAGATTGATCCTCTTTTTCAAGACCACATCTTTCCTTAACCCCAGGCCAACATTGGCCAGTCCACCGGGCAAAGGAAAAATCCAGAAATAACCTGGGAGTATATCTTTGAGGAAATATAACTCGATGAAATTTTGCGGATGCATGTCCGCTACACCCCTATAGTATGTACGCACGGCCAAAGCTGTTTTCTTCGCCGCAGGCTCAGGTTTATCATAATCTGTTTTGAATGATGATGCCGTGCCGGAAGCATCGATCAACAGCCTGGCACTGATTTGTCCTGAGGAGCTTTCTATGGTATACCCATGATCACTTTTATTTACGGAGCTTACTGTGCATGCTGTCATCAGCCCTTCCCCGGAAATCGTGGAAACCTCATCAACTAAAAATGCATCCAGCAGCTCCCTTTTTATAGTATAACCGGGAACCGGATGTTGCTGCGAATCATAATTTTCGATAAAAGGAACATCAAAGACATGATCGCCCGGGGCGATGAAACGGATGCCAAAAGAATGCATCGGATGGCACTTTTTTTCAAAGCGTTCCAATATCTCCGGCGACAGGCGGCGTATAATATGCGGCACCTTTCCGCTCAGGGCATCCCCGCAGATCTTCTCACGTGGAAAATCGTCTTTGTCAACAATCACAAATGATTTCCCCTCCTGCCCCAGCCGCAGCGCTGCCATGGCACCTGCCGGTCCGGCACCTATAATGCAGACATTTGTTGTAATCACGAATGCAAATATATTCATTTAAATTTGACGGTTAACAGTTGACGGCAGGCAGTAGGTGGTAAGTGGTGTAACACCTAAAAACCTTATCTTTGCGCAAAATGAAAAGCACGCAAGCACGCAAGCATGCAACCATGTAACCATGTAACCCTGCAACCATGTAACCATGTAACCATGTAACAAGTAACCAAATCATGGACAAAGAAGCTGCTGCCAGAAGACCATTATTCCGCATGTTCAACGAAGTGCCGGAGCGCTATGATATCATGAACCGCATCCTCACACTGAAGCAGGATGAGCGCTGGAGGAAAAAGGCCGCAAAATTGTGCTTGGAGGAAGACCCGCAAAGCGTCCTTGATATTTGCACAGGAACCGCCGACCTGGCACTGCGCATTGCAAAGATGACAAAGAGTAAGATCCGGATCATCGCCAGCGATTTCAGTCAGCCTATGCTTGATGTAGCCGCACAGAAGGCGCAAAAACTGGATGGGCAACAAGTGGAATTTGTGCTTGCGGATACCGCCGATCTCCCCTTCGGGGAAAACACATTAGATGTGATCACCATCGGATTCGCATTCAGAAACCTGACCTATAAAAATAAGTTTGCAAGCCAGTATCTGTCAGAGATTCATCGCACACTGAAACCCGGCGGGATATTTATCATCGCAGAATCAAGCCAGCCTAAAAACCCGGTTCTGCGATTTGGATTCAGATTGTATCTTAAAATTTGGGTACAGTGGCTTGGCGGGCTCCTGTCAGGACACAGCAAAGCATATCGCTACCTCGCCGTCTCGGCCAGAAATTATTACAGCCCCGGGGAAGTACGAAAATTACTGGAAGAACATGCTTATGTGGATTTCCGTCATAATTCATTGCTTGGCGGATCAGCTGCCATTTATACGGTCAGGAAACCTGAAAGCAGGAGTTCCGAGTGCCGAGTGCTGAGTGCTGAGTGCTGAGTGCCAATCTTCACCAGGCGCTAGGAATTAGGAATTATTCACTCCTGATCGCTTCCACCGGATTCATCAGAGCAGCCTTAATGGCCTGATAGCTGATGGTCAGCCAGGCTATCAGAATGGAAAGTGCAAAGGCAATAATAAAAATATCAGCGCTCAGCCGTATGCTGTAGGAATAATTATTCAGCCACTCTCCCAGGAAATACCATGCCAGGGGGATAGCAATAATATTGGCAATGATCACCAGCCTGGCAAAATCTTTCGTCAGCAGCATGACGATGGCAGGGATTGAAGCTCCGAAGGTCTTGCGTATACCGATTTCTTTCGTCCGTTGTTCGGCCATGAATGAGGCGAGCCCAAGCAAGCCAAGGCAGGAAATGAAGATAGCCAGGAAGGCGAAGTATTTAAAGATCTCAGCAAGCCGGTTTTCTGATTCATAGAGTTGCTGATATTCCTTGTCGAGGAATTCGCAGCTGAACGGAAAAGCAGGATTAATACGATTCCACACTTCCTCAATATTTGCAATGGTCTCTTTCGGGTTATTGCCAGCGATCCTGATCATTATGGTTTCCGTGTTTTCCGGCTCCGTATATACCAGTACAAGCGGTGATATCTCATTGGTTAAGGGCAGAAAGTGGAAATCACTCATCACCCCGATGATATTCCAGCGCTTATCTCCCAGCTGTAGCCACTTACCTACAGGATCCTTCATATTCATGATCCTTACCGTACTTTCATTGACCACAATGCCATTGGACGTATCCGTGGCAAATTCCTGTGAATAAAACCTTCCTTCCTTAAACTCAAGCTCTAATACATCATCATAATCATAGCCCGCAAAGCCGAAACCGATCAAAACATCATTGTCTACATCACGATCCTGCCACTCGAAACCGTCTGTGTTGCTGCCTATCCTGAATGGCAGGCTGTTGGCCCTGGTCACCCCGGCGATGGAAGGCTCACGCATAAACTCTGTTTTCATGGCATGGTAGTTTTCCTTTACATTTCCTCCCATATCGATATAGATAACATTTTCGGTCTTAATACCCAGATCCTTTTGCTGCATAAAATGCTGCTGACGGACGATGGCGATAGTTGCAATAATCAGGATCACGGAAAGTGAGAATTGGAATACCACGAGAATTTTCCTGAACAGGGAAGAACCTTTATTACCGGTGTTGGCGATCTTCAGCACACTGATCGGGTTAAATGATGACAGGAATATTGCAGGGTAACTTCCTGCCAGAAGTCCGGTTGCTAAACCAAGTCCGAGCAAGATCAGAATATTGGCAGGATCAAGTAGGTTAAAAGTAAGTTCGCTGTCGGCCAGCTTGTTAAAAGCGGGCAGAATAAGAATTACCAGCATAGCCGAAAAGATCATGGCAATGAAGGTCAGCAAGAGTGAATCAGTCAGAAACTGGAAAATGATTTCCCCCCGGGTAGCCCCGACCACCTTGCGCAAACCAATCTCTCTGGCACGTTTGGAGGACCGGGCAGTAGAAAGATTCATAAAATTGATACATGCAATGAGCAAGATAAAAACTGCAATAATAGAAAGAATATAAACCTGCTGAATAAGGCCTCCTCCCCTAACCGAATACAGGTGCATTTTTGTAAAAGGATGAAGCCATAGGTCAATATTTGATTCGTCTTCCTCCTCCGACTGATCTTGAATATGCTTGATGATCTTATTCTCCGTAGCTTCCTTAGTAATACCATCAGCCAACTGAATGTAAGAGTAGTATGAATTCCAGCCATAGCGGTTCAGGTCGTGCCCTATCTCCTCAAGGAACTCAAAGGGTATGCAAAAATCAAAGCGAAAAGTTGAATTCTCACGGATGTTTTCTATCACCGCAGTCACCTTAAAGTTGAATTCATCATTCATACGAAGCAGCTTTCCAACAGGATCTTCTCCCGGAAAATATTTCTCAGCCATCTCACTGGTAATAACCATGGAATGGAGGTCGTCGAAGGCCGTTGCCGGATCACCGCTGATAAAATCAAAGTCGAACATCCTGAAAAGTCCAGGATCAGCCATGCGGATATCTTCGTTGAACTTTTTCTCGCCAAAGCTTAGCACTGCTCCGGGAATATAATAGAACATAAAGGCATCTTCGATCTCCGGGTACTGTTCTTTCAGGTCTTTGGCAATAAGCCCCGGCATACAGGTTGTAGTCAGCGGGCCTGTTGAATAATACTGGGTTTGCACGAGCCGGTACAAGCTGTCCGATTTTTCGTTGAACTTATCATAACTCAGCTCGTGCGCTACCCAAACCATAATCAGTATTGAACATGCCATTCCGATCGCCAGTCCGGCTATATTGATAAAAGAGTATCCTTTGTAACGCAGGATGTTGCGTAAGGTGCTTAGAAAAAAGTTTTTGATCATAGCGCGCCCGATAGGTTTTATTAAAGACTGTTGGAGTTTGGGATTGTTACAATTTTTTTTAACTAATCCAGAATCAGAGAATCAGAGAATCAGAGAATCAGGGAATCAGAGAATGTGAGACTATTGACTTCTGACTTAGTAGTGTCCGGTTAAATTCTATATAAACTACTGAAGTTCCCATTGACCTTAGCTTTTAAGGTATTTAAGTAATAGAGGGCTCATTAGCATCAGGAGAAGGAGATCCCTCGACTACCGCCCGGGATGACACATCATTTATTTATATGGACAGAGGGGGAAATGGCTTCCTTTATGTGATCGATACCTGGAATAAGCTATGCCGCTCAGTTTTTTTTAAACCTTATGCGCTTATATCTGAGATTTCCGTATCTTTATACGGATAAAAATAACAAACACATAACAAATAATATCATGGCAAAAGGTAAAGATTCAATGAAAAATACCAAAAAAGCACCACTTAAAACTGCAAAAGAAAAAAAGGCAGAAAAGAGAGAAAAGAAAGCTAAAAGAGATTAATCCCTGACAGCATTGAATTTAAAACAATGCTCAATACAATAGTGGAGTGAATTATCGATCATCGCTAAAGCTGCGATGATCGAAGGTAAAGCACCTAACGCAAGGCCTTTGGCATTTATATTTCCTCATAAAATTATAAACCAATAACAAGGAGAACAAAGAATGAAAAAATTAACATTGGCATTTTTAATTGTTGTTTTAAGCCTTTTGATATGGTCTTGCAGTTGCAGCAATAAAAATCATGGTTTAATTGGCAGCTATTACAAAGGACATAGTATTAATGCATCTGGTAACATAGACATTTCAGGTCTTGAAAAAGCTTTTGAACGAACAGATAGTCATATAGATTTCTGGGATGGAAATTCAAATTATGCAATGAATCCTATAGAAGGCAGTAATAATGATTATACTGTCGTTTGGAATGGATATATTTATATTGAAAAGCCCGGTCAATATGGATTTGGAACTATTTCCGATGATGGTTCTGAAGTATGGATTGATGATGATTTGATTGTAGCAAACGCTGAATATCAATGGTATGATTGGGAAGATAATATCAATGAAGGCGATAATCAAGAAGACACTTTTCCCCCGCTGATATTAGATGTCGGTTATCACCAAATCTCCGTACGTTTTTTTGAGGGCGGTAGTTACGATGGCATTAAACTATACTGGCTAAAACCGGAAATGGGAGAATCAATTATTCCGTATAATGGAACAAGCTTTAGTGGTATTCCTCCTGTTTTTAACGAAAACACAAATTGGGAAATCGTCCCCAACTCAGTTTTGTTTACAAAAAAATAGCATGATCCTTCATCGGTGAGAGATAATATTTGCAATCATAGAACAGTAAAACACCAGAGCAAATAAATATTATAAAACTTATTCTATTAATTAAAAATCAGGAGATTTAATTATGAAAAAAATACTTTTAATATCTGTTTTTTTTGTGCTTGGTACTTTCATTTATGCTCAGGTGGAAACTGTAGCAAAAGAAGTGCTTAATGCTTATCAAGACAGAAATGTGGAAAATTTAAAAAAACATGCCTCAGGAATTATGGTCATGGCAATCAGCGATAGCTATTTCGAAGATAAAGGCCTTCAGGAAGACATAAGAGCGGCAGAAAACTGGGACGGAAAGTTTAGGGAAATTCGTTATAATGCAGGTGATATGATGGGTAAGACAATATATATAGCGGCAGTATATTTTGCTGATGTTCAAAATAATGAAGATAAAATATATACTGTTGTTTTATCCAGCCAGGATAAAGAAAAATGGCTAATGTTTGGTACCGGACTTGTTGCCGAAACAAAAGAAGAGTTTAATAAAATGAGTTTAGAGATTCCTTCCGGAGAGGAAAGAGAAGAAGAAAGAGGAGAGGAAAGAGAAGAAGATACAAAAGTTATAGGGAACTTTTCATTAGAGGTGTTTGATGGCCCTTCTTATGATATAGCCTCTCAGGAAATATTAGAAGAAAGTTTTTCTACACTAAATGCTGATAATTTCTTTATCTCCCTGGCAAACAACGATAATTGGATACAGGTGGCTTATTCTGACAATGGATATTCGGTAGATTATAACGATGCCAACGGTCATTTTATGGTAAAAGAATACCTCGAAAAAGAGGAAGCGCTTCAATTATTAATAAACTATTTGAACCAAACAGAAGATTGGAATAAAAATCATAGCTGGGTGGATTTTGAATATTAGATCAGTAACACTGGCTGAAAGCGAAAATATTGTACAGTGTTGGTATTATGGCAAAGAGGAAGCAGCAAACAGGAAACATATCAAAGAAATCCGATGATGGACAGGAACGATTTCAGGATCTCTACGGACATATTCGGCCCGAAGAGCAAATCCGGCTCCTGGCATCATTTGTTGAGCAGTCCACCGATGGAATGGCGATCGCAGACATGCAGGGTAAATTAATTTTCGTTAACAAGCAGTGGGTAAGCATGCATGGCTATGAAAATGCAGAAGAACTGGTTGGCCAAAACCTGAGCATTTTTCATAACAAGACACAACTTAAGGAGGAGGTTGAGCCATTTAACCGGAAAGTCAAAAAAACAGGTCACCACACTGGTGAGGTCGGCCATGTGCGCAAGGATGGAACAATATTCCCTACGCAGATGACATCCACATTACTCAGGAATGAAAACAACATACCGATTGCTTTAAGCGGTATAGCTACTGACATTACTTTTCGTAATCAGGCAGAAGAAGCACTGCGGGAGAGCGAAGTTCGATACCAGGTATTGTATAATTTATTGCCATATGGAGGAGAAGTTATTAACACCAAAGGGGAAATTATAAATTGTAGTCCCTCAACTGCGCGGATGCTCGGTTATGAAGTGTCTGAACTAATCGGAAAACATTTAACCGAACTGCTCGATCCTGATTTTCTAAGTTTATTCCGCCTGAAATTCCCACAGCTTATAAGTGGAAAACCTATAACTGCGGAAATTCGTATGATTCGTAAAGATGGTGTAAAACTGAATATTCTGCGTGCCGCTCAACCCATTTTGAATAAGATGGGTAAGGTGGAGGCCATTCTGGCTTTAAATGTGGACATCACTGATCGCAAGCAGGCGGAGGAGGCATTAAAAGAAAGCGAGGAAAAATTCAGGTTAATAACAGAAAACTCCATTGATGTAATATGGAAAACTGATCTTCGTTTAAATTTAACTTACCTCAGTCCTTCTCTTTATGAAGTTACTGGCTTTTTACCGGAAGAATGGATAGGCACAGCTGTATGGAAACATACCAGCTGGCTTTCCTTCGCAAAAATGGCCAGAACAGCACTGCAAATCATTAATAAAACAAATAAAAATAAGATTTCGCACATTGAATCGGAATTTTATAATAAATCAGGAAAACTATTTCCGGTAGAGATTGCAGGAAAACCACTTGTTGATGCAAAAGGAAATTTTATTGGAATTCAGGGATCGGCAAAAGATATCACCAAACGCAAAATGGCCGAATTAGAACTAAAAAATAAAAATGAAGAATTACAGGCAAGCATAGAGCGTATCCAGGAAATTAACATAGAACTGGAAAAAGCCAGGGAAAAAGCCGAAGAAAGCGACCGCCTTAAATCTGCCTTCCTGGCTAATATGAGCCATGAAATTCGCACCCCAATGAATGGGATCCTCGGTTTTGCCCGGCTACTGAAAAAGCCGAAACTCACAGGTGAAGAGCATGAAATGTATATCAGTATTATTGAGCAAAGCGGAGATCGCATGCTCAATATCATCAATGACCTGATCGATATTTCAAAAATTGAATCGGGCCAGATGGAAGTTTCTGTTTCAGAATCGAAAATTAACGAGCAAATCGAATACATCTACAGCTTTTTTAAACCTGAAGCTGAGAAAAAAGGGCTACAGATCTCATTCAATAATGCTTTACCGGCAGAAGAATCAGTAATTAAAACTGACCGGGAGAAAGTCTATGCGATTCTTACTAACCTGGTAAAAAATGCCATAAAATATACCCATGAAGGTACAATAGCATTTGGCTATAAAAAGAAGGGGGATTACCTTGAATTTCATGTAACAGACACTGGCATTGGGATTGCCCATAACAAACAGGAGATCATTTTCGACCGCTTTGTTCAAGCCGATCTGTCTTTATCCAGTCAATACGAAGGGGCAGGATTGGGCCTGTCCATTACAAAAGCATATGTAGAAATGCTTGGGGGTAAGATCTGGGTGAAATCACAAGAACAGAAAGGATCACAGTTTTATTTTACTATTCCGTACCGGCGATAAGAATTACGATTAACGATTAATGGATGCACTTCACACACAATCTCTAAGTCTCTCAGTCTCTAAGTCTCTAAGTCTCTAAGTCTCTCAGTCTCTAAGTCTCTAAGTCTCTCAGCACACAGTCTAACAGTCTGCCTTCCGAAAAAGGAAGGATTTGTCCTACATATTTCATAATTTAGCAAGTCTGTTCGACGCAGAACAAAGCAAGGAGCATCAACACCTTATAGAATACTGACGGTGAAACCTGATTAAACATTAGGAAGGATCAAGCATGAGGAAAGTAGCAGTACTGGGCGCAGGTTACGTAGTAAAGCCAATGATAGATTATTTTATTGATACTTGTAAATATGAAGTAATCGTCGCAACACGCACAGTATCAAAGGCAGAGAAAGTAATTGCAGAAAGACCTTTGGGCCGGCCAATTAGTTGGACAATCGACCAGACTGATGCTTTGGAAAAGATCATTAAAGAAGTTGATGTGGTCGTTGTGATGATCCCCCGATCATGTCATGCAGTTGTTGCCGAACTTTGTTTGAAGCACAAAACACCCATGATAACAACAGATTTTAAACATCCGGGAATTGCATGTTTTGATGAAGAAGCAAAAAAACAAGAGACACTCATTCTTACAGAACTTGGCGAAGATCCGGGACTTGACAACATGGGCCTAAAACAAATGATCGATGATGTACATGCTGCGGGAGGGAAAATCACAGAAATTGCATCTTACGGAGCGGGCCTGCCTTCGTTCGAGTATAATAGGAATCCCTGGGGTTATAAATTCTCATGGGATCCAAATGGGCTCATGCGCTCAGCAGTGTCAGCTGCTACATACCAGGTAGATGGAAAAGTAATTGAAGCAGCCGCAAAGTTCGAACATCACAGATTGGTGGATATTCATGGGATCGGCACATTTGAGACTTATCCAAGTAACGACAGCACCCGTTATTTGAAAGAATTCGGATTGGATGAAAACATTTCCATCTACAAAGGATTGCTGCGCTATATCGGTTATTGCAACACCATGATAGATCTCTTAAAAATAAAATTGATCGAGAATACCATAGAACACAATTTCAAGAACACCAGCTATCGCCAGTTTATTGCTGATCTCATTGGATCCTCAAGCACGGAAGATGTAAAAAGTAAATTTGCAAAATCAGTAGATCTGGATGTGAATGATGATTTTATTAAAAAATTAGATTGGCTCGGATTGTTTGATGATGTCCGGATATCAATTGAGAGTGGTACAAATTCGAATCTCCTTGTGGATCTGATGCTGAAAAAAATGGCATACGAACCTCATGAAACAGATATGATAATTGTTCACAATGAAATGCTAGTTGAATTTTCTGACAGAAAAGAAAAACAGATTTCCAGCATGATGGTCGAAGGCATTCCGAATGGTGATTCTGCCATGTCAAGAGCGGTTTCCTTACCCCCAGCTATCGCGGCAAAACTTATTTTAGAAGGGAAAATTACAAATATAGGGGTATGTATTCCATCAACAAAAGAAATGTATGAGCCTATATTGGATGAAATGAGTACTTTTGGGTTCTCCTTTAAAAAGGAGACAATTATCCAATAGGATTTTGAGGATTATAATCAGAACAAAACACGATAACAAAACATAAATCATTGGGCAATAATAGCTTAATTAAAATATGATCAAAATACATTCATTTCATATTCCTGTTATGGGAATCGGTTTTACGATTGATACGCCATTAAAGGTTTCTCAATACGGAATTGATTCTGTTATTTCCATAGTAGATGATATCCTTCTTGAAAAGTTAAGAAAGGTATACTGTGGTAAATATAAGATGCCTTACCAGGAGATCACGGATAAAGCTGAAGATTTCAGGGCAAAAAGAATTACATCCTATTTGAATTTAATAAACAAGCTGGCAGAAAAGAGATTTGAAGAATTAAAAAATGCCACGATCGAAAAAACCAATGAGATCAAAGAATACTTCAGTATGCTGCCTGACAGTTCGAGCTTAAAACAAGAATTTAAAAGTTTAACAGCAAAATATTTTAATCTGGATGAAATCAGGAGCTGGATAAAAGAAAACTTATCAATGGGCAGTATTGATGTAAATATCATGACCAAAATTGATAAGGATAACTATTCAAAAGAAGAAAAACTACCGGGAGAATACAATGACGCCCATGCTGCACTTCGGGGATTTGCAAATAGTGATTTAAGCTCCTCCATCGTACTTTCGGCAGGAATGAACCCCAGGTTGTATAGCTATATGGAGCAATTTGAAGATTTTTATCCTAATGAAAACGGGGAGATAAAAAAGAAAATTGTACTAAAAGTAAGTGATTACAGGTCGGCTTTGATTCAAGGTAGATTTTTTGCCAAGAAAGGACTGTGGGTTTCAGAATACAGAATAGAATCAGGACTTAATTGCGGAGGGCATCTTTTTGCAACCGATGGATATCTTATGGGCCCTATATTAGCCGAATTTAAAAAAAACAGAGAACATCTCCTCAAATTAGCTAATGAGGTTCTGGCACAGGGACTTTCTGCCAAAAACCGTACTATACCTAAAGAAAATTTGCAATTTATAATTACTGCCCAGGGTGGTGTTGGCACGGCCGAAGAACATCAATTTCTGATCGATCATTATGAGGTTGATTCTGTTGGTTGGGGCACACCTTTTCTGTTGGCCCCCGATGTAACTAATGTTGACGAGCAAACCAGAAATTTATTAGTTGAAGCTACAGAAGACGAATTATATTTAAGTAATATTTCTCCCTTAGGTGTTCCATTCAATAGTCTTAAAGGGAATACCAAGGATCTTGAGAAATTAGCAAGGATCGACAAGGAAAAGCCAGGCAGTCCATGTCCTAAAAAATATCTTGTTTCCAATAAAGAGTTTACAGAAAAAGCTATTTGCACCGCCTCCCGCCAATACCAGAAATTAAAATTAAAAGAACTTGAGCAAGAAGGATTATCTCCTGAGGAGTACCAAAAGAAATTTGCGAAAATCACAGAGAAATCATGCCTTTGTGTGGGCTTAGGTACACCTGCTTTATTGTTAAATAACATAGACACAAAGCTTGAAGGTGATGGTGTTTCAGTGTGTCCGGGGCCAAACATGGCATTTTTCTCAAAAATTACAAGCTTAAAAGAAATCATCGATCATATTTACGGAAGATCAAATTTGATCACAAGAACCGATCGCCCAAATATGTTTATACAGGAACTTAAAATCTATATCGAATTCCTGAAAAACAAAATAGAGGAAATGAAAGTTTCCATGACAAATAAACAGGAAAAATACTTGTTAACTTTTGCAGAGAATCTGAAAGAAGGGATTAACTATTATTACGGCCTGTTTAGTGATTTGAAAGATACTTTTGAAAATACTAAATCCGGCATTTTACGTGATCTGGACACCAGCAAGAAAGCACTACAGCTGCTGTATTTAGAGATTTAATGCTGGTTTCTTTGTGCGCCGTCCGCGTGTCGCCGTGCTCCTACGCTGAAGCTTCGGCGCAAGCGTAAGCTTTAGCGCTGCGCCGTCGGCAAGCCTTTGGTGGCCGATGGGAGGCACAAGCTTTAGCATAGGTGTACTGGTTACTGGTTGCTAGTCTCTAATTCTCACAGTCCCACAGTCCCTCAGCCCCACAATCCCACAAGCTGCCATCTCCCACTTCTTTTTAAAAAACAAAACACCAATCGTGGCATGGCAGATATACCAATATTGGAATTCATTTGATAAAGTGCGAAACCAAAGAGAAAACGTGAGGGCATATCTGAAATCAAAATATTTTTATTATCTTTAGAAAATTAAATACCAATGCGTTCCGCTCCAGACACATATCGATGGGGCATTATATACAAATTGATGGTTAATATTAGACCGCCATAAGAATTAATCATTTCTATTATGAAAGAGTAATAATATTAATATTTATACACTTATTCATTTTAATTAAAACACTTATTAACCTAAATTTAAAAATCATGAAGAATTTAAAAACTTTTTTAATTGTATTTGTAATTACTTTGTTTGCAAATGGCCTTTTCGCCCAGGGAGCATACATTGGCTTTACTACTGGTTACGGGTTCAGTACAAGCTCTGCAAATTTAGAGGATTTCCAAAATTATACAAGTGGTACCAACTCCACCACTTATGAACAAGTTAATGTTTCATTGGGAAAAGGATTAAGTTTTGGGGGGACATTTGGATATATGTTT
>JABMQZ010000239.1 GCA_013202965.1 Bacteroidota bacterium | reverse complement strand
TTCTTATCGATGAATTTCCCCTCCTTAAAGGGTTGGATTCCTGTCATGCATGTCTTTCCCTTGCCCTGCCTGACTTTCACCTGAATCATGCTGTAGCAGGGATAAGTCCCCTATCAGCCATATGTAGCTGTAACTCATGCAACTTTCGTAATCCTGTGATGAATTCGTTCGAATAGATTCCATCCAAGGCTACAAAAAGCCAGTTTTTGCTGGCTTTTTGCATTTTCCATTCGGCATGCGGCATTTTTCATATGCCATTTTATCTACACTACCAGCCATCGTTCGACGGAGTTTATACTGAGCAGAGCGAAGTGCTCACGATGACATCCTTCGGCTCCGCTCAGGATGACAATGTAAATTTTATTATACTATAAGGTCTCGTCTTCGCTCGACCTTAATTTGTGCGAAGTGGAATTTTGGCAACGAGCCTTTTCATGTAGTGTTTTCCAATCTTTTCTAAAGTAAGCCACTTTTTTAGCTCTCGACCATTTTTCTTGTAAGGTTATTGGTAACACCTGTATAAAATGATCCATCACAGCATTCCAATAAATAAACATAATATAGTTTCATACTTATTAATACTCAAAATCAGAAAATGTCACAATTTTGTTCGAGCGGAGCCGAGAACAATATGCAAAAGATGAAAAAGAGTTGTCATCGTGAGCGAAGCCGAACGATGTTATCCCGAGCGGCGCGCCGTCGGCAAGTTTTGCTCAGCTGAAGCTACGCGAAAGCGATGCCTTTGGCGACCGATGGAAGTCGAAGCATGGTTGGCGAATTGATCTTTTGCTTTCAGAATGATACAACATCTCACTCATGAAGGAGAAAACTGCCTCAGATCCTATGCAAAGGTGTTTGACGAGGTGTTTCATGGCTACCTTCAGGAGATAATTTAGCTGATCCTTCCTGATCCATATTGCATATTGTGATATGTATTCGTATCTTTGCTGTACAAAGGATTACGATACAGCTTCTTTCAGGGAATAAAGAATAACGAAGATGGAACAAGGAATAAGAATAAGAACGATACTCCGACTATGCTTCATCATAGCATTGCTAATGCCTCAAATTCTGTTTGCTCAGTCCTGCCTTCCTGAAGGGATAACTTTTAGAACGCAATCGCAGATAGACAGTTTTCCGATAAACTACCCTAACTGTACAGAGATCGAAGGATATGTTACAATAATACCGAAAAGTGAGATAGTTAGCCTCCAAAACTTAAATGCAATTACTTCTATTGGAGGGCAATTGATGATAGGCGGATGTAATTCTCTTTCAACGCTCAGTGGTTTAAACAACCTTCAAAATATTGGTGGATCATTAACTATTGTTAGTAATTATAATCTAATGAACCTAACAGCCCTTAATAACCTGAGATCCATTGGATTTACACTTACGATTTTTAATAACGACAGGATTAAAACCTTGTTTGGGCTTGATAGTCTTGATTCTGAAACAATCGGTAATCTCGACATCAGTTATAATGATTCACTGTCATGGTGTGCAATAGAAAGCGTTTGTCAATACATTTCCAATCCTAATGGCTCTTTATTTATAAGGAATTCCATTGGATGTGATAGCGTTGAGGTTGTTGAGAAATATTGCCAACATACTATGATCACCGAACAGCGATCAGATCCTCAATTAACAATCTACCCCAACCCCTTCACCACCTTCACAACCATCGAGTACGAACTGAATGAAATATCCAATATACAGTTTACAATATACAATGTAATTGGAGAGATGGTTTATGAAACTGTGGATCGCATAATGCCTCAAGGGAAGCATAGCTTCACATGGACAGCGGATCGGCTTCCTATGGGCTTGTATTATGCTGTGTTGAGGAGTGAGGAGGGGGTGAGTGTTGTGAAGATGATTAAGCAATAACCTGCAACAGCATTATCATGAAACAGATACTTTCAATACTCATTACTATACTATCCCTACAAGGCTTCTCGCAGGGATGGGCTGAGGTTGGGGCTATATGGCATTACACTCAAAGGACGATTAATCCTGACATAACATCATATAAGACATTTGAATCAATTGCAGAGGACACAGTAGTCGGTATTCCATGCAAAAAGATTAAAGTAATTGATAGACATTGGGGAGATACATTAGTATGGCATGAATATATGTATTCTGAGAACGATAGCGTTTTCTTTTATAGGGAGGGGAACTTTCACCTTCTTTATGATTTTGGAGCAGAAGCAGGAGACTCAATCCTTCTGCCCTATTTTTGGACTGTAAACGGTGATTCTACCCTACTGATGATTATTGACTCTACCTCTACTATTGATATAAATGGTGAGATAAGAAAGCTTCAGTACATAACCTGTGGAGATGGGATTGTTGTTGAGTTTGGTGACAAAGTGATAGAGGGAATAGGAAACACATACTTTATGTTCCCTACATATGATGGAGAGTACTTTGGTCCGCTTAGGTGCTATGAAGATAACATCGTGGGATTGTTCATCAGTCCATTTCACCCTAATAATGGATGGAATTTTGAGGATTGCGATCAGATCATTACAGGGATTGATGAAATGGATGCTGATGGCTATATGTCGATCTACCCCAACCCTGCTATCTCAGAAGTCTTCATACAAGATATCGATGATCATTTACCTGCGGAGGTAAGCATTTACAATATGACAGGACAAATAGTCTTTCAACAACAGGGAGTAGATCGCAGAATTGATGTTTCAAACCTACAGCAGGGCTTATATGTTGTGGAGGTGATAGTTGGTAAGCGGAGGTTAAGGCAGAAACTGATTATCAGATAGGCTTGCTATATCTTCTTCATAACTGTGTCCGTCTCGATGATGATTTAATGACTTACAGGGAGGGTGCTGTTGGAAAGGAAAAACGCTATTTGCGGACTACCCCCCCATGCTTTTCCGAAGGAATTTTTCTTGCTGAAAAGAAGCTGTTTCTCATTGATGAATTCCCCCTCCTCACAGGGTTGGATTCCTGTCATGCATGTCTTTCCCTTGCCCTGCCTGACTTTCCTCTGATTTCAGGCTACAGCCTCTTTTTGATTGTCGATTCTGTTTTGTCAATTTTTAATTTTCGAATTACTTAAGCCTTTTACGTTGTTGATAATGGTGACATTTTTTGATTTTGGGTATTAATAAATAAGGGAGTCGGTTTGCTGGTGCGCTGCGATTCGCTGGGGGGTCCCTCTTCACTCGCTTCGCTCGCTCATCGGGATGACCGGTAGAAGAAATTAGCCTTATAGATTATGAGACCCAGGCAAAAGCATTACGTTTATATGATGACCAATAAGCATAAAAATGTGCTATTCAGTAAAAAGCTTATAAAAATCTACCGGTCATCCCGAATCCCACCGAAGGTGGGTGAGGGACCCCCCTGCGAATCGCACCATACCAGCCGAATAACCCCCTTGCGTTCCGCACCTCCACTCTCCACTAATCACTCGGCACTCGGCACTCCGCAGGCCCCCTGTGGTACCTATTTGGATTGTATCGATTTTTTTTGTACCTTTAGTGCAATAACCAGCGGATGAATATCGAGAAACGAATATCGAGAAACGAATATCGAATATTTACCTAACAAATGTCCTGAGCTTGTCGAAGGGCCTAACACCTTCTTGCCTTATGAAAAAACTACTTCTTCTGGCACTCATCTTCACGCTTCTCTGCGTCACTGAGGCCACAGCCCAATCCTGCCTTCCCGGATATATATACTGGACCACCCAGGCCGAGATTGACAGCTTTCAAATCAACAATCCCGGCTGTACCCAAATTGAGGGGAGTTTATTCATTAAAGGAAATGATATCACGAATCTCAACGGCTTAAGTGTTTTGACTGCTATCGATGGATACCTGGAGATTAAAGGCAATCCCATCCTGACAAGTTTAACAGGCCTTGAAAACCTGAATTATATTGGCGGGAACCTGATAATTGGTGATATAAATTATGGGAACGCCTCACTGCTCAATTTATCGGGACTAAACAATCTTACTTCTGTTGGGGGAGTCCTGGGTATTGCTAATAACGTTGCTTTAGAAAGCCTGGCAGATCTGGATGGAATAACTTTTATTGGGGAATTCCTTAGTATTATAAACAACGATGCTTTAGAAAACCTTACAGGACTGGATAATTTAACTTCAATAGAAGGAGGCATTGGTATTCGTAACAACCCGCTTCTCATTAATCTGGCGGGAATGGATCAATTATCTGATGTTGGTGCGAGTATAACAATCTCGTATAACCCTTTTCTGACAAGTTTATCAGGGTTGGAAAATCTAAGCAGCATAGGAGGGAACCTTAATATACGTGATAACGAAACCCTTACAGATTTATCGGCATTGGAGGGTCTGACAAATATTGGAGGAAGTCTGAGCTTTTATAACAATAATTCTTTAAGTAGCCTTAGTGGCTTAGAGAATGTTCCTTCTGTCGGAGGAGGGCTTTCGATTGTTCGTAATACTTCCCTCTCCAGCCTTGAGGGCCTGGAAGGGATAAAATCAGTGGGGGGAAATCTGAAAATAGGGGAATATTTTAATGGGGATAATCCGGCACTTACCAGTTTAACAGGCCTTGAAAGCCTGAATTATGTCGGGGGAATCATGATGATTAACGGTAATTCAGCACTGCTGAGTCTCACAGGAATTGAAAACCTTGATTCAATTGGCTTTAGCCTCTGGATAAGGAAGAACATCCAGCTGGAAAATTTATCAGCACTCACAAATCTGAATTCCATTGGAAGTGAAATTGCTATTGATTCAAATCTTGCTTTAACGAGTTTGGCAGGACTGGATAATATTGAAGCCGAATCAATTGAGTATTTATATATTTATTACAATCCATTATTAGGTATCTGTGATGTGCAAAGCATTTGCGATTACCTGGCCGATACAGCTGCCTATGTCTCTATTTTTAATAATAGCCCGGGCTGCAATAATCAGGAAGAAGTAGAAGAAGCATGCGAATCCTTCGGAATCACTGATTTGTATGAAGAAGGATCAATTTCTATCTACCCCAACCCCGCCCATTCAGAAATCACCATCTCAGGCATGGAAAAAACCACCATTGATGAAGTGAACATATACAATCGGCTTGGACAAAAGGTCATCCAAAAGAAGCGGATAAACAATAAGCTTGATGTGTCAAACTTACTCCCAGGCATGTATGTGCTTGAAGTGCTAAGAGGAAAAGCTGTCATTAGAGAGAAATTGATTAAGTACTAAATTCCTGAGGCTACTTCTTCTATCTCCTTCAGCACCCGGCACCCGGCACCCGGCACCCGGTATCCGGTATCCGGTATCCGGTACCCGGTACCCAACACCCAATTATTTCCTATCTTTGCTAAACACCAAACCCATCTTATTATGTCATTGATCAATAAAACCGGTGTCAGGGCGCTGGCAAAATCGCTCGACATGAAGATCAGCGCCGATTCTTTTGCCGCTGCAGAGGCCAGAATAGACTTTATCATCAAACATGCCGCAAAAAAGGCACAGTCGAAAAGAAGAAAAACAATACTTCAAAGGGATTTTGAACACAAACTTGATCTTTTCGACCTGGATTAGCTTAACAATCATGGGAAATATTCTTTAATGATTGCCGTACATAATCATTGCTGATTTTTGTACTTTTGCCCCATTAATCTTTAACGCATTATGAAAACATTTCGCAATATCCTATGCCTGGCCGCAGTAATATTTGCCGGCTTCATCATTACATCCTGTACCTCTGCCGAAGACAGGCTTCCCGGAACCTGGATCATAGAAAGTGTTGTAGCCAAAGTAGACTCGTCAAAGGCAAACCTTGTAAGCATAGATCATAGCATTGCATCCACAAAAACCACAACCTTTATCCTGAATGAAGACCATACCATGGCATTGAGCATTGATGCTTATACTACTGATGCCATCTGGACATATAACAGTGATTCAGGGATTATCAGTTTCCGCCTGAATGCCGGTGCGGGAGATGCCATAGAACTTGGCAAGCTTGAAGGGGGTAAAATCGTGTACACCAGCAGTGTGAAGCATGGCACCCTCACCGCTGTGTATGTGAAAGAATAATGTGCTGCTCAGGAAGCGAAATTAATTTTCCTTGCTTCTGAAATCAATGGTATGCAGGATGGCTTCCAGTTGCCTGATAAAATTCCTTTTCAGGCCGCTCGGGTTATAGACATAGCCATCCACGGTGATCACCCTCTCCAGCTGGGGGTCCACAAAGGTGTAACTGATAAAAGGCCCTCCCATGAAATCATGTTCTACCATCCACAGGCCGCGTGTTTCAACTGCAAAGCCGGTTACAAAATTATCTATCCTGTTAAAAACAGGGTCGATGAAATCCCTGGAAAGGATCATATAGGAACCTTCGCTTGGCCCGGGGATAAAAGCGGAGGTCAGGGAGTCCCTGGTGAATAGTATTTTTTCCGCAGCAAATACACTGGTATCTGAATAAGGTTCTTCATAAATAATAATTCCCATTTCAACATCCTGTTTTACCCTATGCATGCTCTGGCGAAGCCACATAAAATGATCACTCTGTGCTGCAACAACAAAACCGCCGGGGATCTGCATGCTGAAACCAAACTTTTCGTACAGGATGTTGATAAGAGCTACGCTCCTCGCCATAGCGAATTGTTCGTTGGTTCGCCGGATCTCAAGCTGGTTAAAGGCTTTCAGAAATGCTGTACTATGTTCATCAAATACTTTTCGGAACGAAGCAGTATCCGGTGCTGTGATCTTAATGACCCGCTGGGGCTTCGACCAAAAATCTTTTCGTGTCTCAACAAGGGGTTCTGAGAACTGATCATTGATGTCGATGATCAGGATATTATGCTGGGATTTAAATATCTTGTTGAAATCCTTTTCGGCAATATTAAAGAGTTTAAAAATAGGCTCAGCCTGGGGCAGGCCGGCAAGAGGTTTCTCAAAAAAGCTGCTTATCACAAATCCGATCTCCCCATTCCATTGTGCTTTGCTGTTCGTAACAATAAGTATCTCGTTGGTCCTGCCGGTTGATCTGTCATGTCTGACCTCCTTATTGCACGAAGTGAGGGAAAACCCGGATATGCCTAAGATGAGCAGCCAGAGGGAAGTCTTTCTGATGTTGAATAAGTTCATAATATGTGGTTTATTGATCAATCAAATGATTCCTTGTGGCTTGCCACGAGGTTTCCTGATAAGCTCCCCTGATTTTTAGGGGAGATGTACCGCCTTGGCGGGACAAAGGGGTATTCTACAAATGATCAGGAAGTTTTTACCTGGATCCTGATCTTGTCGCCCGGTTTTAAACGCCTGGCATTTGAAATATTATTCAATTGCTTGATCTGGTTTACCGTTACTCCGTCATACATCTTTGCAATATCCCAGAGGGTGTCGCCACTTTTAACAGTATGGTATATATACTCGGCATTCTTATCGATTTGCGCACTTTGTGTGACGGCAGCTTTGTTTACCAGAAGTTTTTGTCCGGGCTGAATGGTACTCCTTGAGAGATGATTCCACCTTTTCAGTTCAGCCACGCTGCATCCGTATTTGTTTGCAATAAGGCCGAGGTTTTCACCGCTCCTGACAGTATGTGTTCCTGTAGGACTTGTTGATTTGCTGGCAGTTGATGAAGACCTGACAGCCTGAGGATTATATTTTGCAGATGGGTATACCACCAGCCTTTGTCCGGGGTATATGGTAGATCCACGCAAATTGTTCCAGGCCCTGATCTGGCTCACATAAATGTGATACCTTCTGGCGATAAGTCCGAGGTTTTCCCCGCTTCTTACCACATGGATGGTGCGTTCCTGGGCCTTTTTGATTTCCGCCAGCAATTTTGCTTTCTCTGTACCCCTGATCGTCTTATACGCATATAATGCCTGCTCATTATTTATAAAATCTCCAATATATTTCTTTGGTAAACGTACAACATAGTGTTCGTCGTCATTATACGGGATGATCCCTTTTTTGTACAATGGATTGAGTAATTTAATCTGGTCCATCGGGATCCCAAGCATTTCATTTATCTGGTCAAATGACAGCACATCATGTACTGTAACAGTGTCAATGTCTTTATGCAGTATGCCGGGGTTTACAGGGTAAATATTATGTTCAGCAGCATAATTCATGGTATAATACACCGCAATAAAAGCGGGTACATAACCCCTGGTTTCCCTTGGAAGAAATGGCCAGATCGCCCAGTAGCTTTTAACACCTCCGGAACGGCGAATGGCTTTATTGACATTTCCTGCCCCCGAGTTATATGCTGCCATAACCAGCGACCAGTCACCATAAATATCGTAGAGGTCATTAAAATGTTCACAGGCAGCCACCGTGGCTTCATAAGGATCATAGCGCTCATCAATGAGAGAAGTAACCCTCAGCCCATAAACTTTACCGGTTCCATACATAAACTGCCACAGGCCTTTTGCACCGGCCCTTGATCCTGCTGTGGGGTTTAATGCAGACTCGACCACTGCAAGGTATTTCATTTCCAGGGGGATGTCGAAACGATCGAGTTGCTCCTCAAAGAGCGGGAAATAGATCTCTGCAAGGCCCAGGATCCGGGAGCTAAGCCCTCTCTTTTTATTCGTATAAAGCTGGATATAATTTTTAACCTGCCTGTTAAATACCAGCTCTATGGTTGTTTCCCTGTTCAGAGAGTTAATCCTGGCAGCAAGAACAGAGTCGGGATAGGAAGGAACATATCCTTCGGCAAAGCCATGAATATTCAGTTCATTAATGTCGGTGACAAACCCCCTGTCGCCAAAATATTTCAAATCGGCCAGGCTGTCGAGCATGGCTACAACGGGTGAATCCTTCCAGATCACAAAACCAAGTTCATGGGTATCAGCTATCATTATGTTGTCCGGGACAGCTTCCAAAATGATCTCCTGACTGGCAGTGCTGTCTGGTTTATTGGTGTCCTGGGCGGAAATACGAACGGATAACAATACGCAGCTTGTTATCAGAAATAAGTATAAGTTGGTTTTAAAAAGAGCAATCATAGTATAATAACTGAAAACGTCATTGGATTTGTATGCAAATTTCGTGCAAAAATGTCAATGAGACTAAATTTTTTAGAACGAAGTGAATAAAAAATTCTTAGTCGAATTGATCCCCCGGATACTCAGGGAGGGATCTCCGGGTTATTTTGAGACAGCCTCCTCAGGGTGGGGAGCTTCAGTCTTTAGTTTGTTAGCCGGGAAGCTATATGGCAAGATTATTCTTTTTTAGCAACATCTTTGCTGCCTTCTTCATCCTCCTCGTCTGTGTTCAGGCCTTTTTTGAACTCGCGTGTTCCACGCCCAATGCCTTTCATCAGTTCGGGGATCTTTTTGCCACCAAAAAGAAGCAATACTACAAGAACGATCAGAATGATCTGCCAGTAACCGGGTACGCCAAGTATAATTGATAGGTTTATCATGTCATTATTTGTTTGCTAGTGCAAATATACTAAAGAAATACAAATTTGGATTACGGGGGGAATTTTTTTGCTGATCCAAGATTTGGGTGTTGGGTGTTGAGTTGATTATGAATTATGAATCAGTAGTGTCCAGTCTCATAGTCTCACAGTCCCAAAGTCTCTTCATCCCCCAACCAACCATTAAAAAATATTCCTTAATTTTGGGCACCTAAAATACTAAGCTGCAATCTCTGTTATAAATCAACTGTACAAATGAAAAAGATCATACTGACTTTCCTTAGCTGCCTTATTCTCCTTCCCGCTCTTTATGCACAGGAAAAGCATGATATTCCAATATGGAAAAAGATGCATTACCTCAGTGCGGAGGAAATGCTGCTTCCACATGATAATCTGATGGACTTTTATCCTACCGATCCTCCTGATCATCCTGTACGTATGATTGCAGAATTTGAGCAAATGCAAAGTGTTCTAGTGAGATATCCATTTGGAATACCTACTTCTCTTATCGTGGAAATGTCGCAGGATTGTGGCGTAACCACCATTGTTGCCAACCAGAGCCAGCAAAATACCGTGAACAGCATTTATCAGGGTAGTGGAGCGAATATGGCCAATATCGATTATATCCAGGCGCCCACGGATTCATATTGGACCCGCGATTACGGCCCCTGGTTTTTGATTGACGGAAACGGCGAATTCGGAGTTTGTAACTTTCCTTATAACAGGCCAAGACCTGATGATGATGATATTCCGATAGAAGTGGCTAATCATCTGGGGATTGAGTTATATGGCATGCCGCTGGAGCATACCGGTGGCAACTGGATGTGCACAGGCAGTACACAAGGCTCTTCCACAGAGCTGGTATGGGAAGAAAACCTGAGTATGTCTCACCAGGAGATACAGGATATGGTTGATGATTACCTGGGCATTGACGAGTATCATGTGTTGCCCGATCCATTGGGAGAATACATCAAGCACATTGATTGCTGGGGAAAATTCCTTGATGTTAACAAGGTGCTGATCGGCTCGGTACTGGAGTCTGATCCGAGGTATGATGATTTTGAATATGTGGCTGATTATTTTGCCGCTACCCTCAGCGACTGGGGTGTCCCTTATGAAGTATACAGGGTGTATACTCCGGGATATTATCCCAATACCCCTTATACCAATTCGCTGATCCTGAATAAAAAGGTATTTGTTCCTATCACAGGAAGCACTTACGATGCCGATGCACTTCTGGTTTATGAAGCTGCCATGCCTGGCTATGAAGTTATCGGGATCATGTATGATTCATGGGAAAACACAGACGCCCTTCATTGTCGCGCAAAAGGCATTGCCGACATCGAAATGCTGCATATTAAGCACATGCCCTTATTGGGAAATATTCAGATACAGGATGATTATGAGATCATTGCAACCATAACAACCTACAGCGGATCAGCTTTGTATACTGATTCTGTTCTGCTTTATTATCAGGTCAACGGCGGGCAGTTTCAATCCGTACAGATGGTTCAGCAGCTGGGCAATATTTATGCCGGCCTGATCCCCTTTCAGGATGAGGGAACGGAAGTAGGATATTATATTCATGCGGCGGATATGTCAGGCAGAAGCATGAACCACCCTTATATCGGAGCCCCTGACCCGCATGTATTCACCGTAGTACAAATGCTCCCAGGACTGATCGTTACACCGGATACTTTGCTATACACAACATATATTCAGGCGATTGATGGCCTGAAGCTAAGGATCTATCCTGATGGAGATAAGGATGTAATTATTGACAATATCAATTTGGAAGGATGGGATGAGTTCTACTGGTGGGCGGAACCTATTGTCACCTTTCCCTATCTTCTTCCTGCGAATGATTCACTTGTTTTAACTGTATATGTTGGTATTCCTGTGGATCAAAGCCTGGGCTTTGTACAAGATACCATTTTTATTGAATCGGAAGGGGGAGATCACGAGGTATTGATCATCGTGGATGAAGATCTCATTTCAAAAATCAAAGAATCTAATGATCCGGAAACTGTAGGTATTTCAGGTATCTATCCGAATCCTTTCAGTACGCAGGCCAATCTTATGATCTCATTAGCTGAGGCTGCCAGGGTTTCAGTATATATTCTGGACAATCGTGGAAGACTGATCAGGATTCTTGCAGAAAACTCGTTTTCTAAGGGAGACCACAGGCTTGTGTGGGATGGCCGTGATGAAAATGGAACAGATTGCCCTGCCGGAATTTACCATCTGCTTGTGAAAACAACTGGAAAGATCAGTGCCGGAAAACTCATCAAGCGGTAATTATTTTGCTGCTGCTACCCGGCAATTATAATTCAAGTTTTTCAATGATATCTTCTACCCTGAAAGGTTTAGCGATATAGGCGTCCATCCCTTCAGCTATGCAATATTCTGCATCCTGGCCAAGGATATTCGCGGTTAAGGCAACGATACGGATTTTCTTAACAGATTTGTTTTCTTTTTCATGTTTCCTGATCAGGTGGGTAACTTCAATTCCATCCATTTCAGGCATTTGAATATCCATCAGGATGATGTCGTAATCGTTCTCCTGGTATTTTTCCCAGGCTTCAAGGCCGTTTTCTGCAAGATCAACATGATGTCCGAGGTTTTTCAGGTTGATCATGGTGATCTTCTGGTTCATCACATTATCTTCGGCAAGAAGGATTTTATATTTATGTCTGCTAAGTAGCTTCGGAACTGGTTTATCATCGGGACTGGATGGAGTATCTATTGCTTTACGGAAGGGGATGATCAGCGCAAATTGTGTTCCCTTCTTGAGTTCACTCTGCACCTCAACGCTTCCCTTCATAAGGTTTACAAGTTTATAAACGATATTCAGCCCGAGTCCTGTTCCACCGAAACGACGACTGATGGAAACATCCGATTGTGAGTATTCAGTGAACATCTCTTTTAGCTTTCCGGATGGGATTCCTATTCCTGTGTCGCTTACCAGGAATTTTATCATCAGCTCGTTTCCGATTTCTTTTTCCACAGCTACATCAATAGTAACACTTCCCTTGTCGGTAAATTTAATGGCATTGGATAAGAGGTTGGAAAGGATCTGTTTCAGGCGCAACTCATCTCCCGATATGAAGTCTGGTATTTTATGATGAATGCTCAAATATGTTGTAATCCCTTTTTCCCTGGACTTCGGAAGATAGGTATTGACATTATCCTCGAGTATTTTCCTAATATTGAACACCCTGTCTTCAATTTCAATTTTACCTGCTTCTATCTTTGAAAAATCCAGAATTTCATTGACGATTTCCAGTAGGTTATCGGCAGAAGTGTTGATGATATCCAGCAACTCTGACTGGTACTTATTTACTCTGGTATCCATCATTAGTTGACTGGAACTTGTGATCCCACCAAGCATGGTCCGGATCTCGTGGCTCATTTTAGCAAGGAAAAAGGTTTTGGATTCTGTTGCTTTTTCAGCTTTTTTCCTTGCCTGCACCATTTCCTTTTCAGCATGAACACGCACACTGATATTCCGGACAATGGCCTGTACATAAATACTACCTTCAAGGTCGACGCTGTTAAGACTCACCTCGGCATCGAAAGGGGTCCCGTCCTTTTTAGTATGTATCCAGTAAAATTGTTGTGGGTTTCCTGCAATACACTGGTTGATCAGTTCAAGGGCCTTTTCTTCTGAATCCCTTCCGTCAGGCTGTTTCGGTGGAGAAAATTCATAGGGGGGATGTCCGATAATATCCTCCCGTATGCAGCCAAACATTTCAGTTGTTTTGTCATTGCAATCAATAAAGGTTTTGTGATCCATCAGGAAGATGGCATCATTTGCCTGTGAAAAAAGAGCTTTATATTTTTGTTCGCTGATCCTTAGCTCTATAAGGGTTTTCTTCAATATATTCCGCTGATGTGACAATATTTTGTTGGCCTTGCGCTGGCTGAAGATCCTTGAAATGGCAAGAGCGATCGTTAGCAAGGAAAGTATGAAAATAGCAATGACAAAATACCGGGTATAAATTACATCCTGTCTGTCTTGCTCAATCAGATCAGGTTTGATATCATATAAGAGTACATTGGATTCTTCATCATTGTTTGCTTGCTCCAGCAACAGTTCCAGGCTGTCAGATGTTGTTGTTTGTCCGTCAGCCTTTTCTATGCCAATCAAACAAGAACTGATAATAAATAATGCGTAAAGGAGAATCCTGGCCATGAATCAGCTTATTGTATTGCAGCAAAAGTAAAAAAAAATTCATATGATAATTCAATCAAATGATTCCTCGTGGCTTGCCGCGAGGTTTCCTAATAAGCTCCCCTGATTTTCAGGGGAGATGTGCCGCTTTTGCGGGACAGAGGGGTATTATAAAAAACCCTCCATTTCCGTAAGGAATGGAGGGGATGATATGATAAGAATTTTTTAATTACAGTTTAATACTGTGCTGCGTTGATAGTTTGCCGCATCCACATTGGGTCCACTGCTAACTTTTCCGTATGATTCGCATGCTTTAGGTACATCGCCTTTGCCTTCATACGCACGGCCAAGTTCGAAGAAGAAATTTGACTTATCTCCCTGTTCGGCTTTCTTGCCTAATTGAGCAGCTTCAATGGCTTCATCCCAATTTTCCAGATTATTATTGGCAAGAGCCTGATAATAGTATGCTGTTGATTGCATGTAATTGTATTCAATAGATTTTTTTGCCATCATACGCGCTTCATTAAAGCTTTCTTTCTGTAGTGCCTCTCCACTCAGATTGAGGAAATAGTTTGATGCAAGAGTTTTTGCCTTTTCAACAGTTCTGTCTTCTCCTCCCAGTTCAATAACTTTATTAACTGATTCTTCCATGTCTTCTGTATTTCCTGTTTTATTATAACACACTGCCAGGCCATAATATGCTTTAAAATACTCAGAATTAAATTCAAGGGCAGTATGAAAGAAGCCAATGGCATCTTCATATTTTTTCAATTTATACAGGGAATTACCTTGTGCAGTATAGGTGGTAGCGGTGTAATTTCTTGCTTTTTTTACACTGGCTGCATTACCGGTTTTTTCTGCATAGCTTGTTGAAAGCGAAAAATATGAAACAGCGGTATCATATTCTTTTGCTTTAAAAGCATCAATTCCGAGTTTCATATACAAACTGGTAACCTGGGTTTGTGCTTTGATCATTAATCCTTCACCTACTTCTCCAAGTTCTTCACAAATGGCCGCACATTCCTGAAAGGATTCAATGGCTTTGATTTGATCGTTTTCTTTTGTAAAGCTGATCCCTTTGTTATATGCTTTGCCTGCATCATTCAGGTCTTGTGCTGTCAGGGATTGTGAAACTGTAATGAATAAAATGCTTAGTACGATTGTCAATTTCTTCATAATTCTTTTTAATTTATTTATTGATTTATGTTTAACGAACATATATTTAATTCATTGTATGTAAGGGGTGCAAAATTAAAAATTTTAATCTGTGAGCCATTCTTTCACTTCTGCCGGGTTCAGAGCGGGGATGTCGAGTTTATTTTTTTTCCTGAGCCCATTCAGGTCGTTGGCCAGCTTATTGGGGTTGGCCTCTTTCAGTTCTTCAACGGTATGAAAGCCTTTTTGTCTCAGGAATGGGATCCATACTTCCGGAAAGCCCAGCGCTGTGAATTCCTCATCTTTTGATTCAGCTTTCTTCTGTTCCGGGCGCATTTGTGGAAAGAACAATACATCCTGTATTGATGCAGAATCGGTCATTATCATAGCCAGTCGGTCAATACCAATTCCCAGGCCTGCGGTTGGCGGCATGCCATATTCCAATGCCCTGAGAAAATCTTCATCCAGAACCATAGATTCGGTATCACCTCTTTTTCCAAGTTCCAGTTGTTCTTCGAAGCGATTTCGCTGGTCGATGGGATCGTTCAGTTCACTGAAGGCATTGCATAATTCCTTTCCGTTGCAAATTGCTTCGAAACGTTCCACAAGGCCTTCCTTGTTGCGATGTTTTTTTGCCAGGGGCGACATCTCGACCGGATAATCCGTAATGAAGGTAGGCTGGATGAGATTTGCTTCACAGCTTTCTCCAAAGATCTCATCGATGAGCTTGCCTTTCCCCATACTTGGATCTACCTCAACACCCAGTTTTTGTGCTGTTGTCCTCAGGGCAGCCTCGTCCATATCTGATATGTCAATCCCTGTAAACTCTTTAATTACCTCATGCATGGAAACCCTTTTCCAGGGCCTTTTAAAATCAATGATGTTATTACCAACATTGACCTTTGTGGTGCCGTGGAGGTCAATGGCGATCTTTTCTACCATTTCTTCCACCAGATCCATCATCCATTCATAGTCCTTATAAGCAACATAAAGCTCCATTTGGGTGAACTCAGGATTATGGAAACGGCTCATGCCTTCGTTCCTGAAATCCTTGCCAAACTCATAAACCCCGTTATATCCGCCAACAATGAGCCTTTTGAGATAAAGTTCATTTGCTATCCTGAGATATAGTGTCATGTCCAGGCTGTTATGATGTGTTTTGAAAGGCCTGGCGGCAGCACCTCCATAAAGGGGTTGGAGGATGGGTGTTTCAACTTCGAGGTAAGCTTTTTTATTCAAAAAGCTACGCATGGAATTGATTAGTTCTGCTCTTTTAATAAATGTTTTCCTTACGTCCTGGTTTACGATAAGATCCAGGTAACGCCGGCGATATCGCTGTTCGGGATCAGTGAAGGCATCCCAGACTTTATCTTCTTTTTCTTTTACAACAGGCAGTGGTTTTAAGGATTTGCCCAGCAATTTGTATGCTGTTACATGAATGGTGATCTCGCCCATTTTTGTTGTGAACACATATCCTTTCACCCCGATGATATCACCAATATCAAGAAGACGTTTGAAAACGATATTATACAGGCTCTTGTCTTCCCCCGGACAAATATCATCTCTTTTAAAATACAATTGGATCTTTCCGTTGTGGTCCTGCAATTCCACAAAAGCAGCAGCACCCATTATGCGGCGGCCCATGATACGACCTGCAATACTTACATCCTGATATAAGTCCTGATTTTCGGGATAACTTTTGAGGATATCTGCTGTATTGGCGTTAATCTCATAAGTTTCAGGGGGATAAGGATTAATCCCCATGCTGATAAGTTCCTGCAACGATTTCCGTCGTATCTGTTCCTGTTCGCTCAATTCTGGGCTCATGATAAAAAATTTTTGCAAAGATAGTGTTTATTAGTTTTGGGTGTTGGGTTGAGGGATGGGGTGCGGGGTGTGAGGGATGAGGGGCATGGAAACCTCTCTTTTTCAAACTGCTTTATATTCCAAATCATATCCTACATGACATTAGTTTATTAATTTTGCAGTGCAGGAAAAGACTCATGGAAGAAAAAAGGAAAAGACAAAAACCGGATTGGCTGAAGATCAGGATCCCGGCAGGCAAGGAATACCTGGCAGTGAAAGATATCGTGAGCAGGCACCGCTTGCACACCATATGTACAAGCGGACATTGTCCTAATATGTATGATTGCTGGGAGAGAGGGACTGCTACATTTATGATCCTCGGAGATATTTGCACCAGGTCCTGCAAATTCTGTAACGTCAAAACCGGAAAACCGGGTCCTGTTGACCGTGCTGAACCGGAAAGAGTGGCAGAATCGGTCCGCTTAATGGGCCTGAAACACTGCGTGCTTACTTCTGTCGATCGGGATGATCTGGACGATGGCGGTGCCGCAATGTGGGTGGAAACCATTTCAGCAGTTAAACAAAAAAACCCGGGAATCACTGTCGAGGCATTAATTCCTGATTTCCAGGGGAATAAAGGACATATCAAAAAAGTCATCGATTCAAATCCGGAAGTGATCTCTCATAATCTTGAAACAGTTCGCCGCCTGACACCGGAAGTCAGAAGTGTTGCCTCTTACGACAGAAGCCTTGAGGTCATCCGCATCATTTCCGAATCAGGGATACGTGCAAAATCGGGTATTATGACGGGATTGGGTGAAACAGAATATGAAATCTATGAATGCATGGATGATCTCATTCGGGCGGGTTGTGAGGTGATGACCATTGGGCAATACCTGCAGCCGAGCAAAGCACACCTGCCTGTTGCTTCTTTTACGACTCCTGAGCAATTTGAGATATATCGTAAAACCGGCCTGGGAAAAGGATTCATCCATATCGAAAGCCAGGCGCTGGTCAGGTCATCATACAAAGCAGAAAAACATGTCCCCGGGAGAAATTTCACTGATGAATAAGGAGATCATATATAAAGACCTTGGACGCATTGATTACCAGGATGCCTGGGATTATCAGGAAAGCTTGTTTCAGGAGACCATTACTCAAAAACGCCATCCTGATAAGCCACAAACTTCAAATTTTTTGTTGTTTTGCGAGCACCCCCATGTTTATACTCTCGGGAAAAGCGGGTCAGACAATAACCTGCTGATCAACAAGCAGGCATTGGCTGAGAAAGGGGTTTCTTTCGTCAGGACCAACAGGGGAGGAGACATCACTTACCACGGACCCGGCCAGATCGTAGGTTATCCAATTCTCGACCTGGACAATTTCAAGCTGGGCATCAGGAAATATATTTGGTTGCTGGAAGAGAGCATGATAGTCTTGCTCAGGGATTACGGAATATCTTCTTCAAGAATGGACGGAGCCAGTGGAGTGTGGTTGGATGCTGATCAGCCCGGGAAAGTTAGAAAAATATGTGCTATTGGAGTGCGCACGAGCCGTTATGTTAGCATGCATGGCTTTGCTTTTAACATCAACACCAGGCTGGAATATTACAATTATATTAACCCCTGTGGCTTTACCGAAAAGGGGGTTACTTCACTTGAAAAGGAGCTGGGATCCATACAGGATATTGAGAAGGTGAAAATTCAACTAAAGGCTCAGCTGTTCAGGCTTTTCCAAAATCATTAACGGAATACTTCCTTCAAAACCTCAATGGTTTTAATATTACTGAGGCCGCTCAGATGAATTTGGTAATAGATCAGAATTGCATTCAGCAATTCACTCCTTCCGGTTTTTGCATTTACGATCCCTGAGAGTTCATCTGCCCGGGCAGTTGAAAGGGCGTGCAGTGCGAGACTTTTTTCTTTATTCAAAAAATCAGGGTGCAAAGGTTGTATGACTGTATATCTGCCTTCCCTCAGATCGAAAAAGTCCTTGCCTGATCCGGGACTTCCATGGGGATAAAATCCCAGATAGCGACTGAGTTTAACCAGAAAGAACAGGTGGAAATTTTCAATTCCGTCTTCCTGGATTTCGAGGAAATTCAAAGATGTAGAAATGAAGCCGAACATTTCCGTGTTGCTTTCCCCTTCTTTTAAAGTTTTCAGAAGTATTTCGGCCAGAAACAAGGCAATGGTGCTTTTGCGGATATCTGTTGAGATGGCATGAAACGGTTCTGATATTTCAGATTCACGGATATGCTGTAGATCACTTTTTTCGCGGTGGTAAACTACAAGATCAAGCATGCTCATAGGCTGGAAATGACTGCTCCTGAATGTGGATCTTTTCGATCGTGCACCCTTAACAAGGTATGCTTGCAGTCCAAATAATTCGGTAAAGACCTTTACGATCAGGCTGGTTTCAGAATACTTGATATGATGAAGGACAATTCCCCGGGTCTTATGCAGCATGCTGCTAAGATAGTGGAAATGGATCAGTCAATGATCAGAATTTTTGTAACCATTTTTTCAGTGCCGTCCTCATTTGAGGCGAATACCAGGTAAACCCCGGGCCTGGCTTTCCTGCCATCAAAATTGCGGCCATTCCACACAGCCTGGCCTCCTTCAGAGCGAGTGGAATATATAAGCGTTCCGCTAATATCAGTAATTTTAATGTCAGAGTCCTGTATGAGCCCTTTCACGGCAATCCAACCATCAAATCCATCTTTTACCGGGTTCGGATAAGCATAGACATCTGTAAAAGTTTCATTGGGTGCAGAAGCGGATCCTTTGTAAGCAATGATCCCGCTGGCGGTTGCAATGAATACTTCGCCATCAGTATTGATCACTAAATCTATGATTTGATTCGAGAACAAAGGGCTGTTATCTTCAGTGAAATTGTAGATCTGTTCAGTGCCATCGGCCGACAGTAAAAATATACCAGAGCGTTCCGTGCCAATCCATTTTCTGTTATCTCCGTCAACAGAGATCGCGGTAATAATTTCTGTTTCCAGAAGATATTGAACATAACCATCGAAATTAACCAATGGCCTTACGGCATCATAATCCTGGGTAGTGAGAATATCGGATGGTGAATAGAAAATGGCAATTCCCTCATCAGTGCCAACCCAGACTTCGCCATCGTAATCCTGCGCAATGCTGAATACGGTAGTTCCCGGAATGTTGCCGACTCCGGTTCCCGATCTGAGTAACCTTAACTGCTCACCAGGAGGTTTTGCTTCGTTGTATACAGCAACGTAATTCGGATTGCTGTTGGTATGCCTGAATAAGATCCATTTCTGGTCATAGGAGTCAACAAAAAGTTTACGGCAATCTACTGCGGAAGCATTGCCACCAAGGCTGTATGAGTACCAGCTTCCATCATCTTTCTTCTCGGCAAGAAGTTTCTCTGCGCCCGAACATAAGGCCCATAAACTGTTTTGAGAATCGAATGCAAGTCCAACTAAAGCAATGCTTGCTGCAGCTTCCCATTTCTGAAGCTCACTGTTTTCCTCAGTAAATTTGTTGGTTACTTCGCCAGCGGTCATTTCAAGTACTCCAACTTCATTTCTAAAAACCCCCAAATATGATTGATCTTCATTTGTAGGGTTTACAGCAATACAAACGATGTCCCTGATCCCTGCCATTTCCGGGATGGATCCGGCATTGTAATTCTTCCACTTGTCATCATAAAACCTGTAAGCGCCATAATTGAAGTAACGTGGCGACCAGGTACTGGTATAACCTCCCGGAGCCACCCATACACGGTTTCCGGCAGAAGTCATAGAAAATACACTGGCATTGTATGGTCCTCCGGGATTGATCTTCATACTTTCCCAGCCATTGGCAAACGACTCGACAAGCCCGCTACTGGCATCAGCAACCCAAACACTGCCATCCTTATCATAAATAGCATCATTCATCCGCGGATTTCCCGGATTATAAGTATAAATTTTCAATTCTTCTTCAAGGTTTTCATTGAACAATCTTCCCGAGTAATCAAGTGCAATTATCAATTTCCCATTTGTGGCTTCGATGTTGTTCACTTTATGCCCATCCTCCAAGGCTAAATGTGACCAATTTGTGCCGTCATATATAAAAATTGTGTCATCCTCAACATTGCCTCCTTCTTTAAGGTTAGCGACAATCCTGCCCTCAAAAAAGGTGATCAGATTGTATTCATTATCGGGATAAGGTGCATCATCCATTTTTTGCCATGCAGTGAAATCAGCAAGATTCGGGTGCGTAAAGGAAGCGTGATAAATCCCGTCTTCGGTGGCTGCAAAAAATGCAGTATCATTATGGGTGAAATCAAGTACATTGATCTGGCTCCCCTGGGGGCCAATGTAATAAGTGTCATGGATTTCCTCCTTTAGCATATCCAGCACAACAATACCAAATCCACAGGATAAGTAAGCATAATCCCCCCTGAAAGAGATTCTATTGATTACCTTGTTGCCCAGAATGGGTTTTCGTTTGATATCGGGAATATTAATAATGCTGTTGCCTTTAAAAAGATCAATATTTGTATTGCGGTAAGCAACCACCACAGTTTGTAATTCCTGACTGTACTTCACATCACTGATCCCAATATCTGACAGGCCGTTGATTTTGGAAAAGCGCTCAATACTATGATCGTTTTTGTTATAGGTTAAAAGTGCATAAGGTGTAGCACCAAAGATCATATTCCCGGCTTCTGTTACTGCTGTGAAGTTACTATATGGTAAATGATCACGCCATTGTCCGACACCAGCATTCTGGTTCATAGCCGGTATCACCGTGATTAAGGAAAGAAAAACGAACAGTGCTTGTTTATAAATGCCCATCAGGAAGAGTTTTATTAATATGCAGTGCCGGACTTTGTCAAAGCACAAATCCCGGATTGAAAAAAGATTGTCAAAAATACCTATTCGGCTTGACATTTTAGTCATATGATTAACTAATATTTCTTGTATTTATTGTAAGAATAGTATTTTTACCATATGGTTGCCTGCTTTCTTGTAAATGTTTAATAATTCGATAATATAATTGCATAAATATCAAGGGATGGAATTCTATAATGGCATATACAAATCAAGGATACTACATATAGGCAGCTTATCCCTGGGGGGGGATATGCCTGTTCGTATACAGTCCATGACCAATACACGCACCATGGACACTGAAGCCACAGTGAGGCAGGTTCTGCAATTGCAGGAAGCAGGCTGCGAACTTGTTCGCATTACAGCAAGAAATGTACGGGAGGCTGAAAACCTGGGTGTTATCCGCAATAGATTGGAAAAGACCGGCTTGAACATACCCCTGGTTGCCGACATACACTTCAATCCTAAAGTGGCTGAAGTAGCCGCTGCAATTGTACACAAGATCAGGATAAATCCGGGCAATTATATCGATAAGCAGTATTTCCTTTCGAAAAGTAAAAACCTGAAAACCACAGAACCTCATCCGGATTTCATTAGAGAAGGAGTAAAACGTTTAATAAAGATATGCCGGGAACACGGAACTGTGATTAGGGTGGGTGTGAATCATGGTTCTTTATCGGAACGGATTATGAAAAAGTATGGCAATACGGCGGCAGGCATGCTTGCTTCTGCCATGGAATTCCTTGAAATATGCCGGGATGAAGGGTTCAATGACCTTGTGGTTTCAATGAAATCAAGCCATGTTGCCACCATGATCAATGCCACCGAACAACTTGTAAAAACTATGTCAGCAAAGGGTATGGACTATCCGCTCCACCTGGGTGTTACAGAAGCCGGCGAGGGAGAGGATGGCAGGATCAGGTCTGCCGCCGGTATCGGACCCTTGCTTGCAAAAGGCATCGGGGATACCATACGGGTTTCCTTAACAGAAGACCCGGTGGCTGAAATTCCGGTTGCCCGGGAACTTATCCGGCAATATGAAGATATCAGGAAAGGCAAGCAGAAATTCAGCAGCCTGGATGACACGGGAATGTATCATTATAAAAATACTGTAAGAACCGGCATTTTTGGTGAAAACCTGCCTGTGCTTGTTGTTGGTGAAAAGAGCAAGCGCAAAACTTTATTTCCGAATGCCGACCTCCTTCATATATCCAACAATAAGTTTAAAGATTTTAAAAATTACAGCTATCAAATAATGCCGGCGGGTGGCAAAGTGCCGGATGTAAAGAGTTTTCATATCATTGAATTCTCAGCATATAAAGCCATGAAAAAATTTCTTGCTTCAGAGACTAAACCTTCAGAAGGCAGGATACTACTCTTTTCCGGAAAAAATGGAGAGCTAAGGGAGATCATAAAAATGTTTTCCTTGCTGGAAAGGGAAAAATGCAGATATCCTGTACTTGTGAAGCTGGATTATTATGAGCGTGATCATGAATCCCTGATGTTAAAGTGTTCTGCCGACTTATCGGCCTTGATTCTCCGGGATCTTGGGAATGGCTTCTGGATAAGAAATCAAGGGAAAAGTCTTGTCAGGCATCAGGAACTTATTTTTGCAACCTTGCAGGCTACCGGACGCCGGATTACCGGAACAGAGTATATCTCATGTCCGGGTTGCGGGAGGACAGAATTTGACATTCAGGATGCCCTGAAAAAGATCAAAGAAAATACTTCCGGGCTGATAAACATAAAGATTGCGGTTATGGGATGTATTGTGAACGGTCCCGGCGAAATGGCAGATGCCGATTTTGGTTATGTTGGTGAGGGAAATGGGAAAATCAGCCTGTATCACAATGGAAAACCGGTAAAAACCAAGATTCCTGAAGAGCATGCGCTAGAGGAATTGCTAGAGTTAATCAGAAATGTATGATTCCCCTCCGCTACGAGTTGTAGGCTCAGCTAATTATTTCCAGGCGCCCAATATAGCCCCCATAATTATTAAAGACACAGCCATATATCCTGCATTGATCAGGAAGAGGCTGAAGGATTTTCTTTCAAACAGGTAATTCACTCCAATTGCAGCGGCAATCCATCCGATACCGCCCAGCGCTCCTGCCATCATCCCGGACTTCCAGTCAGATTCAGTTCCTATGAATGCTGCAAGGTTGAATGCAATAATAAACATCAGGATAAATGCAATGCCAAAGATCTTTAGCATACTGGTATTTTTCATTCCTTCTTTGGTGAAGCCAAGTTCTTTCATCCATGGTTTTTCAAACATGAGAGGAGAATACCATAAACTTCCAAGGGCAAAGCTTGAAACTGCAGCCACCATCACTGCCCAGTAATTAATATGGGGGAATTCCATTGTTGATATTTTAGTTAAAGGACTGTATTCTAAAGATTAATAAAGTCTTGAATAATGTTCAATCAAATGATTCCTCGTGGCTTGCCCAGAGGATAATCAATTTCAAAGATTTTTTTATTCCCCATTTTGATGTTTAGGAATAATAAACTTCAATGCTTTGGTCAGAACAGAAAAATAAAGAGGTGAATGCCCCAGGGATTCCCCGTCTGCTTCCAGGTATACCGAACCGCTGGGCCTTGATACGATCTTACAGTTTTCACCCCTGTATGTATTGACAAATTTCAATTTTACAAAAGAGCCATCATAGAGTTTTGCCACATGTTTTACCATATTGAATTTTGATGTTGCCTTGATCACGGTGATGTCCAGCAGACCATCATCAGGGATTGCATGAGGAAGCTGCATCAGCCCGCTTCCATTATACTTGCAAATCCCAAGGTTCATGCTCAACACCCTGCCGCTGAACACTCGCTCTCCGTCTACATCTATATCAAAATGAGTAAATTTATACTGGAACAGCCCGCTAAAAATGTTAAAAAGGTAAGACAGGGCTCCACCTTTACCCTTATCTTTCATCTTATTGGTTTTTTGTGCTACCAATGCATCATATCCCATGCCGCTAACATTAATGAAATATCTTTCATGTTCTTCCTGTTGATCATGGTATGTAACAAAGCCAACATCCTGAACAAAGGTATGGCCCTGCTTAATTATTTTTATAGCGTGCTTATATTTTTTCGGGATGCCGTACATTCTGCACCAGTCATTCCCTGTACCAACGGGGATTATGCTAAGGAGCAGGTCTTCCACTGAGCAGGAATCCTGCCTGAAAATACCGTTCACCACCTCATTCAGGGTTCCATCCCCCCCTATAACGATCAGCTTTCTGAAGCCCGTGGCCACCAGTTTTGATGTTAATTCTATTGCATGATGCTTGTTTTCCGTGAAAACTGCTTTGAAAGAAAACCCTTGTTTTGTCAGGGCCTCTTGTATTTTTGGCCAGTCCTTTTCCCCTTTCCGGCTGCCGGCATTGGGATTAACAATAACCAGCCATTCTTTCATATAATTATCACTGCTCATCCAGTTTATTTTATTAGATGGGTGTTTTGTCCTTCTTTCCAAACAGGAAGAGGGAAGTGAAAAACGCAAAAATAGTAACCCCTGCCTGGCTTTCAATAGTATCTTCCGAGATCATGGATAGCATCATGATCACAAAGAATGTCATATAAAAGTAATCAGTCATTCGACCGGTTTTGATCGGGGGATAAAGGAGTACTACGATAAACCAGATCAACCCGATCAGGCCAAATCCAACTGTTATCGACAAAAACTGATTATGCGACCTCCATCGAAATTCGGGCTCCAAAGGGCTTTTCATAAGTTCATACTGTCGCTTAAAGGCAATATTCATATCGCCTGTGCCTACCCCGAAAACAGGATATTGTTTGATGATAAGTATTGAGGTTTTCCAGAACTCTACTCGCTGCATAGCCGAATGACCGCTGGGATCACCTTTACGCAAATACTGCTGGGCCTCCCAGATGATCTTATATAGCCTGATGTAAAAATCTGAGTGTTCATGATAATGAGCGCTTGCTTCCCCATCCTCAATAAGCGTAATATCTTCCTCTGAAAGCATTTCAACACCTTTTGCATCTTTCCGGTAGGCTTTGGATGTCAGGTAGCGGATCAGGGTATATTTAATTTTCTGCGTCTTCTTATCCTTTCCGTCAAAATCATATATACTTCTCTTATTCCAGGCTTGACGCATTTCATTTGTTGCAATATATAAGTTCACATAATAACCATTTTCTGTCTGCAGCTTGGTGGTGTCATGCTCGTATGTGGCTCCAAGTGCGGTTTGTTTTTCCAAAGTTGAAAAATCCACCCTGTGTACTTTATAAACATCGCTGATAATTCCCATGATAAAAACGAGTAATACTATCGGAGCGATAAATAATATCACGGTGGCGATACGGGAATACAGGCTCTTTTTTTTCAGGGTGTAAAACACAGCCAATACAAACACTGTTAAAATCAGCACCACCAGTCCTGTCACTGAAGCTGATAACACCAGGTAGAAAAGCAACCATACTGTAAATATGAGAAGGATCGACCGGAAATATTTCGGAAGATCACGCCCTCTGATCGCAAAATAGCTTAATACGAAGATGCTAATGCTGATGAGAAGACTGAAACGAATGTGAGAGATAAAAATTGAAATCTCCCGAAGGTCATGAATATCCTTTGTCAGTAAATAATGAGTGCTGTAAAGGGTTCCGGCGATGACAGCAGCAGTAAAAAGCAACATAAGCAGCCTGAATTTTTTCCAGTTCAGGGGTTCGGATACAGAAATTACTACCGGCAATACGAGCAGTGGCAATTTAACCCGTAAATCCTTTAATGCATAGTCAAAATCAACCGTAAAAAGCAAGCCAATGACATGCATCAGATAGAGGGAGAAGAAGACGATTGCAGGCAGGTTCTTGGACCGGAAGAATATTGAGAAGATTTGTGAAATACTTTTTCCTGCCCAGATCAAGGCCATAGGGATCACCATTATGATGATCAAATACCATTTGGTTTTCTTAAAAAAGCTTTTAACTCTTTCCAGGTGAATGAACTCCAGGATCAGAATTCCAGTCAATGTAAATTGAGATACACTCATCATGTATTTCGACATGGGAATGGAAATGATCATAAGCACCAGGCCCCAGAAATACATATTGGATAATAATGTCTTTATTTTATTATTTGTCTTAGCTGTCACTTTCTTTCAGAGATCAATAATGTATGTTTAAATCCATAGATGTCTTGCTTATCATATTTCTCAGGAAACATCTGCAATGGCCTGACGGACTTCTTCAGGAGAAATATCTTGCATGCAATGGCATGATCCTCCTTTTCGGCAGTCGTTACATGACTTTTCTTTAACAATATATTTGGCTTTCTTTCCAATGGGAGCCCACCTGCCGGGATGCATGGGCCTGATGGGCGGGTATATTCCCGCTGCTGTAATACCCAAGGCAGCAGCAAGGTGCAAAGGCCCTGTGCTGGCAGCCACCAATCCGTCGCAGGATTGAATAAAGCTCATCAGCTGCCCCAGTGACATGCTGCCACTCAAGTCAATTGCTTCAGTATCTTTAAAGAAACCTGATTCTTTTATTAACATCCCTTCTTCAGCTGTACCACTTACAAATATTTTAAAATCTTTTGCCGGAAGAGTATGTACGAGCTTTTTGAAATTTTCCAATCCCCATTCCCGTGCACTTCCTTTTGATTTTGGGTGCAGGATCAGATTATACCTTTCCCTATCAATCAAGTCACTGAATTTTTTCTCCAGCTTTTCTGTTTTCGTCAATCCGTAGAGACTGGCGATTTCTTCATGCGACACCCTGTTTTTTTCAGTAATACTTTTTATCAGCATGAGGTTTAGTTGGGCTTCATGAAGGTCCGACTTTCTTCTCGACAAACGTACCAAACGGTTACATGAAAACCAATGATAGAGGCGGCTGCTTGTCCCCATTCGCAACGGGATTCCTGCCTTTTTAGCAATGCTTGCAATTTCTGCCCTGGGAAATACATGAATGATGAGGCCGGCATTCATGTTTTTAAAGGCTTCTACCTTTTCAAGTGGCGATAATTGCTGGATCTCATCCCAGTTCATGAAAGTATCAACATATTCGCACGCCCTGATGACATCACTGGTATATGACCTTCCAAGAAAAATGATCTCGGCTTCAGGAAAAGCATTTTTTAAAATTCCTGCCACAGGCAGGCTAAGGATTACATCTCCAATGCTATCGGTCCGGCTGATAATGATACGCTGAAAGTTTTCCATAAACAATGGCTTAATTCCGCGTTTCCCCTTTTCTTAACTGCCTGATCTTGGCATATTTCATAAAGGTGGCCTGTGCTGAGATCTTGCAAATAATATATCCGTAGTATCCATCCAGAAACCCGGATTTAATAAAGTAATCCCTGATAAACTTGATCCAGGGGCTAAAGATCAGTTTGAGAAGTCCTGTTTTCCTGCCTTTCTCAACTGCCAGTTCAGCAGTTATATTGGTAAAATGATTCGCCTGGGCAATATGTTCAGATATTGTATAATAAGAATAATGCAAAAGATCACCATGGATCTTCTCTGTCTTAACTCCTAGGAGCTTAAAAACCATGCTTTCATGGATCCTTTCCCCTCCCCATTCAATTTTATCACGATGAAACAGCCGTAACTTCCTGTCGGGATACCACCCGCCATGCCTGATCCATTTTCCGCAGTAATTGGTCATGCGGTTCATTTCATATCCGTCGGCCTGAGGGTCTCCCTTCACTTTACGAATGGATTCCTTTAAAGCTTCTGAAAGGGCTTCATCAGCATCTATTGACAGGATTAACGGATATTCGGCAAGTGTGTTGGCATAGTTTTTTTGTTCAATATATCCTTCCCATTTATGAACAAAAAAACGTGCTCCTTTTTCTATGCAAATAGCTTCTGTTTGATCTGTTGATCCGGAATCCACTACTACTATATCATCCGCTATATCCTTAACTGATCCGATACATCGGGCGATATTTTTTTCTTCATTCAGTGTGATGATAACTGCTGAAAGCTTATGCATATGAAGATTTTTCAAAATTGATCAAATTCAAAGATAATATATTTCCGCTTGAACGGCCTGCATGGCCTATTTTTTCCAAAAAGCAGGAGAGAAAAGAATAAGTACGGTAAAGAGCTCAAGACGTCCCAGCAGCATCAAGAAAGAAAGGATCCATTTTCCAAGATATGGAATGAAATTATAGTTGTCTTCCGGCCCTACCATACCAATACCGGGACCAATATTTCCCAGTGTTGCTGCAGTGGCGCCAACAGCTGAAGATACATCCAGTCCGATTAATGACATTATCATTGAACCAAAGATAAAAAAACTGATATAGATCAGGAAAAAGGCCATGACCTTAAAGATGATATCCTGTGACACCACCTTCCCGTTCATCCTCACAGGGATGATGGCCTGCGGATGAATCAACCTTTTTAATTCGAGCAGGCTGTTTTTGAGTAAAAGCAGTTGCCTTAAAACCTTAATTCCCCCACCTGTTGACCCTGCCATCCCACCAACAAACATCATCAGGAAAAGAAGAAACCAGACGATACCCGGCCAGTTCAGGTAATTATCAGTAATGAACCCGGTGGTGGTTATGATAGAAACCACCTGAAAAAAGGAAGACCGAAAAGCTTTTTCGAATGGCATGCCTTCCTTGCTGAATGCCAGCACCAGTGTGATGATCAGGGTGCCGGCAAGAATGAGGTATATGAAATATCGAAATTCTTCGCTCTTCCAAACCTTACGAAATCGACCGTGTAAAGCAAAATAATGCAGTGTGAAGTTCGTTCCGGCAAGGATCATAAACACAATGATAACATACTGTATATAAGGTGAAAAGGTTGCGATGCTCAGGTTGTTTGGCGAAAAACCGCCGGTTGCCACAGTTCCGAATGTATGGCATAAGGCATTGAACAAGTCCATGCCCCCGAACATCAGCAATACTGTTTCCAGGACCGTGAAGAGGACGTAAATGCCCCAGAGCCTCTTTGCCGTTGCCGTGATCCGTGGGTGCAATTTGTCTTTGGTAACTCCGGGCATTTCAGCTGCATACAACTGCATCCCGCCAATACCAAGGATTGGAAGTAATGCCACAGTAAATACAATGATTCCCATTCCTCCAATCCATTGCGTCATACTTCTCCAGAAAAGAATTCCTTTGGGCAGGGATTCTATGTCGGTAAGGATGGTGGCCCCTGTCGTAGTAAAACCTGACATTGTTTCAAAAAATGCATTGGTAAAATTTGGGATTGCGCCACTGAAAAGAAAAGGCAGAGTGCCGAAAAGAGAAATAACTATCCAGCTGACAGAAACAATAACATAACCTTCTTTTTTCCCAATATTTTTTGGATGTTTCCTCGTGGAAAACCACAGCAAACCACCAATGAGCATGGTAATGAGCCCTGAATAGAGCAATGATAAGCATCCTTCCTCACAATAGTACAAAGAGAATGGAAGACCGGTAAGCATGAATACGCCTTCAATGACCAGCAGAAACCCGATCACTCGAATGATCACTTTATAATTGATTCCTTTCCAGTCCTTCATGTTTAATGGAATAGTTTATCCACCTTATGAATGGCTTCAGGCAGGCAGAATACAACAACCTTATCCCCTTCTTCAATCTGGAAATCGCCAATTGCAATAAAACTATCCTTTCCCCTGATGATTCCTCCTATGATCGCACCTTTGGGCAGGTGTAAATCCCTGATTGGTTTCTTTGTCACAGTGCTGTGAGGATTAGCCATCAACTCCATCACCTCCGCGTTGATACCACTGAGGCACTTGATGGAGGTCACAACCGCATCCATTGTAAAGCGGACAATATAACTTGCTGTACTCAGCTTCTTGTTAATGATGGTATCAATGCCTATATCCTGTGAGATGTCAATGTAGTCAATGTTTTCAACAAGGGCTATGGTACGTCTGACACCAAATTTTCGTGCATGCAGACAGGAAAGAATGTTGGTCTCAGAGCTATCGGTTACAGCAATGAAAGCATCCATGCCACGGATGTCTTCATCCTCCATTAGCTGTATATCACGGGCATCTCCATTGATCACCAGGGTATGTTCAAGGTGATTGGCCAGCTGCATACTCTTTTCCTTATCAATTTCAAAAAGCTTTATCCGCAGTGAGGTTTCCAGTTTTCTGGCTGTGCTCCTGCCCACACGCCCACCACCAACGATCATTACATTTTTAATTTCAATTTTTTGTTTACCGGCAAGTTTCATAAGGTCCCCAATCCCCCCTGGCTTGGTAATCACATAAGAGAGGTCATTGGTCAGGAACATGTCATCACCTTTGGGAATGATGGTATTGGAATTTCTGTGAATTGCCACTGCCCGAAAGTTGAGATGAGGGAATTCAGCGACCACGTCATTCAGCGTTTTATTAACCACCGGGGCATTGTCTTCAAGTTTGATTAAAAAAAGAGACAGCTTTCCGTCGGAAAAATCAAAAATCTCTGTAGCGGCTGTCTGGCGGAGCAGGTTGGCAATTTCATTGGCCGCAATATCTTCCGGGCAAATCAGGGCATCAATCCCCATATTTTTAAACCTATCCTCATTTTGAGGTTTGAGGTACTCCAGGTTATTTATCCTGGCAATGGTCTTTTTTGCGCCCAGTTGCTTGCCGAGGGCGGCAGTTACAATATTGGTGCGTTCGTCATGTAAAACCGAAATCAGGAGGTCGGCTTTTTTTACATTGGCGTTCTGTAGAACTTCCACGGAAGTGGAATCCCCTGTTATAGCCATCAGGTCGGTATGTGATCCAACCATCCTGATCAGGTCTTCATGAGGATCAACTATGGTAATATTATGATTCTCAAGTGCCAGTTCCTGGGCCAGGTACAAACCCACTTCTCCATCGCCTGCAATTACAATATTCATGTTCTATAAATAAAATAGCGTGCCAAAATAATACAAACAAAACTTAAAAAGCAAATTGTATGATGCAATTATTATTTATTGCCTATGCGTAATTATTCCAGCCTGAATCCATCCCAGTCTTTTCCAATACCAAGTTTATTCCGTATAAACATAAGTCCGGACGCTTTCAGTGTGACTGTTTTGATTGATTCTATACCGGCCGGGATACTGCTGGTAATTTCTCCCTCAGGCCCTGCCACCATAGATTCTCCGGAATATTCAAATCCCCTTCCATCCTGGCCAATCCTGTTCACACCTGCAACAAAAGCCATGTTCTCAATGGCCCTGCCGCTAAGAAGTGATTTCCATGCAGTGGATCGTACAGAAGGCCAGTTGGCAATATAAATCAGCAGCTCATAAGCATATTGTCCCCCTTTAAATTCATTTTTGCTCCAGACAGGAAAGCGGAGGTCATAACATACCAGTGGTAATACCTTCCATCCTTTCAGCTCTGCAATCATTTTTTTGCTCCCTGCTGAATAATACTGATGCTCTTCTCCCATCCTGAATAAATGCTTTTTATCATAATATGTAAAGCTGCCGTCCGGATGCATCCAGATCAGGCGATTGTAATAATTCCCTTTTTCATGAATGATCAGGCTCCCGCATATATGGCAGCCTTTTTTCAGAGCAGTTTCCGCCATCCAATTCATGCTCCTTCCATTCATGGCTTCTCCATTTCCGGCGGGATCCATTGTAAAGCCGGTATTGAACATCTCTGGCAGGATGATTAGATCAGTGGGGTCATTAAGCTTTTCAAGCATCCTTTCAAAATGAAGAAGGTTTGCTTCTGCATCTTCCCAAGCAAGTTCAGCCTGGACCATTGTAAGCGTCAGATCGTGCATAATATTTTAGCGGCTTTTTCCAGCGTTTCTTCCTTTTTGGCAAAGCAAAGCCTGAGGATTTTGTGATCATCTCCCTTATGATAAAAAGGGGATAAGGGGATGGTGGCAATGCCATGTTTTTTGATCAGATTTACAGCAAAATCCATATCTTTCTCTTCAGATATATCCCTGTAATTCACAAGTTGAAAATATGTTCCGTGAGACGGGATGATCCTGAAGCGTGAAGGACGGATCATTTCTGTAAACAGATCACGCTTTTTTTGGTAGAATTTACTGAGGCTGGTATAATTCTTTTCATTTCCGAGAAAATCAGCAATGGCATGCTGAACGGGTGTATTACAGGTAAAAACGATAAACTGATGAGATTTCCTGAATTCCTTCATAAGGTTGGCAGGGGCCAGTACGTATCCCATTTTCCATCCTGTTGCATGAAATGTTTTGCCGAAAGATCCGACAATAAAACTTCTTTCAGCCAGACCGGGGTATTTACACACACTTTCATGTTGTTCACCGTCGTAAATCAGATGCTCATAAACCTCATCACTCAGCACTACAATATCCGTGTTTTTTATCAGGTGTTCCAATGCTATCAGGTCACTTTTGAGAAGAATGCTGCCAGTCGGATTGTGTGGGCTGTTAATAATGATCATCCGTGTACGATGGCTGATCATACGGGAAACCTTCTGCCAGTTTATGGTATATTCCGGTGCTTCTAATTTAGCATACTTTACGATTCCCCCGCATAACTGCACTGCCGGTGCATAGCTGTCATATGCCGGTTCAAAAATGATAACCTCATCTTCATCCCTCACCATGCAGGCAATGGCTGAATATAATCCCTGTGTTGCACCGGCGGTAATGTTGATCTCCTTATCCGGATCATACTTAATCCCATAAGCTTTTTCAAACTTTTCGGAAACACGCTCCCTTAATAAAGGTACACCGGTCATGGGTGCATACTGATTGAAGCCTTTATTCATATAATGGCTGATCAGGTCGATCAGCCTAGGAGAAACTCCAAAATCCGGGAATCCCTGTGACAGATTGATGGCTTTATGATCAACAGCCAGTTGCGACATTATCGCAAAAATAGATGTTCCGGTGCGTGGTAGCTTTGATTTGATGATGCCGGGGAAATTTGTCATTGTATAAGTTGCTTAACCTTCTTAACAAATGTAATGATAATTGATTTCCTTTTTATAATTTTGTAATCATTATTGGGTAAAGCAAGAAATAAACTATTCGGGATGAAAACCATTGAGAATTATAATTTCAACAACAAAAGAGTACTCATCAGGGTCGATTTCAATGTTCCTTTGGATGAGAATTATGAGATCACTGATACCACCAGGATCGATGCAGCCATACCAACTATTAAAAAAGTATTGAGCGGTGGAGGTTCCGTAATCCTGATGTCGCACCTGGGAAGGCCCAAAGAGGGGCCCGAAGAGAAATTTTCCCTGAAGCATATCCTGCCTTACCTCTCAGCTAAACTTGGGGTAGATGTACTGTTTGCAAATGACTGCATTGGCCGGGAAGCAAAGGAAAAAGCTGCTGCATTGAAGCCCGGGGAAGTGTTATTGCTTGAAAATCTCCGTTTCTACAAGGAAGAAACCAAAGGGGATGCATCCTTTGCATCAAAACTTGCTGCGCTGGGTAATGTTTATGTGAATGATGCCTTTGGGACAGCGCACAGGGCACATGCCTCTACAACTATTATTGCACAATTCTTTCCCAATGATAAAATATTCGGATATATCATGGACAATGAATTGCAGAATATAGATAAGGTTTTGCTTGATGCAGTAAAACCTTTTACCGTCATCCTGGGTGGGGCAAAAGTTTCAGGGAAGATTGAGATCGTCAATAACTTAATTGATAAGGTCGACAACCTTATTATCGGGGGTGGGATGATGTTCACCTTCATAAAGGCCCTGGGCGGGAAAGTCGGAGATTCACTTGTTGAAGAAGATTTGATTGATACTGCAAAAAAGATACTGTATAAAGCAAAAAAACGCAGGGTGAACTTTTATTTGCCTGTTGATACCATTGCTGCTGAGGCATTCTCAAATGATGCTGCATTCCAAATCGTTCCCTCTGATGAAGTTCCTTCCCATTATATGGGACTGGATATTGGCCCCAAAAGCATGAAAACTTTTGCCAGGGTCATAGAAAATTCTTCCACCATCCTCTGGAACGGCCCCATGGGTGTTTTTGAGATGAGCAATTTTGAAGCAGGCACAAAAGCCATTGCTGAAGCCGTTGCCAGAGCTACTCAAAACGGTGCGTTTTCTCTTATTGGCGGCGGAGATTCAGTTGCCGCCATCAACAAATATGGCCTGGGTGATAAAGTCAGTTATGTTTCCACCGGCGGCGGTGCCATGCTGGAGTATATTGAAGGGAAAGAACTACCGGGGGTTACAGCTGTGAAAGGATAATGCCAACATCCATTGATTTATGATCTTGCAAAATTTATTAGAGGTTCGATGTTACCTTTGTCTCCTTCTTTAATAGCGGCAATGTATTTTTTACGAGTTTCATCTGGTTTGACCATATTTGAATGACTCCATGTAAATACATCTCTCCCAAAAATAGATTCAATGATAATATCTGCCATGATTCGTGAATGTCGACCATTACCGTTTGGGAAACAATGAATATTTACAATACGATGTTTGAATCTGATTGAAATTTCATCAGGAGAATAGGTTTTATTCTCTATCCAATATTTTGTATCATCGAGTAGACATTTAAGTTCAATTCCAATGTTAATCCATTCAACTCCAATGTTTTTCTCAGATTTCCTGAACTTTCCTGCCCATTCCCAAATATCACTGAACATTTTCTTATGAACCTTTTTTATAAATTCAATGGATAATATTGTATCCTGATTAAACTTATTGTGAATCGTCCATTCAACAGCTTTTTCAATGTTTAATTGCTCATGTTCATCCAACTCTCTTTGAGTTGTTATACTTTTTAAAAGAAGCCCTTCCTTCTCATTATCGTCTATTGGGGTTTGACCATCCTCATATTCTAATTTTAGTCCCATAAAGATCTTCGCATTTCTCGTTTAATTTCGCTTGCTAATTCATCTATTGCTTGATTTATATTCTCTTCGCTGTTCCCCTGATTCTCCAATCTCATAGTATGATTGGTCCTTAGAACAATTTTTTTTGCCAGTTCTCTGGCTTTTAGCTCAACTAATTTTTCAATTGAGTTTTGATTTGGGACGAAACCATATACAAATTGCATATCTAATGCATTCCCAACTTCTTTGAGCGATTTAATGGTAACTGAGCCAGAGCTTTCCCTTTCTTCAATATCTTTCATGCCTTGTTTGGTAATATGTAATTTTTGTCCCAGCTGTTGTAAAGTCATATTAAGAGTAGTCCTGATCATATGTATCCATCCCCGCTGAGGAAGCTGTATGTTTTTTATTTCTTGAAATGGTTTGAGTTTGCGATCCAGTTGCTCTAATAATAATTTCTTTTGATTACGCATAATCTGCTTGTTTAAAAGTAAAGTGATAGCTTTAATTGTGCAAAGATAAAGTAAATTAATAACTTTACAAAAATAAATTACAAGTAAAGGGATAGCTTGATTAAATATTAAAAGGAAAAGGATATATCCGACCCACTTTAAGTGGCTCAATAATACTCAGAATAAATAACACAATGAAATCCCTATATCCGTAGTAGGTAACCATTTATCTGTATTTGTTATTTGAGGTGGATCGTATTCATAATAATTACCGCCGTTACTATTACATGAGCTATATTTCTTTTTTAAGACGGTAATTTCCTCTTGCCTGTATTGAATTCCGATTCCGGCAAAAAAATCAAATTGCAAGCGGGTTTTCTTCTTCGTGGATAAAGAAATCTTTTTGCCCACTAAAAATTTGATTCCCGATTTATTTGATTGCATGGATTGTAATGTCACATAAGAGTCATGTTGCATGCCGGTGCAATATTCGTAGTAGATATCATCGTAGAAACTATAATTATAATACACTTCTGGAGAAACATAGAAGTAAGCATCCGGGATGATCAGGTAATTGTAACCCAATGCCAGGTATATGCCTTTCGAGATACGCTCTATTTTATTTATTGAAATAGAAATAATGGTGGCGCCATTTTCTTCCAAGGGCCCTGAGGAGACAGGGAACTGTATTCCGGCGGAAGCTCTCAAAACATGTTTTTCAGCCAGAAGCCTCTCATAACCCAATCGTGCCTCCAAGCTTACCAATTCAAGCACATTAAAGGTGATTGCGTTTTTGCATGTTTTCTTTTCATCTTTCTGTGCAATCAGGATATCTGAACTTAGCATCACCAATAAGAAAACAAATATGAAAGGCAGGTTCTTATACATTGATATCAAAGATAATGATTTCCCGAAATTCCATCTCCTTTCCCCCATCCCCCTTTCCCCCCATCTCCTTTCCCCCCATCCCCCCATCTCCCTCTTTCCCCCAAGCATTTTATGGAAAACAATCCTTCTGTGCATCATCCTGATGTAAACGGAAAGATTGTTTAATTAAAAACGTATACTATGAAAACAAAAACAACAAACAGATTTCCCAGGCTTGCATTGGCAAGCATGATCCTTTTCCTGCCATTATTATTATTTCAACCGATAAAAGCGCAAACAGCATCCGGGGAGGATAAAACCCTGTCGCCATATTTCATAATTCCCGGTGGCAATCCGGCCGATGATCGTATACCACTTTTATCAACTTCAGCCGATGTAAATATTGCTGGTGTGATCGCGAATGTAAACATCACCCAGGTATATAAAAACGAAGGTGAGAATCCCATTGAAGCCATCTATGTGTTCCCGGCATCTACCAGGGCAGCTGTTTACAGCATGAGAATGCACATAGGTGAACGTGTGATCGAGGCAAAGATCGAAGAAAGAAAGAAAGCCCGGGAGGCCTATGAGGAAGCCCGCCGGAACGGACAAACGGCTTCCCTGCTCGAACAGCAACGACCGAATGTTTTTACCATGAATGTGGCCAATATCATGCCCGGCGACGAGATCAGGGTGGAAATGAGCTATACCGAATTGCTCATCCCTGAAGGAGGCATTTATGAGTTTGCATACCCTAGCGTTGTGGGGCCCAGATATTCAAATAATACCGAAGACCTTGCCTCAAACCATGATAAATGGGTTCGCAATCCGTACACTTCAGAAGGGGAGGCTCCTTTATATTCTTTTGATATTAAAGCCACAATTTCTGCAGGCCTTCCCATTCAGGAAATCAGCTGCAATACGCATAATATGGATATTCAATATAAAGATCCTGCTTTTGCTAAACTAAAACTTAAAGAAGGACAGGCCGCATCAGGTAACAGGGATGTGATCATACGCTATCGTCTTGCAGGCGGAAAAATCGCATCGGGATTACTTTTGTTTGAAGGCAAAGATGAAAACTTCTTTCTGGCCATGATCCAGCCACCGGCAAAACCAAAACCTGAGCAGATCCCTCCCAGGGAATATGTGTTTATTGTTGATGTATCAGGATCTATGTACGGATACCCGCTCGACATATCAAAAAACCTGATGCGCAACCTCCTGCTAAACCTGAAGTCCACCGATCGATTCAATATTCTGCTTTTTGCCGGTGGATCCAGTTTGCTTGCCAAACAATCACTCCGTGTAAACGAAGAGAATATCAGGAAAGGGATCGATTTTATCGACAGTCGGCAGGGTGGAGGTGGCACAGAATTACTTCCTGCATTAAAAAGAGCACTGGCATTGGAAGGTACAGAAGACTATGCCAGAAGTTTTGTGATTGTAACTGATGGATATGTATCCGTGGAAAAAGAGGCTTTTGACCTGATCAGGACAAGCCTGGGGAAAGCAAGCTTTTTCCCTTTCGGCATAGGCACTTCAGTGAACAGATACCTCATCGAAGGCATGGCCCATGCTGGAATGGGCACCCCATTTGTGATTACTTCCGAAGAATATGCTTCTGCCATCGCCGATAAATTCAGGAATTATATTGAATCCCCCGTTCTTACCAATATCAAGATAAAATATGAAGGTTTTGAAGTATACGATGTAGAACCTTCTGCTATGGCCGATGTGTTTGCCGAGCGACCCCTGATCATTTTTGGTAAATGGAAAGCTAAGGCTGCCGGCAGCATCCTGATCACGGGAACATCCGGGAGTGGACAATATATCAAAACATTGCAGGTGGGTGAATATACAGCTGATGAGAGAAATGCTGCGCTAACTTATCTGTGGGCCAGGGAAAAGATCAGGATCCTGGATGATTATGCCTCTTTAAATACCTATACTGCATCAATAGAAGAGGAAGTTACGGCCCTCGGGATGAAATACAGCCTGCTTACAAGCTACACTTCTTTTGTGGCCATCGACAATCTGGTCAGGAATGCTGATGGAAGCTTTACGACCGTAAGCCAGCCTTTGCCATTGCCCCAGGGAGTGAGTAATTATGCAGTTGGTGGGATCAGCAGAAATGGCATGAACCAGTCTTCACCTGCTTATAAACATTCGTACAAAGGCGGTGCGAAAAGTATTCATTGTGAAGAAATTGATCTTGGTGCATCACCACTCGCTGAAGATATTGATGAAGGCCTTATTTTCACTGTTGTTGAAAAGATGGCTGAATTTACCGGTGATAAGGATGGTGTGGAAGCATTCATCAAAAAGAATCTTATTTACCCCACGCAAGCTATGCTGAATAATATTGAAGGCATTGTTTACGTGAAGTTTGTAATAGATACCGATGGCAGTGTGAGCGAAGTGCAGATCCTGAGCAGCACAGATATAGTGTTTGAGCAGGAAGCCATCAGGCTAATCAAGCTGACAAGCAAGCATTGGAAACCTGCAATAAATTCCGGCAAGAAAGTGAAATCCGGAATGCTGCTTGCTGTGGAATTCAAACTGAGGTGATGAATTTACTGCTTCAGCACTAATGATCAGATCCGGCTTTGGTTTGTAAAAAATTTAAGCCGGATCTTTGATTTCCATATGTATTTTAATTAAATAATTCCTCGTGGCTTACCGCGAGGTTTCCTAATAAGCTCCCCCTGATTTTCAGGGGAGATGTGCCGCTTTTGCGGGACAGAGGGGTATTATAAAAATCTGGTTCCGCTATTGCGGAATGAAATTGGGTTAATACCTCGTGGGCTTGCCCCGAGGATAATCAATTTCAAAGATTTTTTTATTTAATAATTT
>JABMQZ010000238.1 GCA_013202965.1 Bacteroidota bacterium | reverse complement strand
TCTGGTTTTGTTTAGATACCCATAGATATAAAGTTTGAGCAGATCTCCGGGGTGGTAGGCAGGCCTGCCATTTTCTACAAACTCTGTTTTAAAACCGTAGTCATCTATAGCCAGGCTTTCCACGAACAGATCTATGAACCTGACTTCATTGTCAGGATCGATGGATTGATCAAGAGAAATGGGGAAAAGGTGGGTTTGCGATCGGTCGTGTCCTTGTATAAATTTCATATATTAAAGGTACCGAAAGCCTTCGTACACCTTAAATGAGGGTCTTTTAGTTATCAACAAAAGAGTGTGGGTTTTTAGACAGTCTGACGTCTGCAAATATGGCACGTAGCCGTTCACTTGCAAAATGTTTATTGATTACTCGTATGTATATATTACTACTCATTTGTCTTGATTAACGTAAACCGGCTATGGGCTATGATTTGCTGTTATAGTTAGAATTTTTCTTCAAGTAATTTTTGAATCTCATTATATATGTTTGCGCCTACATGTGGTGGTGGCGCATTATTATTTACCACTCTACCTTTTTTATCAATTAATATATATGTTGGGAATCCTTTTACTCCAAAAAGTGCTGATAGATTATTATATTCTTTTTCATTGAGATAATAATGGTCACCTTTTAGCTTATAACGAGCAACCATTTTTTCCCAGTTTTTTCTTTCTGATAGGCAGCATATATAAATAAACACAACCTCTTTATTTTCAAAATGATTTGCTAACTTTTTTGCAAATGGAATCTCGTTTCTGCATGGAATGCACCAGGTTGAATAAAAGTCGAGATAAACTACATTACCCTTGTAATTAACTAATAATTCTTCATTTAATATATCAGAAGATATTTTGACATCTTCCGGTAGAACTGATAAGCTTGAGTATTCAGAGGTGACAACAAGTAAGCTATCGTTAAGTTGATGTAAATAGTCAAGAATGAAATCTGATTCGATCAACTCATCTACTTTAAGCCATTCTTTTTCAGTAGGTTCAATATGATATGGGTTAAAATAATAAAAGCCCAACCCCTGAGATATAATCAAATCACGACCAATGCCAGCCGGTAGTCTTTCACTTTTTCTGAGAATATTATTTACAAAGTATCTCCGTGAATATTCAGACAGGATTTCTTCAAACCCATTGTTATAGAAAAATCTATATTCATTTGAAAATGTTATCGAAGTGTCCTTATCAAAAAATCCGTCGATCATTTTAAGCTCATCGTTGGAAAAAGGATAAGCACGTTTGATAAAATCAGACTTGACTTCAAAATCTTGCGTCGTACTGAAGAGCATTTGAATATCAGCAATATAATTGTTAAAGTTTGTGCTGACTATAGCATTCTTATTATTGATGTCGTAGGTGTTGAACAAATCTTCATAAAAATTCTCAGGCAGTTTATCTGTGGTTACGGACTTATTGGGGGAATATTTAGTCCTGTAATGTAGCCATTTATGTGCTACTGAATATTCAATATCATTTTTCAGAAGATTTAAAACGGATGGATTGAGTATGTGTTGTTTATCATATGCATGAAGAAAATCCATCTTCTTTTTTGCGAGTTTAGTTTGTTCCGAAATATAATTCTCAAAATCCAATTCATCAATCTTCAAAGTTGTTAAAAACTCTATTTCGTCTCTAAATTTCTTTGAGATAATAGCCTCAAACATAACAATCTGGCTGTTTGAAATTCCACTTTCGCCAAGAAACTGTATTGAGTCGCCTTGCATAATAATTTGCAAGTCTGTTCTTGGTTCGAGAAATAGAGAAAACACATGATCACATAACTTCAGGTATACAGTACTATAAGTTGAATGGGGAAGGTTAAAAGATACACTAAAATTACCGCTGCTGTTAATTTCAAATACTATGGGCTGCTCTAACCTACTTATTGCATCAAAGTATAGCAACGTTCCATTTTTGCATTCATTGTTATAATTCTCAATTCGACCACTTATTGTTCCTGTCTTATTTAATAATTCAACTTCAAAACTTCTTTTGCACTGGGTAAAGAACAGTAAAAAGATTATGCCAGTTGCAAACACTTTTACAATAATTTTTAGGTTAATTGTCTTCATGAGACTGCTTTCAAATTTTAACTATAACGGTTCGGTGTAAGGCGCGTTTTAATGCGCTTTACACATTGTTATGCCCTGTATTTTAATTTCCTACTATGAATTTCATCCTTTTTTTTATGTCATCAGCGATTATCTCTAATATGTAAATTCCTTGATCTAAATCCGAAATATGGATCACTGGATCATTATAATCCTGTGAATAAATAATTTGCCCAATAGTATTGTATATTAATATTTTGTCGATTTCATGCCTGCTTTGATTATCAACATACAGGTAATCACTAGCAGGATTTGGAAATATTTTGAAAAGTGGTTCAGTTTCTTGCTCCTGAACAGATACAGATTCACAAGCATCCAGGACCTCTTCAGGACTATTGCAACCATTAGCATTTTCTTTTATTTCAACTTCACCATTTGGATTAGCTAAATAATCACAAATGCTTTGAACTTCGCATTCCGACAAGTAAGGAGAATACCATATATATAAATCTGAAATCGATGTGCCATCGATATTTTCGATACCTGACAGGCTCGTCAGGTAATATGCTCTGGAAACAAGCAATATACCATCAATGGATGTAACAACACTTAATCCATCTAAATTCGTGTAATCACCCATTCCGCCACCCCATCCGCCATGAATGTATAAACTACCCTCCAGGTCTGTGCATCCTGGGTAATCTGTTTGAAAACTGTCAATCTCATATTGATACATAAAATGATAATTCCCGTATGGCAAACATGGTAAAGTGATTCCACATTCATTTGCTATTTGTACAGGATTATTGCATGAGGAGCCGTTCCTGTATATATCCACAACTCCATTCGGGTCAGCTAAGTATTCGCAAATATTAGGAAATGCACAATCAGTCAGTGAATATAACCACGAAATTTGCAGGTTTTCAATGGAAGAGGGATTAATATTTTCTATACCTGCTAGGCTGGTTAAATTACTAAAATTACTGATAACTAGGTCTCCGTCAATAGATGTTACTCCTGACAGACCAACTAGGCTTGTAAGATCAGAATTACTCTGAATGATTAGATCACCCCCAATTGATGTAACTGATGATAATGCATTTATGCTTGAAAGGGAGTAATTGGAGCCAATCTCGAGGCCTGCACCAATCTCTGTCAAATTTTCCAGTCCAGATAAATCAACAAGATCATAATTGGATTCAATGGTTAACTTCCCACCAATATAATTTAGGCTGTCTAAGGACGTTAAACTAATAATTGAAAAATTAGATGATATTGTCAGATCATTACCCACAGTACAGAGTCGCTCCAAACCACTAAGATCATCCAGGCTTGGAAGTCTAAAGAGCAATAAACTTCCTGTGGTAGTTAAATTATTCAATCCATATAAAGAATTGAGTAAATCGTTCCAGCTAATTGATATATAGCCATCAACATTTGTTACTCCTTGTAATCCCGTCAGGCTTGACTGATTATCGTTTGAAGAAATGCGGATATTTTCAACGCTGGTTAAATTCTCAATTCCGGAAAGATCAGTCATTCCATGGTTATTGCAAATCATCAGGGTGTTACCAATTGATGATAATGAATGTAGTCCGGAAAGGTTATTTAATAATGGATTTCCGGTCCAACTATATCCAGAGCAACCAATATTGAGATCCTCACCAATAGTGGTTAAATTGTCAAGGCCTGATAAACTTAATAAGCTTGAATTTTCTTTTATTTTCAACGACTCATTAATGTGAACCAAACTACTTAAGCCTTCAAGGTTGAAGAGTGACTCATTTTCTTCAATATTAAGTTCCCCTCCGATAAATGAAATATTATTCAAACCATACAGCTTGGTTAAAGATGAAGCATCTTCAATTCTAAGGTCACCTCCAATTGAAGTTAATACTACCAGTCCGATAAGGTTTGTAATATCATTTCCTGTAATAATGACATCTCCTTCTATTTCAGTACAACCAGGATAATTAATCTGAAAACTGTCTACTTGGCTTTGTAAATAGAAAGTAATGTAATCAGGAATACAGGATTGGGCTGAAGAAATCAAATTCAGGCCTCCCAGAATTAATATTATTACTAATCTTTGCATGATAACTTAACTATAGGGCATAACGTTATGCCGGCATGAGCTTTGCCGCCAATCCTGTTTCTTATTCGTATAAAGATACGGAAATCTTAAATATGAGCGCTTAAGGTTTTAAAAATAACGCGGCATTGCTTATGCGGGCTGTTATGAATGCGTAGGCTTACCTTTAATGCGGAGCTCCAGGTATTGGCGCAGAATTTGATTACTGCTCCGCAAG
>JABMQZ010000021.1 GCA_013202965.1 Bacteroidota bacterium | reverse complement strand
TAACACCTTTGATTATTTTGATTTCGATTATGTGGAAAGGCCGGGATGCGATGCCGTACATTTACAATATTATACCGGTGCTACCTCCTCTGTAGAGGCTGCGCTTAAGATTGACAGCAGGGAAAAGATCACCCTGGCGGGGATGTACAGGTTCAATAAATGGAATTATGACTTCCAGTTCCTGGGAGGATATATGACAGGTGATTATGTCGTAGGGGCAGGATGGTCGGGTAATATCAAAGGTGCAGGTTTTAACGGGGAGATGAGCTATTTCCATCCCGAAGAGAACTTTGGCGACACCTGCGGGGTGCTGGTAGGATCCCTTGGCGTAAACTACACCTTCAGGAACAGCCTCATGTTTCAATTCGCCGGGCTTTATAACAGTAATGGCAGCACCGGCCCTGCCGGGATGGGTACAGGTTTTTTCATATACAGGGAAGTTTCTGCCAAAACATTCACCCTGGCCAGATATTCAATGTTCGGAAACCTCTCCTACCCTGTAACTCCATTGTTTACAGCCAGCCTGGCAAGTATGTTCAATCCCGCGGATAAATCCGTTTTCGTTGGCCCCACATTTGATGTTTCGATCAGCAGTAACATCGAGTTTATGGTTACTGCGCAGCTGTTTTTCGGAGATCAGGGAACAGAATTCGGCGATTATGGGAAACTGGCGTATGGGAGGTTGAAGTGGAACTTTTAAACTTCTTCTATCCTTTGTACACCGAAGCTTTAGCGAAGGTGTATTCTATTCCAATCGCCTTCACCTTCGCCTTCTGAATTGCTTGAATTAGGATAGCACAAAATAATGCAGACTAAAATCCTCATCCTGAGGAGTGAACGGAGTGAAGGACGAAGGACCTTTTTATCGTGGTGCAAAACAACAGCAGCTTGTACCATTCGGCAGCATGCCGTCAGCCGGCATATTGAACCTGATAACGTTGTGCACTATGCAGGCGGGAATGTACCTGCCGGCTGTTTGCACTACGCTGGCAGAATGATTTTGCTTGCCAGTCGCAAATTGTCTGGGGGGCCTTCTCCCGCCTCGCTTCGCTCCGCGGGATCAGGATGACAATTGCTGCTTACAGGCCTTGGTGAGTAAATTTAATATAAACAAGCTTGGCCTACTCATTTATAACAACCGTCATAAGCAATGCCGCGAGGTTCTAACAAGCTTAAACTATCATTTCTAAGATTTTTTCGTATCTTTATAGTAAAAACAACAGCTATGGCGGCAAAACTCATGCCGGCGGAACATTGTGTGCCATTTTTCACAATGAGCAAAACAATTAATAAACGGATATTTAGAAATATTTAAAAAAGTTGATTAAATTGTAAAGAAAATAATGATAATTAACAGCAGAACTCAACATAAAACAGTATTATATTTTTTTATTAACTTAAATTAAACATTATGGAAGAACAAATTCAAATTTTGCTAGAAAGCTCACAACAATTTTTAAATGAAATTGCCAGAGCAGTTCCACAGATTATTGGAGCAATATTTATTCTTATTATAGGATGGCTAATCGCAAAACTTGTAAAAAGGATTTTTATTAAACTTCTGAAATTAGTAAGATTAAATTATCTGACAGAGAAATCAGGGATTGAAAAGTTTTTAAAAGACGGTGGAATAAAACTAACAGCTACTGATTTAATAGGAAGTTTGATTTATTGGATAATTATGTTAATTGTAATTATGGCTGCATTAAACACCTTGCAATTAACAAGTGCCAAAGAATTGCTTAATCAGATAATATTATACATCCCCAATATAATTGTTTCAGTAATAATATTATTATTAGGATTGTATGCTGCTAAATTTATCTCTCAAGCAATTGTCGTTACATTAAAAAACATGAATGATAAGTCGGCTCATGTCATTGAAAAAATTGCATATTATGCCATAATAGTTTTAACAATTTTTATAGTTTTAAGTCAATTGAATATCGCTGAAAATATAGTTACAATTGCTTTTCTTTTAATATTTGGGGCATTCTGTTTAGCATTTGGATTAGCATTTGGATTAGGCGGAAAAGACTATGCAACAGATTTGTTAAAGAAACTTAATGATAAAGTAAATAAATAATGAGATGAAATAAAACGGTAAACAACAAGCGATCATAAAACATTGGGGGTTAAGCTGTTAGGCGGGCATCCTATTTCGCATCAAAGTTCGGTGTCGGGGGATACATATGTAGCTCCGAAATCCCCAATGTTTCATACCGCAAGCCGTAACAGGCCATCTATCGAATCGCCATCGTATCAGTAAAAAGAAAATTGCCATCACTCATTGATAAGAATTAATTAAAAACATGGGATTGGGCCTGTAACAGAGAGCTAAAACGCCAAACTCTGAACTAACTAAATACTCAACCCTCAAAACCGCCTCATCCCCCGTCCCCCTTCCCTCGTCCCCCGCACCACGAACCTCAGCTGTGACATATTTTAATTTTTAGTATTAATAAAATAGAGAGAAACTCTAAGCGTATCAATAAAATGATAAAATCACGAACGAGTTCTTATCATCGCTCATGTTCCATTATAATAATTTGCAAATAGGTAAATAATTATTTACTTTCGTATAACATTAGCAATAGTGAAATGTTCTGAGTTACTACGAATTCTAAAAAATGATGGGTGGTATCCTGTCTCACAAAGTGGATCACATATCAAACTGAAGCATGACCATAAAAGTGGAATTATAATATTTCCAGATCATGTATCCCAGGAACTTGGGAAAGGATTAGAAAATAAAATATTAAAAGGTGCAGGTTTAAATTTAAAGCGGTGAAAATGAAGCCTATAAAAAATAGAATAGTAATGATACTGGAAAAAACCGATACAGGGTTTTCAGCCTATGCAGCAGATTATCCTGTTTACACAACTGCCAGAACATTGGCCGAACTCCTGGATAATGCCTTTGAAGCTACTAATCTATACTTCGAGGAAGAAAACATCCAGCTTACACATGAGAATATTAAATTTGAGATCGACTTCAAACAGTTTTTTAAGTATTACAGGGTACTTAACTCGAAATTCCTTGCCGGAAGAATCGGCATGAATCCCACTTTATTATCACAATACGTTCAGGGCCATAAAAAACCTTCTGATAAACAAAGGGATAAAATACTATCAGGCATACATCAGATCGGACAAGAACTTTCGGAAATTAATCTGATCCAGAGATAAAAAATCCAAACTATTGTTGTCCGGTTAAATTTAGATTAAACTCTTGAAATGCGTGATAATAGTATCTTTTGAGAGGGTTGTGTCTTTTGGACTTGCTTTGAAAATTAGCCACTAAGGCAGCATCCCGATAGCTATCTGGGCCAAGAAACACAAAAAATAAGTCTTCGTCTTAGTGCACCTTAGGCCTTGGTGGCAAGAATGAGATTAAAGTTTAAGCGGGCAGTAGTGAAAAAAAACAGAAAATAGTATAAAATCTTGCGTATTTTAAAAGAATAGTCTATTTTTGCAGCCCGAAAAAAGAAAGTAAATAATAATTATGTATTTAACGTCAGAAAACAAAAAGGAAATTTTCAAAGAGTATGGTAAATCGGAATACGATACCGGCTCAGCTGAAGGACAGATTGCGCTTTTCACTTTCCGCATCAAACACCTTACCGATCATCTGAAAATCAACAAAAAAGATATCGCTACCAGAAGGTCGCTTGTTCTCCTTGTAGGTAAACGCAGGAGATTGCTTGACTATCTGAAGAAAAAAGATATCGAAAGATATCGTGCTATCATCAAGAAATTAGGGATCAGGAAATAAAGTTCCTTCCTACCTGGAATACAAAAAAAGGTAATTCGTAGGATTGCCTTTTTTTGTCCTTTTACGACGTAAACTCTAAAACAACAATGACAGAAAAAGGAATTACGAAATCATTCTCTCTGAAGGACGGAAGAACGATTTCAATTGAAACCGGCAGGCTTGCGAAGCAGGCCGATGGCGCTGTTGTGGTACGCATGGGTGACACCATGATACTGGCCACTGTAGTCGCAAACAATGAAGTAAGAGAAGGATTCGACTTCCTTCCATTAACAGTAGAATACAAAGAAAAATATGCCGCAACGGGCAAGTTCCCGGGTGGTTTCTTCAAACGTGAAGCCAGGCCCTCCGAATCGGAGATCCTCACCTCACGGCTGATTGACCGTGCACTTAGGCCACTGTTTCCCGATAACTGGCGCTTTGAAACACAGGTGCTGCTGAGCCTTATCTCAGGCGAAACAGATACCCCCCCCGACGCATTAGCAGCACTGGCAGCATCATCAGCACTCGCTGTATCAGATATCCCCTTCGCAGGGCCTATCTCAGAAGTAAGGGTAGCCAGGGTCAATGGTGAACTCAGGATCAATCCTTCATACACCGAATTGGCAGATGCCGACCTCGACCTGATGGTTGCAGCAACCATCGACAACATTAATATGGTAGAAGGTGAGATGAAAGAAGTTTCTGAAACAGAAATGCTTGAAGCCGTCAAAGTCGCACACGAAGCCATCAAAGTTCAGTGCCAGGCTCAGCTGGAGCTTGCAGCCATGGTCGAAAAATCCAAGGTGAAAAGGGAAGCTGAAGCAGTTGACACTGATAAAGAACTTGAAAAACGCCTGTTCGATGCAACAAGGAAAAAGGTAGTTGATCTTGTAAAAACATTCAACGCAAACAAACACGAGCGCAGCGACTTTGTGAAAGCCATCCGCGATGAGTTCATTGAATCAATGACAGAAGAAGAGCAGGAAGAAAAAACCGGCATGGTCAAAGATTTTTTCCACGACATGCATAAAGAGATCGTGCGGGAAGTAGTACTCAATGACAAAATTCGTCTTGATGGCCGTAAGCTCGACGAGATCAGGCCAATCTGGAGTGAAGTGGATTATCTCCCCTCAGCGCATGGTTCAGCCATCTTCACACGTGGCGAAACCCAATCACTGGTAACCACCACCCTCGGAACCAAAATGGACGAGCAGATCATTGATGGTGCCGTGATCCAGGGAAAATCAAAATTCATCCTGCACTATAACTTCCCGGGATTCTCAACCGGGGAAGCCAAGCGTATCATGGGTACCAGCCGCCGTGAGGTCGGACATGGCAACCTTGCCCTGCGCGCGCTCAAAGGAATGATCCCCGGCAATGATGAAAACCCATACACCATCAGGATCGTATCAGACATTCTGGAATCCAACGGTTCCTCATCTATGGCTACCGTTTGTGGTGGCACACTTTCTCTTATGGATGCCGGTGTGAAAATGATCAAACCCGTGTCGGGTATCGCCATGGGGCTGATCGCTGACAGTGAAAACGGAAAGTACGCAGTTTTATCTGATATTCTTGGAGATGAAGACCACCTCGGCGACATGGACTTTAAGGTAACGGGGACCCGCGACGGGATCACCGCATGCCAGATGGACATTAAAGTTGAAGGACTCTCATATAAGATCCTTAAGGAAGCATTGGAACAGGCCCGCAAAGGCAGGATCCACATTCTTGACGAAATGGCCAAGACCATCGCTGAGCCACGTGAAGATTATAAACCTCACGTACCGAGGATCGAAAAGATGAGAATAAGCAAAGAATTCATCGGTGCCGTTATCGGACCCGGCGGAAAAGTAATCCAGGATATCCAGGCCACTACGAATACAACCATCACTATTGAGGAAGAGGGTGAATTTGGTATAATTGATATCTCTTCACAAAACAAAGAAGACATCGAAGCAGCCAAGGACAGGATTAAAATGATCATCGCCGTTCCGGAAGTAGGAGAGGTTTACCTGGGAAAGGTAAAAACCATCACCAATTTCGGTGCCTTTGTTGAGATCATACCCGGTAAGGACGGACTCCTCCACATCTCTGAAATTGACTGGAAGAGAACAGAAGATGTTGAGAAGGTGCTCACCGTAGGAGAAGAACTGGAAGTAAAACTTATCGGGCTTGACCCAAAGACCGGAAAGCTGAAATTGTCCAGAAAAGTATTATTACCTAAGCCTGAATAAAAACCGGGAAGTTAGTGTAACAAGAGTGGTAGCTTCTCGTATAAAAAGCTACTGGTTATATGCGATTCCTGAGCGTTTTTAGCCTTACATCAAAGTTCAGGTCTTATAATTCGATACGGATCAGTGAGTTGAACAAATATTTAATGAACACTGGTATATGAGGCAACTTAAAATCACTAAACAGGTTACCAACCGGGAAACTGCATCTCTCGACAAGTACCTCCAGGAAATCGGCAAAGTTGAATTGATCACTGCCGATGAGGAAGTAGCATTGGCGCAGCGGATCAAGCAGGGTGATCGGATCGCCCTTGAAAAGTTGACCAAGGCCAACCTGAGATTTGTTGTTTCTGTTTCAAAACAGTACCAGAACCAGGGACTGAGTCTTCCCGACCTCATCAATGAAGGAAATCTCGGCCTGATCAAGGCCGCCCAGCGTTTCGATGAAACCAGGGGATTCAAATTCATCTCATACGCTGTTTGGTGGATACGCCAATCCATTTTGCAGGCCCTGGCCGAGCAATCAAGGATTGTCAGGCTGCCCCTTAACAAGATCGGATCCATCAACAAGATCAATAAGGCATATGCCAGGCTGGAACAAAAACATGAACGTGAGCCAAAAGCAGATGAAATAGCTTCATTGCTTGAGATTACAGAGAATGAGGTGAAGGAGTCAATGAAGAATGCCGGTCGTCATATCTCCATGGATGCGCCACTGGTGCAGGATGAAGACAACAATATGTATGATGTCCTGAAAAGTGATGAATCCAGCACGCCTGAATCACAATTACTTTATGAATCCTTGAAAAAGGAGATCGAAAGGGCAATTTCAACCCTCACACCACGGGAAGCAGATGTGATCCGCTTATATTTCGGACTGAACAGTAAGCACCCCCTGACCCTGGAGGAGATCGGCGAAAAATTCGAACTGACACGTGAGCGTGTACGCCAGATCAAGGAAAAGGCAATACGACGACTCAAACATACATCAAGAAGCAAAATACTCAAAACCTATCTGGGCTAAAAAAAGCGGGCATCGCCCGCTTTTTTTTTTATATTCAGGATAGCTGAAATTTTATATTTTTGCATAAAATTTCCAACATGCCACATCTTATAGCACCATCTATTCTTTCGGCTGATTTCTCAAATCTCAGAAAGGACATTGAAATGATCAATTCCAGCGAAGCCGATTGGTTTCATATCGATGTGATGGATGGCGTGTTCGTGCCCAACATTTCTTTTGGTTTCCCGGTGATCAAGCAGATCAAAAAATACGCTAAAAAGCCATTGGATGTACACCTGATGATCATTGAACCGGATCGGTATTTCGAACGATTTAAAGATGTTGGCGCAGATATTATCAGTGTGCATTATGAAGCCTGCAAACACCTGCATCGTTCAATCCAGTCCATTAAATCACTGGGGCTGAAGGCGGGTGTGGTACTGAATCCGCATGCCTCCGTATCTGTCCTGGAGGACATTGTGGCCGATGTGGACCTGGTGATGCTGATGTCTGTAAATCCCGGCTTCGGCGGACAAAAGTTCATAGAAAACACCCTCATCAAGATCAAGCGCCTGAAAGAACTCATGCAAAAGACAGGCTCAGAAGCACTGATCGAAGTAGATGGCGGTGTGAGCCTCAGCAATGCAGTCGACCTTATACACAGCGGAGCGGATGTATTGGTAGCGGGAAATACGGTATTTGGCTCTGATGATCCGGTGGATATGATTGCCAAGCTAAAGAATATTAAGGCAGGGAAATAGTTACTGACTTCTGTCTTCTGACTTCTGTCTTCTCTCTGATTAATTGCAGAAAGGATAAATGATAAACGATTAATCTTAAATTTGCACAAAATTCCAAAAAATGAACTCAGAAATATACACCCTCACCCCTTCCCGCCTGTGGTTTTACTTCGGAGAGATCCTGAAGATTCCCAGAGCATCTAAAAAAGAAGAAAAAATTGCTGCTTACCTCCTTGAATTTGGCAAAGCACAGAATCTCGAGACATTACGCGACGATATTGGCAATGTGATCATCAGGAAACCAGCCACCGCTGGCAAAGAAAATGTAAAGTCTGTCGTACTGCAAAGCCATATGGATATGGTATGCGAAAAGAACGCAGACACCAAGCATGATTTCGACAATGATCCTATTCAGGCATATATTGAAGACGGATGGGTGAAAGCAAAAGGCACCACTCTCGGTGCCGATGACGGAATCGGCATTGCTGCTCAGTTGGCCATTCTCGAAGCAGACAACATTGAACACGGCCCCATCGAGTGTCTCTTCACCATAGATGAAGAAACAGGGCTCACCGGCGCTTTTGGCCTGGACAGTAAGATACTCCGGAGCAGAATACTTTTAAATCTTGATTCGGAAGATGACGGACAGATCTTCATTGGCTGCGCCGGAGGAAAAGATACCATAGCCGACATTCCCTATAAAAAGGAAGAAGTTCCTGCCGGATACCGTGCGTATCGTATTACAGTCACCAGCTTGCGCGGTGGACATTCCGGCGATGATATTCAAAAAGGCTATGGCAATGCAAACAAGATACTGAACAGGCTCCTATGGAATGCCAGCCGGGAACATGGCCTGCTGCTGTCGGATTTTAATGGCGGCAACCTGCGTAATGCAATAGCCAGGGAAGGCTTTGCCGTGGCCATGATACCTGAAAACAGCACTGCTGCGTTTGAAGATTACGTAGAAAACTATAATATTACTGTTAAATCCGAATTCAAAGTCACTGAACCCGGGCTCCAGGTGGCCTGCATAAAAACCGATACCCCCTCATTTATCATCGACAAAAAAACACAGGCCAATCTCCTGAATGCCCTTTATGCCTGTCCGCACGGAGTGATCGCCTGGTCACAGGATATTGATGACTTTGTGGAAACCTCCACCAACCTTGCTTCGGTTAAGTTCAAGGATGACATCATACAGGTGACCACCAGCCAGCGTTCATCCGTGGAATCTGCCAAGGAAGATGTATGTGCCATGGTTGCCAGCGTTTTTCAGCTTGCAGGCGGAAAGACCGTACATACGGATGGTTATCCGGGCTGGACTCCGAATCCTGGATCAGAGGTCGTTGACATCTGCGCAAAAGTGTATAAAGACCTCTTTGACCAGGAAGCCGAGGTGCTGGCTATTCATGCCGGACTGGAATGCGGACTGATCGGTGACAAATACCCCGATATGGACATGGTCTCCTATGGTCCAAGCATCAGAGGCGCACACTCGCCCGATGAGCGGATCAACATTGAAACCGTTACGAAGTTTTGGGATATGACGATTGAAATCCTGAAGAGGATTTCAAGTTCCTAGTGTTAAGTCAAGTTTCTAGTTTCGGGTAAAGTGTTTTTAACTTTATTCTGGCATCCTTTGCCGTAAACTGCCAGTTGATTGTTGCTTTCATATTATTTCTGG
>JABMQZ010000237.1 GCA_013202965.1 Bacteroidota bacterium | reverse complement strand
GCGGGGGCAGGAATCGAACCTGCGACCTTCGGGTTATGAGCCCGACGAGCTACCACTGCTCCACCCCGCAATATGTCTTAAAAACGGACTGCAAAGATAAATTTTTGTAACTTCCCCACCAAATCTTTTTTTATTATTCTTGAAAAATGAGCCATAAGGCGGGTTTCGTGAATATTATCGGTAAGCCGAACGTGGGAAAATCTACGCTGATGAATGAGTTGGTAGGGGAGAAGCTGTCGATAATCACCTCCAAAAAGCAAACCACCCGCCACCGTATCCTTGGTATTGTAAATGAAGATGACTACCAGATAGTCTTTTCTGATACACCGGGCTATCTGAAACCTAATTACAAGCTCCAGGAGTCCATGATGAAGTTCGTGGAGTCTGCACTGCTCGATGCGGATGTGTTTCTCTTTATCACTGCCGCCGATGAACATGATGAAGAGGATGATGTTGTCGAAAGGCTGAAAGAAACTGATGTTCCGGTGATCGTGGTCATCAATAAGATCGATCTGTCGGATCAAAAGAAGATTGAAAAGCTTTATGATATCTGGCAGAAAAAGATACCGAACGCAACAATTCTTCCCTTATCAGCCTTGCATAAGTTCAATGTGGATACACTCTTTAAGTTGATCCTTGAATTACTCCCGGAAAGCCCACCTTATTATCCAAAAGATGAGCTGACCGACAAGACCATGCGCTTTTTTGTGTCGGAGATCATCCGCGAAAAGATCTTTTTGAACTACCATGAGGAAGTTCCTTACTCCACTGAAGTGATCGTTGACAGCTACAAGGAAGACGACAGGATCATCCGCATCATGGCATATATTTTTGTGGTGCGTGAATCACAAAAGGCTATCATCCTCGGACACAAGGGCAATGCCATCAAAAAGGCCGCCACCGCTGCCCGTCTTGATATCGAAGAATTTGTAGATAAAAAAGTCTTCCTGGAAATTCGTGTAAAAGTTAGCAAAGACTGGCGTGATGATCCTACAAAGCTGAAGCATTTTGGATACGATTAAGCCACCAGGCTTTGATAGTAAACATTAGGAAGTAAACAGTGTAAAACAGTCCGAATTGAAGACCCGTCATATATATTGGTTTGCGCATTATAATTTGGAATGCCCAAGTGTCAGATACCGGGGGTTTTACCCTTTGAAATATCTCCGACAGCATTATGGTATAACATACGACTTTGTTATTCCGGACAAACAGCCGGGCAAGCTCATTCACTTTTTCAGGGTCTACATATCTGCACTGCTATTTAGAAAAAAAGATTCAATCATTGTGATTCAGAAAGTCTGTACTGACAGATGCTATGCTAAGGCGCTAAAACTATTAATAAGGCTGCAGAAAGCAAATACCTTATATGATCTTGATGATGCTGAATATTTGAGACAGCCAACAAAAACATTGCACTTTTTTCTCCGCAATTGTTCGGCAGTTTCAGTTGGAAGTTCTTTTTTGGAAAAGTATTGCGCAAGCTATAATAATAATGTCTTCATCCTGTCCTCCGCTGTTCCTGATCACGGTATTGTTAAAGAACAACGAAATAGCAAATTATGTATCGGATGGCTTGGCAGCACCGGAGATGGAAATCTGATCGCTCAGGATTTTTCACATAAGAAGAGTTTGTTCAATATATTGTTTCCTGCCATTAAAAGACTTGACTTTCCATGTAAATTAATATTGCTCGGAGTAGTTCTGAAAAGTGATAAAATTGAGATCCTGGAGTATTTCAAGGATTACGGGAATATTGAGCTGGAAATTCCGGAAGGGCTTTCATGGAAAGACGATGGATGGGTATATGAGCGCATCAGGGAATTTGATATTGGCGTAGCCCCCCTGCTTGATCATGAATTTAACCGTGCAAAATCCGCATTTAAGGAAAAACAGTATTTATCATGCGGAATTCCGTCAGTAGCAAGCGACATTGGGGAGAACTCTAAATTTATTGTACAAAATTTGAATGGAATATTATGCACAGGTAGCGGTGATTTCTTTCATGCGATGGAAAAAATATCGAAAATGCCTGCTGAAGATTACCGGAGGATGATCTATGCTGCAGTTAATTCAAAGGATAAATTCTCTATGGAATTGTTTTCCAGAACGATATTGGATTATTTTGACAGCCCGGAAGTGTAGTCAACGGATATTCTACCACTTTTTATAGGGGTTTTTCATTAACATAGAGTTAAAATAGCGGACATCGCCGGTTACTTCTTCGCCTAACCATTCCGGCTTTTCAAAAGGATGATCTTCAGCAGGCAGTTCAATCTCAGCTACCGTCAATCCTTCATTATCACCATAAAACTCATCCACCTCGAATTTAAGTCCGCTTTCCTCAGGGACGATAAAACGCGTTTTATCGATTATACCCGGTTCACAAATTTCAAGTAATGATTTTGCATCTTCTACTGTAATTTCTTTTTCCCACTCAAACCTGCTTGCACCCGACACACTTCCTATTCCTTTGACCGTTAAATAGCCTTTATCGCCTTTTATGCGAACACGAACTGTACGTTCGGGAACTGTTGAAAGGAAACCCTGGATGATCTTTATTTCTTTTGTGGCAAATGGTTTATAGTCACCTTTTACCAAAAACTTTCTTTCTATTTCATTCCCCATGGTTTTTCTTAATTAGCTGATTCTTTAACAATCATTCCGACAAAACATTTGACTGCATGTAAATAATCATGTTGTAGAAAACATTCTGACTAAGGTACTGATTTATGCATGACCGTGCACTTGATCTGAGTACTCCTGTTTTTTTATGTAGAAGAATAATTTAGCGAAGCAAATTCATAATAAACCTACTTCGCCAAATCGCTAAATCGCTACATCGTGCAATCGATCAATTCACCTTTACGATCTTCCCCGTCACCACTTCTTCCCCGGCCGTGAGCCTGTAAAAATAAACTCCCGCCGGAAAATCACTTACATTAACTTCAATCTCATGCTCTCCCGCTATTTGAATTTCATTGAGCACTTCACGCATCTTTATTCCTGAACTGCTGAATAACTCAATCACCTGGTATCCGGTACCCGGCACCCGGTACCTGATTGTAGCATAATTAAAACATGGATTGGGATATACCGCTATATTAGCATGATTAAGCCTCTCATCCTCAAGTCCTGTGCTTTCGTCCTCAACAATCGTCAGAAACTGGTTTGCATTAATACCATATAGCTTTTGAACGATTCCCGAAAGCCAGTAAACAATAAGGCTGTCGGCTGAATAGGCCCCGTTTAACCCGAAGTGTAACTTGAGATCTGAATTATCATGAAATCCCCCGTCGGGTAGTACATTTCTTGATATTCTCTGTCCTGAAACCCAAACGTCAGCCTGTGCACCAATGCCATTGGGATTGGATTCAACTCCAATAAGAGTGATATTCAGGAATGAACCCGGGCAATTGTTGTTCTTGAACAGGCGGTATTTATCGATATGCCCGGCTGCAAAGAGGTCCATGGCTCCGTCCAGGTTAAAGTCTGCCCATCCCTGCCCGAAATAATCACCTATCCATTCACCGGAAAGCCCAAGTTCAACAGCAAGCTCCGTAAAAGTGTTATCACCGTTATTACGCAGCATGGTGTTGGAGTATGAATAAAAATCATGATGAGACGAGAAGATGTCGAGCCATCCATCGTTATTATAATCAATGAATGCAACGGTCCGGGTATCATGATGACCGCTGGTGCCCGTTGATGCAGCGACATTGGTAAATGTCCCGTCGCCGTTGTTTTTAAAAAGTGCACAGTTCAGGTTGGAATAACTGCCCAGGTAAATGTCAACCCAGCCGTCATTGTTAAAATCACCCACATCTATTCCATGTGCACCATCGGCATATTGCACACCTGCCTGTGAGGTGGTATTTGTAAATGTACCATCCCCATTATTATGCAGGAGCATGTTCGGCTGATTGCTGTAAGTTGTATGGTATATATCCATGTTTCCGTCCCGATCATAATCCAGTACAGCAACCCCCCAGAAACTTTCGTAAGGACTGATAATCTGGGCGGGCTGAAAAGTTGCATTTCCATTGTTGTATAAAATCGAGAAGTTATCATTGGATACGGACAGCAGGTCAGTGTATCCATCATTATCGAAATCAGCAATATTATAAACTGAGGCGCTGGTAATTCCTGCACTGGCAGTAATATTATTGAAGGTGCCGTCACCATTACTTTCAAATAAATACTGGGTTCCGCTCCTTGTTCTTAAGATCAGGTCATTGTAATCATCGCCCGTTACCTCCGCAATAATAATTTTATTTCCCCCCAGGCCACTTAATCCGCCTGAAGCCGTGATGTTTGTAAAGTGGTTTCCTTCATTCAGGTAAAACCAGAACCCATCACCTTCCTGGTTGGAAAGCCCAAGGTCGGGGTCACCATCATTGTCGATATCTCCCCAGCCCACACCATGCCCCAGGCCTGTCTGGCCATAGATACCCATTGAAGTGGTTACATTCTGGAAGCTTTGTTGTGCGAAGGACAAAGTCCAGGGTAGAAATGCCAGGTATAATATCAGAATTCTTTTTGTCATTGGAGAATGGTTTTAGTTAAAGTCAAAATTACTGAATATATACCATCCGGACAAGCTTAGATTGTTCATTATCCTGTGCTCATTTCAGGTCGTTTGTTTTTAACTGCTCGTTACCAGTGACCACTTTGTTCATCGAAGCCTTGGCGAAGATGAAGTAACAAGTAACAAGTATCCGCATTGACTCCGAATATTCATTCCATTCCTAAATAAATTTCTTTTTTTTCTTGCATTATGCACATATGTGCATTATCTTTGTGGCGTAAATTAATATAATTAGCATATGCCCCGTCCGAAAAGCAACAGGATAGTTCGTGAACCGCCTTTATATACCGAGTTTAAACCCGTAGGGGTTCCGGGAGCGGAGCTGGATCAGATATTGCTCAGCCTCGATGAGTATGAAGCGGTTCGATTGGCAGACTATGTGGGCATGTCGCATGAAGAAGCTGCTGATGAAATGGAAATATCACGTTCTACATTCAGCAGATTGGTAGAACAGGCCAGAAATAAGATGGCAGCATTCCTTTTCCAGGGTAAACGGCTTACCATCAACGGGGGAAATGTGCATTTTCGCTATAATATTATTCGCTGTATGGATTGCGGGTATATGTTCAAAATAAATATAGATACACCAATGAATGAATGTCCTGAATGCCATTCAAAAAACCTGCTGAACCATGCAGGAGGCTTCGGACATGGAAATTGTTGTAGAGGTAAATTTAATAAAAAAGGAGGTAATTATGCCAAGAGGTGACAGAACCGGGCCTAACGGAAGTGGCCCAATGACAGGAAGACGATTAGGATTTTGTACCGGTAACGACCGTCCGGGTTATGAAATGATACCCGGTGGTTTTGACTCTCGTGCTGGCCGTCGGTATGGCCGCGGGTACGGTAGGGGATATGGGTACGGAAGAGGTATGGGATATCGGCACGGACAAGAGTATGGCCGTTTTTCTGATGAAGCTGTTCCGGATGTTTCTCAGGAAACCTTGCTTGAAAATGAAGCCAGGATACTGAAAGAACAATTAGCGTCTCTTGAGAAACAACTTGCTGAGTTGAAAAAGGGGAAGTGAACAGCATGAAGCAGGCATTTAAATGCCTGCTTCATTTTTTAGGAACTGATAGGCTGGAAGAAATTAAGGTCGCCCGGAAAGATAATGTTACTAATATTATTGGTAGTGCCATAAAAGTCTTATTCGGGTATCATATGGTATAAAGGATTATAAAATCACTTAAAATATAAAAAAATGAATAATTCAGGTAAAGGACTACACCGGGGACAAGGCCAGGGATTGAGCCGGGGTGGTGGACAAGGCCGCAATAAAGGTGGTGCTCTTGGTACGGGTGGCTTTTGTGTTTGTGCCAAATGTGGTAAAAAAATACCCCATCAACAGGGTGAAAAATGTACAACAATCAAATGCCCGGATTGTGGGCATACCATGATAAGAGAAGAATTATTGAGGAAATAAATCTATGAGCATGTAAAGCTGTGATCACAGGGCTTTGATCATGGTGATGCTATTACATTGATGTTAAACCATAAAAATTCTAAGTATGAAAAAAATAATAAATTTATTTGACGATGAGCATTGGGAAGTTGCAAATGGATATCCGCAGGGAACAATGGCAAAGGTGTTAAGGGATAGTAAAGACGCAAAGACAGTATTGCTGAAATTACCTAAAGGCTTTTTTATGGCACCTCATTCTCATCTTACTACAGAGCAAAATTTCCTTATTGAAGGAGAATATGAAAGTGCAGGAGAAAGTTATTCTGCTGGCTCATACCAGATATTTTCCCCAAGGGATGAACATGGCCCATTTGAATCAAAAAACGGGGCCTTGGTGTTAGTTGTTTATGATAGTATTTAAGCCACTCAGTAATTATTAGTAAAAATCATTTAGTATATATGAAAAAGCTATTTGCAGTTCCAACTATTAATGGAAAGTTATGTGTTCATTTCGGACATTCCGAAAAATTTGCGATTGTTGAAACCAAGAATCAAAAAGTTATGGATGTCGAATACGTGACGCCGCCTGTTCATCAGCCGGGCACATATCCCCGCTTTCTTGCTGCTAAAGGGGTGAGTACGATCATCGCAGGTGGCATGGGGATGAAAGCCCAGGATATCTTTAATCAGCACAGGATAGAGGTGTTTATCGGAGTCAACTCTGAAGACCCGGAAACCCTTGTTGAGCATTATTTCAGCGATCAGCTTGAAACCGGAGATAACCTCTGTGACCACTAGAACTGCCAGTCATGAAAATTGCCATTGCCAGCGGTAAAGGAGGCACGGGGAAAACAACTTTGTCGGTCAACCTCTCAGCATACCTGGCAGAAAAAGAAGAAGTCGTTTTATCTGATCTTGACGTTGAAGAACCAAATTCGGGTTTGTTCATCAACGCTATGGCGGTTCATGAGGAAGAAAAATATAAAATGGTGCCGGTATGGAAAGAAGATCAGTGCACGCTATGCGGAATTTGCCAGGAAGTATGTAATTTCCATGCGGTGATACAGCTTGGGGAAATGATCATGGTGTTTCCTGAATTATGCCATGGCTGCTATGCCTGCTCCGAATTATGCCCTACCGATGCCCTGCCGATGGTCCCCAAAAAAATGGGCATGCTGAAGCATCTCCGGAATGACAAGCTAAGCTTTATCGAAAGCAGGCTTGATATTGGTGAAGAACAGGCGGTACCCCTCATCAAACAAAGCCATGAATATGTAGATGAGCATTTTCCGGATGATATCATCAGGATCTATGACTCCCCGCCCGGAACATCCTGTCCGGTTATTGAAGTGACCAAAGATGTTGATTTTGTTATTCTTGTCACCGAACCAACTCCTTTCGGCCTTCATGATCTGAAACTTGCAGTGGAGACAATGAAAGAATTGAAGAAGCCCTTTGGTGTTGTTGTAAATCGCCATGGTATTGGCAATGATGAAGTGCTTCATTATTGTGAAGATGAAGACATCCCGGTATTGGCTAAAATTCCCAATGACAGAAAAATTGCGGTCTTGTATTCGGAAGGAAAACTGATCTATAATGAAGTGCCGGAAGTAAAGCAGGAACTTGATAAAATTATCGCATACCTCAGGAAATTGAAGCAAGGAGGTGTGCAATGAAAGAAATTGTGATCATATCGGGTAAGGGCGGAACAGGAAAAACTTCCTTAACGGCCTCATTTGCTTACCTGGGCGGATCTGATATTGTTGTGGCAGATTGTGATGTGGACGCAGCAGACATGCACCTCTTGCTGCAACCGGATTTTGCCCGGGCTGAGGATTTTTATAGTGGTGAACTTGCAAAGATCCATACGGACAACTGCACGCAATGTGGAAAATGTGCAGAAATATGCCGTTTCGATGCCATCAGTGTAATTGACGGCATGCATATCGTTGATTCCTTGAGTTGTGAGGGATGTGGTTATTGTGCCCGCATCTGCCCGACAGACACCATCGAAAATGTGAGCATGAATGTGGGGAAATGGTATCTCTCTTCAATAAAGACCGGGAGCGTCATGGTACACGCAAAACTGGGTATTGGTGCGGATAATTCCGGTAAGCTGGTGGCAAAAGTTAAAAATGAAGCAAAACGCCTGGCTGAAGAAACAAACAAGGAATATATCATTGTGGACGGATCTCCCGGGATTGGCTGCCCGGTGGTTTCTTCGCTTTCGGGAGCGTCTTTCGTAGTCCTGGTGACAGAGCCTTCTGTTTCGGGTTTACATGACCTGAAGCGGGTATATGAACTGGTGAAAAAGTTCAATCTGAAAGCCGGATGCATCATCAATAAATCCGATATAAATGAAAAAGTTACGCAGGAGATTGAAACTTTTCTCAGGGAAAAAAACATCCTTCATATCGTAAACCTTCCCTATGATGAGCAATTTACAAAGGCCATGACGAATGGTCAGACAATAATAGAATACGATAAGAACGGCTTGAAGCAGATGATCGTTGATAGCTGGAATAAAATAAAACAAACAATTAATTAATTATTCAAAATGAAAATCGCATTTACTACAAAAGGAACAGAATGGGATTCGATGATGGACCCCCGCTTTGGAAGAACAGAATTCTTTTTAATTTATGATGAAGAACATGATGAATTGAAACCACATGATAATCGCTCGTCATCAAATGATGCGCATGGTGCCGGGCCGAAAACTGCACAGGTATTGTTTGGGCTTGATTCGAAGGTACTGATCACCGGTAATGGTCCCGGGGGTAATGCGGCATCAGTTCTGAAGAAAGCAAGGATCGACATTTATGTCGGTGCCGGCGACATGACAGTGAGACAGGCCTGGGAAGCTTATAAGGAGGGGAAGCTGAAAAAATTCTGAACATAAACACAATTAATTTGTCCTGCTTAGAAGGTGTAATTGAGTAAAGAATGAAAATAACACAAGCCATATCAAAAAGCAATTTTCGTTCGCTGCTTTGGCATGCAGGCTTCCTTGCCCTGGCCCAAAACTTCATTGATATTGATACGGTTATCCCGGCTATGATGGTTGATTCCGGAGGTACAGCCATGCATATCGGGATCCTGACGGCCATCATGCTGGGAGGATCCAGTTTCACCCAATTGATCTTTGCACCCTTTATCAGCAACTATGCTTACAAGAAAAAATTTCTCCTGCTTGGAATTAACTCACGCATTTTCGCTTTACTATTTATCGGAATCATACTATATTTTAATTCATACTTTGGTGACGACTATCGGATATTACTGATCTTTATCCTGATAAGCATGTTTTCGCTTGGGGGTGCATTTGCCAACATCAGTTATACCGATATCCTTGGGAAATCAATTGCTGAACATTCGCGAAAACCTTTTTTCTCTGTTCGCCAGGTGTTTACCGGGATGATATTGCTGGGTTCGGTTTTTCTGGCCAGGTTTGTACTTACAGCTGACGAATACCCGTTGAACTATGCCCATATGTTTTTTATCGGTTTCATTGCACTGGCAATTGCATCACTCGGTTTCTGGAACCTGAAGGAAGTGACTCCTTCAAGACTAAAAGTGAAAAACCCCGGACATTTTGTTCGTCTGATCAAATCTGAATTAAATGAGAACCAACAGCTTGGACATTTCCTGGGATTTATTAATACCATGGGAATCAGTATCGGGCTCTTGCCCTTTGTTATTTTATATGCAAGGGAAAATTTTGATACCCATAGCAGTGATACTGCCGGCTTTTTATTGTATAAGGTAATTGGGAGTGTATTTATGGGCTTGTTGCTTTTTGTATTCGCCCGTAAATTCAGGTATCGTAATTTACTTTTTCTCAATGTTGCCCTCGCTTTTGTTATACCTTTGTTTCTGCTCCTTGCCAGCGATTCTCCTCCTTTAAACCTGGTCTTTTTTATAGGTGGGATCGTCTTTGCGACATACAGCATAAGCATGAATGGAGTATTGCTGGAGGTGTCCGGCACCACTAACCGGGCACTATATACTGGTATTGCCGGAGCCGGAAATATTTTACCGGCCCTGTTCCCTTTGCTGGGAGGCTGGATGATAATGCAATTCGGTTACCCTGTATTCTTTATTTTATATATGGCAACAATATTATCATCCCTTTATTTTATAATCAAATTAAAATGCAGACATTAGCTAAATACATAATGAATAATAGATTTATAATTATTTGATCATGGGAGGGAAAATATATCCTGATTCAGGAGTAGAGCTCAAGCCTTTCACGGCAAAGCACTATGATAAGCTCATGAATGCTGTTTCTTTTGGCCTGTACAGGAGGTTTATTATAAAAGCTGTAAAAGATATGGACATCAAGCCCGGAGATTCAATCCTGGATCTGGGTTGCGGAACAGGACGGAATGCTGCGCTCATGGCATCATATCTGTCTGAAGAAGGACGAATTACCGGTATGGATGTGTCGGAGATCATGGAAAAGCAGTTCATAAAAAAATTCTCAGATGAACCAAGGGCCCGGTTTATCAGGCAGCGGGCTGATACTTCTTTCGACCTGGCTCAGCAATTCGATAAAATACTGATCAGCTTCGTGATCCATGGCTTTCCGCATGAAATTAGAAAAACAGTGATCGATAATGTATTGAAGCACCTGAAGCCAGGAGGCAGCTTTCTAATGCTCGACTTCTCGGAATTTGACATGAAAAAAATGCCTTTTCACCATCGCTTCTTATTTAAAACCATCGAATGCAAATATGCCTTTGATTTTATCGAAAAAGATTGGAAAAAAATACTGGGAGAGAATGGTTTTGGGGATTTTACGGAGTCATTCTATTTCAGGAATTATGTAAGATTATTAAAGGCTGTTAAAAAACTATAATATGAACCTACGCTTTGCTTTTGCAGTAAATAAAGATAATCAGTTTGTCAAAAAACACTTTGGCGATGCTGATAAGTACATCATATATGAATTGAAGGATGGGTGCCTGGAACAAATATCTGAAGAGATTAATCAATTCAAATTATTGGACGAAAAACATACACATGGATCTGTGAAAAAGGGGAATGCCATCATTGATTTCCTGAAAGGAAAAGGAGTTAATGTGTTAGTTTCTATGCGTTTTGGTAAAAACATCAAAATGATAAACGAACATTTTGTTCCTGTTCAGATCTCCGTGAAGTATCCGGAAGAAGTTATTAATATTTTAAAAAAGCATGTGCATTGGATTGCTGATGAATGGGAAAACAATAAATCAGATTATAAACTTTTTACTATAGAATCCGGAATATTGAAATCTTCTATTGAAAAATAAAACACTAAAATTATGGAAGTTACATATTTATGCCCGCATTGCCGGGGTGCCATCAATGCCGACAACAATATCATTTTATCGGCGAAATCCAGTAAGAACAAAATAGGCCTGGTGTTATTACACGAAGATATTGGGAATTACACAGTTGCCCTAAGTCCTTCATTAACAGTTGAGACAGGTGAAATTGTAGATTTCTTTTGTCCCATATGCCATGAATGCCTGAATATTAAAAAGGGTGATTCTTTGGCCAGGTATATTAGGTTGGAGAATGGCGTTGATGAGTCTTTCATTATTATTTCAAGAGCATATGGTGAAAGAATTACTTTCAAGGTTGACAAGAATAAGCGTATTGATACTTATGGGGAAAGTCTTAGCAGGTATATTGATCCTGATTGGTTTTTATAATATGATGAATTGAAGCCAATGATAACATCTGAAAATAAAATTCAGGTCAGGTATGATGAGGTTGACAAGATGGGATACGTATATCATGGAAATTATGCCAGGTACTATCACATCAGCAGAACAGAACTTCTGCGAAAAGTTGGGATCTGTGACAGGGAATTGGAAAGTAAAAATATTATTTTGCCGGTTATTGAAATGAATATCAGCTACATTAAGCCTGTCTATTATGATGATCTCATTACAATCAGAACAAGGCTGTTAGAATTACCCAAAACCAGAATGAAATTTCAGCATGAAGTTATAAACCAGGATGATGAGATTATCAACATAGCAAACAGCACATTGGTTTTTGTAGATTCCAATACGCGTAAGCCAATGAAAATTCCAGAGATAATACTTAATAAATTAGAAGCATATTTAAAAAATAAAAATCAATAACAATGGATACAAAAAAATTAGGATTTAATTCGAAATTAATTCACGCCGGTGATTATCAGGATGTATTAGGAAGTGCAGTAACACCAATTTATCAGACTTCTACTTTTTTCTTTAAAAATGCGAAGCATGGTGCTGATCTGTTTTCCGGCAAGGAGAAAGGATATATCTATACAAGGATAGGGAATCCAACCATTGAAGTACTGGAGAATAAGCTGGCCGAGCTTGAGAATGGCTTTGGGGGCATTGCCCTGGCTTCAGGGATGGCAGCTGTTTCAACGGTGTATATGTCAATTTTGGAACAGGGCGCCCACATGATAAGTACCGGGGCGGTGTATGGCCCTAGCCGTGGTGTGATGGAAGCACATTTTTCAAAATTTGGTGTAGAGTATTCATACATTGATACTTCTGATATTGATTTGCTGGAGAAATCAATTCAGCCAAATACCAAACTTATTTACCTTGAAACCCCGGCAAACCCAACCATCCAGCTTACTGATATTAAAAAGGTTTCTGAACTGGCCCATAAGCACAATATCCTGGTATGTGTGGATAATACATTTTGCAGTCCTTATCTGCAAAAACCTCTCGACCTGGGGGCTGATATTGTATTGCACTCCTTAACAAAATTCATCAATGGCCATGCAGATATTGTAGGCGGTATCATTGTTGCAAAAGAAGAAGCACTTTATAATATACTCCGCAAAACCATGATCTATATGGGCGGGAATATGGATCCTCATCAGGCTTATATGGTCATCAGGGGTGTGAAGACCTTATCATTGAGAATAGATAAAGCACAGGATAGTGCTATGAAGGTTGCAGAATATCTCGAAAACCATCCCAAGATCGAATGGATTAAATACCCCGGACTGAAATCATTTGCCCAATATGAACTTGCAAAAGAACAGATGAGTGGATTCGGGGGCATGCTCAGCTTTGGATTGAAAGGGGGCTATGAAGCCGGTCAAACCCTCATGGATAGCGTACATCTGGCAACGCTGGCCGTTTCGCTCGGAGGAGTTGAAACATTGATACAACATCCGGCTTCCATGACCCATGCTGCTGTGTCCAAGGAAAATAAACTGGCGGCAAATATCACCGACGGATTGGTCAGGTATTCAGTGGGGATTGAAAATGTTGAAGACCTGATTGATGATCTGAAACAAGCTTTAGCAAAAGTGTAATACTATATCATGAGGGGCTATGTGCATGTTTATACCGGAAACGGTAAAGGAAAAACAACAGCTGCCCTTGGGCTTGCCCTGAGAGCATCGGGTGCAGGATTGAAAGTTTTTATCGGGCAGTTTATCAAAGGGCAGGCATATAATGAACTCGGGCTCATTGCCCGGGATTTGAAGAATATTTCAGTTAAACAATATGGCCTGGGGTGTTTTATTGTTGATACTCCAACGCTTGAAGACAAAGAAGCAGCGAGAAAAGGCTTTAATGAAATTCGGCGAATCATAAAAAATGGCAAACATGATCTGATTATCCTTGATGAAGTAAACATTGCCCTTTATTATAAGTTAATAGAGCTAGATGAGTTACTTGCTTTAATCAGGGAAAAACCACAAGGCCTGGAACTTGTTCTTACCGGAAGGTATGCACCGGAGGAGATCATTGAGGCCGCTGACCTGGTGACAGAAATGAAAGAAATTAAGCATTATTACCAGAAAGGAATAGAGGCCAGAAAAGGGATCGAGTTTTGAGGCAGCCTCCTCCGAGGAGGTTCATTCAAATAATAGAATAAATAATATGTATTATGAAAAAGAAAACCAAAATCGGGATCATCATTTGCGACCGATACCGCAATTGTGCAGGTGGTAAATGTTTCAGGGCATTGCAAAATCGTGAAGGTGCGTTTGATATTTATGCTAAGGATGAGGATGTGGAACTGGTAGGCTATACTTCCTGTGGAGGATGCCCCGGAGGAAATATCGAATATGCCCCGGAAGAAATGAAAAAAATGGTGCTGAGGTTGTTCATTTTGCCACTGGTTTTGTAGTGGGTTATCCCCCATGTCCTTATATTGATCACTTTCAGAAATTTATTGAGGATAAATATAAGATGAAGGTGGTTGTTGGAACACATCCCATCCCTCAGAAATATCTGCTCACACATACAAATCTTTGCACCTGGGAGTCTCCGGAATGGGATGATATTATTCGTCCAACAATGACAGATGAAAAAACCAGGCTGGCGTATGATTAAAGACAAAATTCATGTATAAATACCTTTTTGGCCCTGTCCCTTCCCGTCGTCTGGGTATGTCGCTCGGTATTGACCTTGTCCCTTACAAGGTATGCACTTTGGATTGTGTTTATTGTGAATGCGGAGCAACGACAAAATCAACAACTGATCGGAAAGAATATATTCTTTTTGACAAGCTAAAGGCAGAATTGGAACACTACTTTGAAGGGAATCCTGATCCGGATTATATTACCTTTTCGGGTTCAGGGGAGCCTACCTTGAATTCCAGGATCGGCGATGTAATAGAGCTTTTAAAAAAAATAAAACCTGATATCCCGATTGCTGTTTTAACCAATGGAACCTTGCTGTCATCAAAACAGTTACGGGAAGAACTCTTAATGGCAGATGTTGTTCTTCCATCTATAGATGCTGCATTGAATGCATCATTTCAAAAACTAAACCGGCCGCATTCTTCTTTACAGCTGGCGGAGTATATAAAAGGAATTGTTGATTTCAGGAAAGAATTTTCAGGGAAGATCTGGCTCGAAATATTTATACTTCCCGGGTATAATAATGAGGAAAAAGATCTGATCTGCCTTAAAGATGCCATTGAACAGATCAAGCCGGACAGCGTACAGTTAAATACCCTGGACAGACCCGGGGTGGTGAAGAATATTCACCCCGCAACACAGGCTGAGTTAAGGGGTATTGCAGACTTCCTGGGATTTGATAATGTGGAGGTCATTGCGGCTGTCCCCAAAAGAAAAGAAGTAAAATCGTATCGTGAGGATATGGAAACTGCCATTCTGGAAACCATTGCCAGGCGCCCGTGTACCCTTGATGATCTATCCGGGATACTGGGTGCTCACATCAATGAAATAAATAAATACCTGGGGGTTTTAGAGAAGGGGAATAAGATTACAACTACCATTCAGGCCAGGGGAACATTTTATTTGATAAAATGACGGATCTGGATACGTCGGTATTAATAAAACAAGCTCGAATCCATAAGGCTTAAACTTTTGTAAAAACCTCTGCTTTGCGGATGGATACAGTTAATGCGCTATTTCTCAGGTGTAGGATCATAATACGTATCAGGTTTTGTTTTGTCATTAACATCCCAATGCTCACCCTTCTATCTCAAACGTTTCCTCAATCAAAGTTTTGAGCTTGGTGTTAGCAGAGATCTTGCTGCTCATGAATTGTTTCATAAGGGCTTCCATGGGAATGATCCTGTATTGCTTAAGGTATTCAAATAAGGCCATGATCATGGCATTCCGCCCACCGGCACGTTCACGGAAATGATGTACGATCACTTTGGCTTTTGTTTCAGGAACACTAAGGGTGCTGTCGATGATCAGCAGCTTGTCGTTCTGCATATTATCGATAAGCTTCTGTGCAAATTTCAGCCCGTCTTCTGAAGTAACGATTACCACATCAGGCTCAGGTGCCCCGGTATACAGTATGGGTTCAGGCGATAAAATGATGTGTGAGGCAGAGAATCCAACTCCAACAGTCACAGGATAGCTTCCTTTTTTGGTCACCTGTAATTCGCATCTCATCCCGGCCCGGATAAACAATTCAGCAGCAGATTGCACGCCTTCTCCGGCCGTTCCGCTCAGGAATAGACGGACCGGATTTTCCAGTGTATGCGGAAATTCGCTTTCGATAGTAAGGGCAGGAGATAATAGCCCCGGCAGGCCTTCCCGTATTTTAGTCTCATACGCCTTCACTTCCCTGTCAACATAAACCTTGGTTTCAAGCCCTGCTTCCTCAATGAGTTTACTGAGTTTCATGCCGGGATTGCTTTTCACACCGTATGAAGGGCACACTTCCATCACCTCAACAAGTGAAAATCCCTTTCTTGAGAATGCCTCTGCCAGCTTATCGGAGATATCACCAATCCCGCTGATGCGGCTCACATAACTTGCTCCGGCAGCTGTAAGCAAGGTACAGATATCGTAACCCGCTTGCTCGGCTCCTTCAGTAAGCGTTGGGGTTTTAAAGCCTTCCGGCGTAAATTCGCTGGGCTGGCCTCCGGTCATGCCGTACAGCATATTATTGTGGATCACCACTGTCATATTATACCCATTATGGGCAGCATTCAGCAGGTGTTGCATGCCAATGGTGGCCCCGCCATCCCCGATAAATACGATGACCTTCTTTTCCGGATTATTCAGTCCTGCAGAAACGCCGGAAGCCAGCGCAACTGACCTTCCGTGTAATCCATGAACCGTATGGGTATCAAAGGCCTTGTCGATGATGCCATGACATCCGATATCTGTTACCAGTACCACATCCAGCAGCTTGAGGCCGATCTTCCGAAGGGCTTTTTCTGTATTCTGTGTGATGGTGGTATGCCCGCAGCCTTTACAGAAAGGCAATGTCTGGCTGTTGATAAATTTAGTTTCCATGCTTCTTCACCTCCTCAATGATTTCCGATGGGTCTATCATGTGACCGATCTTGTTAACAGAATGCACGTTTTTCGGTGCCCTGGCCCCGAAAAGCAGTTTTTTATAAAGCCCGGGATAATTTTCCTCCGCGATTACAATGTTATTATATTCTTCCATGATATTCAGGTAGATGTCCGGTATCGGGAGCAAGGTCTTCGGGATTAAGACGGAAACAGCCATACCTTCCTTTCTTAGGTTAACAGCCGCTTCCCTGACTGCATTGGCTGTGATGCCATAGGATACCAGTAGTATCTTGCTCCCTTCCTCTTTCTGATACTCAAAATGCAAATAGGAATTGCTGTTTTTTTCTATCTTTTCATGGATGCTGAGTGTGTTGGCAAGGGCCTCGGCTGAGATGCCTTCCAGAATGCCTTTCTGATTATGCGTTGAAGCCGTATACCTCACCTGGTGTTTGTTATTGCTTACGGAAAGAAATTCCGGAACTCCTCTATGATCTCTTTTGTAAGGAATGAATTTTTCTTCCGATGTGTAATGTCTTCTTACAACAGGAGTAATTTCTTTCAGTGTGTCCAGATCATAACTGAATTGTGTCATCACCTCTTCTTTTGAAGTGAGGAGGATAACAGGAGTGCGTAATTCTACGGCTGTTTTCAATGCCTCCTCAGCCATTTCCCAGCAATCTGTTGCCTCGGAAGTGCTGATCACTGGAATGGAATATCCTCCCGACAGCATGCCCTGCAGGAGTGTAATATCTCCCTGGGCTCCGCAGGTGGCTGTTCCTGTGGCAGGCCCCAGTCGTTGGACCAGGACGATCACCATCGGCAGCTCCATCATGTAAGCCATGTTGATAGATTCCAGCATCAGTGCGAAACCCGGGAAGGAAGTGGCTGTTACCGGCAATCTCCCTGCAGTGGCAAAACCGCTCATCCATTGCAAAGTGGTGATCTCATCAGGAGCGGCCAGAAAGGTTTTAAATCGCTTTCCCGAGAAAAGGTAAAGGTTGTTGGCCGGGGTGATCGGGTAGCCGATAAATACCTCCGCGCCTGCTCTGATAAGGGCTTCCGTCATGAGCCTCGATCCGTCGATTAATGCCTGCATATTGATGGAATTTTAATATAATTTGCAAAGGTAGAAAAGATGAATAATACATCGGGGATAAAAATCTATTTTGAGTGAAAATAAATAATTATTTTTCTTATGAAATGCAATTCAATATATCTAATTTTGCCCTTCAATCAAATGATTCCTCGTGGCTTGCCGCGAGGTTTCCTAATAAGCTCCCCTGATTTT
>JABMQZ010000236.1 GCA_013202965.1 Bacteroidota bacterium | reverse complement strand
GGGAATCTTTTTCCAAAAAATAGAGAAATAAACATAAAACCCAAAAATCAAAATGACTGTTTAAGTGCAACTTAACATAATGGCACCCTTTTTGCTATTAGTAAATTGCCTTATAAAGATTTGGTTTTGTTTATTTGAAAGGAGCTGTCGTGACCAGATGGCTCTTTTCTTTTTTAGCAAAAAAAACTTCCAGGCAATTAATAAAAATTCGGGATATAAAGTTCTTTTATAAGATCCTTATACCCCGTACCGCGCATCTCGTACCTCCTACCGCACAATCAACTTCTGCGTTACAAATTCATCATCAGCTTTCACGGTGCAGATATACGTACCTGCAGGCAGGCCGCTTACGTCAATGCCAATATTTGTTGATCCATGGTTCAGGACGCCCCTCTTCACTTCTTTTACGACCTGGCCGGTCATATTCGTAAGCAAAACAATAATCTCTGCCTGTGTTTTCAGATTGACTTTAATATTTGCAAGCATGCTGGCCGGATTTGGGTGGATCTCAACAGAAATATTACCTGTTTCATTCCCATTTTCTCCAATTCCGGGTAGAACATCAAGCATGCCGTAAATGATGCGGTTCTGCTGCCAGGCATGATCATCACTCCATGCAAGGCCGGGGCTGATATCAGCATTATAAATATAATGTACGGCGCTATTGGTAACTTTTCCAATTACCGGGTAATAACATTCGTCAAAAATATGCGTAATATCAGCAGAAAGGTCAAGGAAATCTCCCCACATACCATTCTCACACGACCTTATCCAGAGATGTTTGTAATTGTATACATCATTTTCATAGGTTTCAGTAGTTGAAGAATAGATAACATATATATTCCCGAACTCATTAATACCAATGCTTGGAACGGTTGAGGGGCCATGCTGCTGATAATACATGAGCTCTGTATTTAAGGTAACCTGGCCATCACCATCTACATCCTGCATCCATCCAATGTAATTGACGTCTTCGATCATTTCAGAATTCGCATATCCATATTGCGGTGGAGCAAGTGCATTCAGGTCATCGGAGAAAGCATCCATGTCTTCGTTCCAGTATCCAATGCCATCGTAATAAGGCCAGAGATTATATGTACCCCCTACCTCGAAATGAGCAACCCTGTTTATGGCAAAAACGACATGTGCTTTATTTGTGTTATCAAGGGCTATATTTGAAGCACGACAAACGCAGAAGAATGTGTCTGCAATGGTAACATCCCAATTCCAGAAGGGGTAGGGATGTTCCCATATAACCGTTTTTTCCCAGGTTTCGCCATTATCATCTGTCTTCATCATAAAAAGATCATACCATTGCTCGCCGGTCAGTAATACTACTGTACTGCCCTGTGCTGCCAATATATAATTATCTGCACCGATATCAGTATAATAGTCTTCTCCCATTCCATCAAGGATTATATTATGAGGATCCCATGTAAGCCCTCCATCATCAGAGCGAGAATATAACAATGCGCTGGCCTGGCCCATATATTCTACATATGAATTCACAAAAAGGTGAATATACTCATTGTTTTCACCTGAAGTGATCATCCTGGGCCAGGTAATGTCGTTTTCAATTCCGGCGGGGCCGAGAAAATTGGTTTGTGTCCAGGCACCTGTGCCTTTTACTTCTCTTTGCATCCACTCGAGGCCTTCAAGGCCATTGTGCGCAACTGCAATCTCCCCCGTTTCACCCCAGGCTGCTATATTTGGCCAGCCACAACGGCGATCTTCCAGCCGGACTGTAGGCCATGGGCCCCACTCTGATCCGTTAAAATAATTGTAGGCTGTTCCCCTGTCGGAAAATGCAGCAGCTTCCATTCCCCTTGTCCAGACCGCAGCCATGGTCCCATCATCCCAAACCTGGAAACGGTTATTTAAGCTGGAGTTTGACTGCAGATCATAATAGGTTTCACCCAGTTCAGTCTCCAGAGGAGTAAGCATACCCTTATTACTTACCAGGCTCACCTCATTATTCATAAAGGGGTTGGTCGTATGATCGGGCATTCGATACTCAACTTTTACCTCTGTTTCCAGTAAAGATTTTTCGACAGTTGGAATGTTCTGTGCGCTGATTGCCAGGCTTATACATAGCAATGCAGCAAAAAGTAATGTTCTGTTCATATCAAATAGCTTTAGTTTAACATTAATATTTATTATGTGTTTACTCTTAGAGAATTATTGTATTATCATCTTCTTTGTCACCCTGCTTTCCCCTGCGTTCACAGTATAAAAATAGATCCCTGCATCCAGGCCTGAAGCATCTATCTTAAATTCATGGGAACCGGCATGCACATATCCTTTATCCATGGTCATCACTACCTGGCCTACAATATTAGTGAGTTCCATGCTGAGTTGCGCTGCAAACTCCAGCTCCACCCTGAATGAAGTATAAGAAGCAGCCGGGTTGGGATAATTTTGAGAGACCTTTCCGGCATCAAGACTTTGCACTCCTTCTTCTATTCCGACCGGGATCAATTCTGGTTTGCTCAACATCGCGTAAGTAATCCAATTATCCTGGTAAGCATGATCATCATCCAGGGCAAGACCCGGGGTGATATCAGCATTATAGATATAATGTATGTTCCCGTCGGTTTTGCTTGCAAGTTGCGGATAGATACATTCATCAAAGATGTGCACGATATTATCAGACAGATCAAGAAATTCATACCATGCATTATTCTTCATTCCACGTGCCCAAATGTGTTTATAGTTGTAGTTTTCAATAATGTATGTTTCAGTGGTGGCGGCAAATAAGACGAAAACCTGCCCTAATTCATCAACAGCAATAGAAGGCATGGTACAGGGTCCCAATGACCTGTATGACATAATATCATCCGTGAGGGTGACCTCTCCGTCCCCATCCACATCCTGCATCCATCCGATGTAGTTATAATCCAGAATCATTTCGGAGTTGGCATAGCCGTATTGAGGTGGTGCAAGTGCATCCAAATCATCTGAGAATGCATCCATGTCTTCGTTCCAATAGCCGATGCCTTCCACATAAGGCCAATAGTTATAGGTGTTACCAACTTCAAAGTGTGCCACCCTGCTAATGCCGAAGACAACGTGGGCCTTACCGTCGGGGCCCAGGGCAATGGAGGCTGACTGGTCCATGCAGAAAAAAGTATCTGTAATGGTGGTATTCCAGTCGAAGAAAGGATAGGGATGCTCCCAGATCACGGTTTTCTCCCAGGTTTCTCCATTATCGGCAGATTTCATCATGAACATATCATGCCAGATTCCCATGACAAGAAATGCGATATTATCGCCCACCTGGTCTGCCCAAACATATTCGTCAGCGGCAATTACAAGGTAGTCATCAATTCCCATACCATCAATGATCATGTTCTCAATATCCCAGCTTACTCCTCCATCGGTTGAGCGGGAATAAACGGTAGCCGAGGTCATGCCCATATACTCCTCCTCAGCGCTGTTCACCAGCAAATGAATATTGTTATGATCAGGCCCGGAGGTGATATGCCTGGGCCATGACAGTGCCGGGGGGCCGGATGAATATGAAAAAGTTGATTCTTCCCAGTTGCCGCTGCCTTTTACTTCACGTTGATTGAGAATTAGAACTTTCGCCCCAAAATCATGGGAGATCACAAGTTCACCATCTGTTCCTAGCGGACTGTATGAAGGCCATCCGCAACGCAGAGATTCGATCCTTCCCGTGGGATTGGTACCCCATTCCGTTCCATTATAGAAGTTATACCCGGTTCCCCTGTCGGGAAAGGCTGTGGCCTCATTACCCTTAGTCCATGTGGCACCTATAGTACCATCATCGTATCGGAAAATCCTGTTCTGAACCGATTTATTGGTTTGCAGGTCATACCAGGTATCCCCGATGATGGTTTCGCTCGGAGCCATTGCCCTCGGACCCGATTGGAGATTTACAGGTGCATTTACGATCACATCATTGGCAGGCATAAATACTGCCTTGCGGGAATCATTCAGTTTTGACTGATCAAAGGAAGGAATACTCTGGGAATAGGCAGTGATGAACATGGCCATCAGGATTGCCAGGCTGAGGAACTTCTTCATATTATGCTGTATTAATAAGACAATAAAAAATATTTTAGATTCTAAAGTTAATATAAAAACAGCAAGCTTGTCAAATAAAGGGCAGGTATTAACTTACAATGATCAGCTTTGGGTTTACAAAAAAGGGTTTCCAGGCCTGATAAGCCTGAAAACCCTTGTTAATAATTTACAATATAGAAGCGCTACTCCACAATCATCGACCTGGTCACCTGGTCGGTTCCGTTGATCACTGTGTAGAAGTAAACGCCTGCATCAAGCTTTGAGGCATCCAGTTTCACAAAATGTGTGCCTGCAGCGAGGTAGCCTTTGTTTACACTCATGACTTTCTGACCCGTTACATTCACCACTTCCACCATCAGTGTTCCAGGCTGCTCAAGGCGAACTTTGATATTGGTGTTATTGGTGAAAGGGTTGGGGTAATTCTGCTCAACTGTCAGATTATTGGTCTGTGTCAGCTCATCTTCAATGCCTGTCAGCAGGTCGGATTTTGGCAGTTGTCCATAATAGACAAAGTTTTCCTGGTAAGCATGGTTATCCATCACGGCGCAACCCGGGGTAATATCTGCCTGGTAGATATAATGGATATTTTCGTCGGATGTATGTGCCAGCACCGGATAAATACATTCATCGAAAATATGCGTAATATCACCTGAAAGATCCAGGAACTCCCCCCAGATGCCGTTCTCATATCCTCTTGCCCAGAGGTGTTTGTAGTTATAAACATCGTTTTCGTAAGTTTCAGTTGTTGAAGCAAAGATCACAAACCTGCGACCCTGATCATCCACGGTAATCGTAGGCATACCGGAAGGTCCTCTCTGCCAGCCATAATAAAAAATATCAGTATTAAGCGTGACCTCTCCGTCACCGTCTACATCCTGCATCCAGCCAATATAGTTATAATCTTCCACCATTTCCGAATGAGCATATCCATATTGGGGGGGAGCAAGAGCATCAACGTCGTTTGAGAAAGGTTCCATGTCTTCGTTCCAGTATCCAATTCCATCAACGTAGGGGTACAGAAAGTATGACGTCCCTACTTCATTATGCAGTACTCTGTGGAGACCAAATACCACATGACATTTACCATCTGCATCAAGCGTAATATTGGCTGAATTATCAATACAGAAGAAGGTATCTGTGATGGTAACATTCCAGTCAAAGAAGGGATAAGGATTCTCCCACACAACAATCTTTTCCCATGTATCCCCATTATCTGTTGACTTCATGATGAAGAGGTCATACCATGTGCCTCCAACGAGGAATGCAATGGTGTTTCCCTGCGGATACGCAAAAACATACTGATCTGCGCCGATATCAAGATAATCGTCAGGGCCCATACCATCAAGAAATACATTTTCAATATCCCACGAATCACCACCGTCCGGAGAATGAGAATAAACAACTGCAGCTTCCATGCCCATATAAGGGTCGTAAGAGTTCGCTACCATATGCACATCCATCATATCGGGGCCTGAAACAACCATCCTTGGCCATGCCAGTGAAGGTGGTCCCGTAGATCCCAGGTATGTTAACTCAGACCAGCTGCCGGAGCCAACAGTTTCCCTGGTATTGTACACGAGGTTAGTCGGATAATTGTGGCAGAGAACGATTTCACCGCTTTCTCCGATAGGAGAATAGCTGGGCCATCCAGTACGGACTGTTTCAATTCTTGTTGTAGGATTCGGGCTCCACTCAGTACCATTATAATAATTGTATCCTGTTCCCCTGCCGGGAAAGGCTGTGGCTTCAAAACCCATCGTAAAAACTCCGGCCATGCGGCCGTCATCATAACGATAAAACCTGTTGTTTACCGAACCGTTGGTCCAGAAATCATACCATGTGGTGCCGATAATATGTTCACTGGGAGATGTAGCAGTCCCACGTGTTGTGTAGTTCACTTCATTATTAAAAACACTGTAGCTTTCAACCGGAGCTTTGTACTCAGCTTTCACAGCTTTGTTGATCAGTGCCTTTGAGGGAAGTGCCTGCTGGCCAAGCATGGAAAATCCAAAAGCAAAGACCAGGCAAAAGAGTAAGATTTTTTTCATCTTTAAGAGTTTTAGTTAAACATTGAATTAAGCGCGAAATGTAAAATTACAAAATAAAATGCCCGGATGATATATCCGGACAAAAAAAAGTCCCACCAAAGCGGGACTTTTTATATCTGCAATGTTGATTTTACTCAACAATCATTTTCCTGGTAACCTGGCTTGTACCTGCAGTTACAGTATAGAAATAAATACCTGACTGGAGGTTAGAAGCGTCGATGGTGAAAGTATGATTCCGGGCAGCGACCCGTCCTTTGTTCATTTCAATCACCTTTTGTCCGCTTACGTTGCTAACGACCAGTGAAAGATTTGCAGCTTCCTCAAGCCTTACATTTACAGTAGAAACTGTGCTGAAAGGGTTGGGGAAGTTCTGTGAAACATGTGAATCATCGATCAGGTCTTCTTCACTGATACCTGTGATCAGGTCGGATTTGGGTAACATCCCATAAATCCAGAGGTTTTCCTGATAATCATGGTCACCATCCAGTGCATTGCCCGGATCGCCGTCGGCCTGATAGATGTAGTGGATATTAGCATCTGAACTTTTGCCTAACATTGGATAAACACAGTCGTGAAAAATGTGGGAGATATCTCCGGTAACATCCATAAATTCTCCCCACATTGTATTGGCATAGGCCCTGGCCCAAAGGTGTTTGTAATTAACGCCTCCTGTAACAAATGTTTCGGTGTTGGACGCAAAGATCACAAAGCGCTGTCCTTGTTCATCAACAGTAATGGTTGGCATGGTTGACATTCCATGAGAACGAAGGAGCATGATTCCCTCCAGTGTAACTATGTCGTCACCATCTACATCCTGCATCCAGCCAATGTAAGTATAATCCTCGATCATTTCAGAATTTGCAAATCCATACACAGGGGGAGCAAGTGCATTAAGGTCGTTTGAGAATGGTTCCAGATTGTCGTTCCAGTATCCAATACCATCATTTTTTTGATCGGTATCCATGAAATTTTCACCACCACCATCATTTACATATCTTGTGATGCCAAAAACTACATGCGCATGACCCTGATAGTCAATGGTCATATCTCCCGAGAAGTCAGGAATGAAGCAAGAATCAAGAGGTATGCTAATGTCATAGAAAGGAATGGGATGTTCCCAAACGATCTGTTTTTCCCAGGTCTCGCCATTGTCATCCGATCTCATATAAAACAAATCGGTATATGCATCAACATAGAGGATACAAACGGTGTTACCTCTTGAAGCCATTACAGCTTTATCCTGCGTAATTTCGAGGTAGTCATCAGCGCCCATTCCCGGGATAACAATATTATGGGGATTCCAGGTATCGCCACCGTCCTCTGAACGTGAATACACGTCAGTGCGGCCCTGTCCCATATATGCCCCATTTGTATTGACGAGCAGGTGGGTATATTCATTGTTCTCACCGGAACAGACCATCCTTGGCCATGTAATGCCGTCTTCAAAACCGGGAGGTCCCAGGAAGTTGGTCTGTGTCCAGTCACCTGTTCCCTTGGTTTCACGCTGGATGATCTCAAGTCCTGTAACTCCATTATGGGCTACTCCTATTTCACCACCGGTTCCCCAGGCAGTAATATTCGGCCATCCACATCTGATGTCCTCAACACGTACAGTAGGCTCTGGGCCCCATTCAGTACCATTGTAATAGTTGTAACCGGTTCCCCTGTCGGGAAAAGCGGCTGCTTCAAGCCCAAAGATAAATACACCGGCCATGGTACCATCGTCAAACCTCCAGAAACGATTTGCCGTAGTATTGAAGTTTCCAAGCAGGTCATACCAGGTAATCCCAATTTGGTGTTCTGAAGGCCCAAAAGCAACTGTATTTCTGTACATGTTTACCGGGTTGTTGAAATTGGTAGCATCGTCAGTACCCTTGATAAAGGTTCCTTCTGTAGTTGTGTTGCGAAGTTCTTTGGAAATGCCGGGAACATTCTGGCTGTATCCCACAATCCCAATGCTAAGAACCAGGCTTAATAGTAACAATTTTTTCATTTTTAAGAGTTTTAGTTAAACATTGGATTAGGTGCGAAATGTAAATGTACAACATAAAAAGACAGAATAAAAATGTAAGGCAAAAAAAAAGCCCCACCAGAGCGGGACTTTGTATATCTGGAATGTTGATTTTACTCAACAATCATTTTTCTGGTAACCTGGCTTGAACCTGCAGTTACGGTATAGAAATAAATACCTGACTGGAGATTAGAAGCATCAATGGTGAAAGTATGATTCTGGGCAGCAACCTGTCCTTTGTTCATTTCAATCACCTTCTGTCCGGTCATATTTGTAACAACCAGTGAAAGGTTTGCAGCTTCTTCAAGCCTTACATTTACAGTAGAAACTGTGCTGAAAGGATTGGGGAAGTTCTGTGAAACATGTGAATCATCGATCAGGTCTGCTTCATCAACACCGATACCGGTCCAGGAAGGTGTTAACTCAACCTTTGACAATTGACCATAGATCCAGCGGTTTTCCTGGTAAGCATGCTCATCATCCAGTGCAATACCGGGGGTGATGTCAGCCTGGTAGATGTAATGGATATTGGCATCTGAACTGCTGGCAATGATAGGGAATACACATTCATCAAAAATATGTTGGATATCAGATGTGAGATCCATAAAATCTCCCCAGCCTTTACTTGCGTTGTCATAGCCTCTGGCCCAAACATGTTTGTAGTTGAAAACATCGTTTTCGTATGTTTCAGTTGTTGAAGCAAACAATACATACTTGTATCCGAATTCATCAACAGTGACACTTGGCATACTTGAAGGTCCTAACTGACGATAGCTCATGAGATCAGTATTCAAAGTGACCTGTCCGTCGCCGTCAACATCCTGCATGTAACCAATGTAGTTAACATCCTCAATCATTTCTGAGTTTGCGTAACCATACTGGGGAGGAGCAAGCGCATTATGGTCATTTGAGAACGGAGCCATTTCGTCATTCCAGTAACCTACACCATCAACATAGGGATAGTAATTGTATGTAGTACCAATTTCCCAGTGAGCTACCCTTGTAATACCAAAAACAACGTGTGCGTGTCCTTCATAGTCGATGGTCATATGTGCAGAGTTGTCCATGGCAAACATGGTGTCAGCAATAGTAACGTTCCAGTCGAAGAAGGGATATGGGTTTTCCCATACAATATTTGATTCCCAGGTGTCACCATTGTCATCAGACCTCATATACATAAGATCCTGCCATGCGCTACCGACCAGGATACAAACGGTGTTACCTCTTGCAGCCATCAAATAATCATCAGCTCCAATTTCGGTGTAGTAGTCTGCTCCAAGGCCATCAATAATAATATTGTGAGGATCCCAGGTTGCACCACCGTCCATTGAACGTGAATACAGAAGAGCAGTAGGCTGTCCCATATACTCAACATATGTATTGGTAATCATGTGGATCACTTCATTGTTTTCACCGGAGGTGATCATTCTTGGCCATGTGAGGTCGTTTTCAATACCGGCAGGTCCGAGGAAATTAGTTTGTGTCCAACTGCCTGTTCCTTTGGTATCACGCTGGATGATCTCAAGTCCGGTAACACCATTATGGGCGACACCGATCTCACCACCTGCACCCCAGGCAGCAATGTTAGGCCATCCGCAACGGGTATCTTCAACGCGAACAGTTGGTTGTGGGCCCCATTCGGTACCATTGTAATAGTTGTAACCGGTTCCCCTGTCGGGAAATGCAGAAGCTTCAATTCCAAAAATCCATACACCGGCCATCGTAGCATCATCAAATCTGTGAAAGCGATTGCCAATCATTGTGTTTGAGAACAGATCATACCAGGTAATCCCAATAATGTGTTCTGAAGGAGCATAGGCCCCTGTACTTTTGACCGTGCTTACCGGGTTGTTGAAATTTGTAGCATCGTCAGTACCCTTAATAAAGGTTCCTTCTGCAGTTGTGTTGCGAAGTTCTTTGGAAATGCTGGGAACATTCTGGCTGTATCCCACAATCCCGATGCTAAGAACCAGGCTTAATAGTAACAATTTTTTCATTGTAAATAGAGATTTAGTTAAACATTAATTAGGCTATACAAATGTATTATTTGCTTCATTATATTAAGAATGAACGGCGAAGTTATATAAAATTGTTTATTCAACTCCAATAAACAGACAAAAAAAATAAGCCACGGTTGCATATGGCTTATTAATAAATGTTAAAAAGGGTAAAAAAACTTGATTTTATCTCAGAATACTACCATCAAATATCAGTTCGTTCCTTGTTCATTAATCATTCACCTCACCCCCCGCCCCCTCTCCTAAAGGAGATGGGGAGATTGCGATTTACAATTCTTTGTTTGAAATCCTGTTTTTACAATGATTTACTTTCCATTTGGGATTAGTAATCCGTTAACCGTTAATCGTTAATCTTTGTTCCTTGTTCCTTGCCGGCTCCCATGTCAATAAACCCTGAGCGCTTTGTTTCTTTGGTTTCATCAAAAAGTTTGCGCAGGGTCCGGTGCCGCATGGCAAATTCACCACCAACGGCTTCATGTAAGGCCCGCATCTTAGTATTAAAATCACCTACCCACGACATTTCAATAATTTTATAATGGGGATGTTTTTTCATCTCAATGTCCATGTGCTTAAATATCATAGATTCAATCCCGTGCCGCTGATACAGGGGAGCTACACCCATAACCGTAATTCTCGTACGTGTCATGGTTTTGGTCCATTTATAATACAGGAACCTGAGCTTGTTCCATAAATGCAGCTTCCCGTTCAGATGTTTGAGGATCTGGTTTACATCGGGCAACATAACCAGGAAGGCAATGGGCTCATCATTATGGTAAGCAAACCAGATGAATTTTTCTTTAAGAATAGGTTTTACCTTATTCATGTTTTCCAAAACCACCTTTTTTTCCAGTGGCTGAAAATGCTCGTGATAAACCCAGGCCTTATCATACACGCTAATAAGATCATCAATGTACTTGTCGGCATTTTTAAATTCAAAAGTCCTTATCTGATATTCAGGACGGCTCATAAACCTGTCGGCAATTTTCCAAAAGCGCTCCGGGAAGGGCCTCTCAAGGAACAGATAATTAGATACCTGCTCATAAAAAGTTACAAAGCCATATGCTTCAAACTGATCTTTATAGTATGGGAAATTATAGTTCACCCCATAACTGGGCTGGATGAAACCCTCCACCAACAATCCCCAGAAATTATCATTTTCGCTGAAGTTAATAGGTCCGTCCATGGCCTCTACACCTTTATCTTCAAGCCATTTTTTGCAGGCATCAAATAACATAAAGGCAGCGTCCGGATCATCAATGCACTCGTAAAAGCCCATCCCCCCGGTAATTTGCTCAAAGTTTTTTGACTTTTTCTCATCCAGGAAAGCTGCCACACGCCCAATCAGCTGCTCATTATCATCTATAAGTACCCAGCAAATGGCATCACCATGGCTGTAAAAGGGATTTTTATCACGATTAAAAATGGATTCAATGTTCTTATCGAGCGGGCATACCCAAAACTCATCATTTTTGTATAATATCCTTGGAACATCGAGGAATTGTTTCCTTGTTTTTTTATCAATAACTTCGATTAGTTTCATGTCAGCAAAGATAACTAAATATGATTAATAAGAGTTGAGTTTTGGGTGTTCCACCTTCACTAAAGTTCCGGCGGACGCAGTGGGTGTTAAATTATGAATTAATCATTCATCAAAATCAATCTACATTAATCATTAATCAAATGATTCCTCGTGGCTTGCCGCGAG
>JABMQZ010000235.1 GCA_013202965.1 Bacteroidota bacterium | reverse complement strand
GTATTAACCCAATTTCATTCCGCCAAAGGCGGAACCAGATTTTTATAATACCCCTCTGTCCCGCAAAAGCGGCACATCTCCCCTGAAAATCAGGGGAGCTTATTAGGAAACCTCGCGGAAAGCCACGAGGAATCATTTGATTGAAATTTGGACACTCTTACCAACAATAGAAGGCGATGGGTGAAGGCGATATAAGATAGGAGAAGGACAAAATCAAATAGCCGCTCGAGAGCGGCTATTTGATTTTGTGACCCCGGCGGGAGTCGAACCCACAACCTTCAGAACCGGAATCTGACGTTCTATCCATTGAACTACGGGGCCCATTCGGAAATTGTCGATTGTCGATTGCCTGTCCGCCGTAGCTTTAGCGAAGGCGGGTCGGTTGTCGATTTTCGATGTGATTGACGATTTTCGATAGGTGAGTGCAAAGATAGTAAATTGCAGTTTTAAGTTTTGAATTTTAAATTTTAAATGAATTCTACATTCGATACTGATCACTCCACACTTAAATTCTTCACCAGGAACTCGGAACTAGGCACTCGGAACTCCTTAACCCCGTCCCCCGTCCCCCGTCCCCCGTACCTCATACCTGACAACTAAACGAATAAACCCCAATAAGCAGCCTCGTCAATCTGAAAGGATTTTACTACCTTTACCCCTTCAATTTGCTAACAAATAAACAGCTAAAAATCATGTCAGAAAAGATCTTTGATAAAGTCAGTCCGGGCGTAGTGACAGGAGACGATGTCCAGGAAATATTCCGTATCGCAAAAGCCAATGAATTTGCCATTCCGGCAGTGAATGTGGTGGGAAGCAATTCCATCAACGCCGTGTTGGAAGCAGCCAAAATCGTGAATTCTCCGGTGATCATACAATTCTCTAACGGCGGTGGTGCTTTTTATGCCGGCAAAGGGGTTTCCGGAATGGAAGCCGCCATTGCAGGAACCATTTCCGGGGCCATGCATATACATCAGATGGCCGATTATTACGGCGTGCCTGTGATCTTGCATACCGACCATGCAGCACGCAAGCTTCTCCCCTGGATCGACGGGCTGATGGAAGCCGGAGAAGAATTTTTTGAAGCCCATGGCAAACCATTGTTTTCTTCCCATATGCTCGACCTCTCCGAAGAACCACTGGAAGAAAATATCGCAACTTGTAAAGAATATTTTATCAGGATGGAAAAGCTGGGCATGACATTAGAAATTGAATTGGGCATTACCGGTGGGGAAGAAGATGGTGTTGACAATACAGATATTGACAGCTCCAAACTGTATACCCAACCGGAAGATGTGGCCTATGCATTTGAACAGTTGAGAGAAGTCAGTGATCGCTTTACCATTGCTGCTTCATTCGGGAATGTTCATGGTGTTTATAAGCCTGGTAATGTGAAACTTGAGCCGCTCATCCTTCACAATTCCCAGAAATATGTTGAGGAAAAATATGGTACCGGGCCAAAACCTTTGGATTTTGTTTTCCATGGTGGCTCCGGCTCTGCCCCGGAAAAAATCCGTGAAGCCATCTCCTATGGGGTGATCAAGATGAACATCGACACTGACACCCAATGGGCATTCTGGGATGGGGTGCATGGGTATGCAAAGAAATACAATGACTTCCTGCAGAGCCAGATCGGCAACCCTGAAGGTGAAGATAAACCGAACAAAAAGTATTATGATCCGCGCAAATGGCTGCGTGAAGGCGAAATCAGCATTATTGAAAGACTTAAAGTCGCTTTTGAGGATCTGAATTGCATAAACAGGAATTAACTGATATTCACCACTTTAATAAAAGGGATGCCATCCCTATAAGGATGGCATCCCTTTTTAATTTTCAATTACCACACATTCAACAAGCGGCCTATCTGGTCAATGACCTTATCAGCTCCCTGGGATGGATGCTGAGCACCGGGAATGGCGAATGATTCACCATCTGCTGGGCAAATGGGCCGAGCCAGAGATTGGCGGTGGTCCGTTCCTGTTCGGTCATGATGGAGATCATATTGGCATCGATCTTTTCAGCATAACCAATGGTTGCCTTGGTCAGATTGCTGGTTTCAATGGCAGTCCTCACGTACTTAACTCCAACTTCTTCCAGATATTCAATTACCTGGTCGGTATAGGTATCCACCCTGTACCGAATGTCGGATACTTTGGCAGTATAAATAGAAACAGCATGAATTTCTGCATCGTGAATTTTTGCCAGTTCAGTAGTGAAGGGTAGCTTTTGCCGTGTTTCAACAGTGCTGTCGAGCGGCAGCACGATCTTGTTCAATGGCCGCTGTATATCTATCCCTCCCCTGATTGTGATGATCGGCTTGTCAGTAGCAGAAACGATCTTATTGGCATTGCTGCCAATCCAAAACTCTTCAAAACCGGAAGAGCCATGGGTTCCAACAACGATCAGATCAGCTCCGTACTCCTCAGATTCATTAACAATTTCACGATATACTTTCCCGTCTTTGATCTTAAAGCTCATCTTCCCTTTGCCCATTTCAGGAGCAAAATCTTCGATCAGTTCATGGAAGCGTTTTTCAACCTCAATGAGCAGGGAATCAGGATCGCATTTAAATATTTCTTTGGAATGATCGGGCATGTTTACCCAAACCATTTCGATATCAGCCCCCGCTTTTTCTGCAATGGAAACAGCATGTGCCAGGGCATTGATTGAGCAGTCAAGAAAATCGATGGCAACTAATATTTTTTTCATAACCGTATGTTTTAGTTGATACTCGGAAATTTTATTTTATCTCTGATCACCCACGCGATGGGGTAATCTCTTTTAATTTTCCTTAGAAAGCCTTCTGCCTCCATCCTTGTCCTGAAATCTCCCACCCTGACCTTGAAATTTGGTGCCTGCCAGGTCAGGTAGATGGGCATATCGGTGTATTTGGAGGAAAACTCTGACATTACTTCACGGGCCCTGGTACTGGATTTATTGCCTGATTCCTCAAATATCTGGATCCTGTATCCATCAATTGCATAGTTATCAGCATTCAACAAGAGAGCCTCATTCATCTCAAGGTGCTTAGTCAGTATGGTGTCAATCCTGGGATCCTGAACGATTACGACATGGCCATTCCCATCTGCCTGCGAGAATAAATTCACAGACATTGCACTTAAGATAAATATCAATATAAGTCCGGATAAACGCATGCTGTTGATATTAAATTTAACCCACCACCGATGTCCGGATACTCAGAACCGGCACCGGGCAATTATTGACCAGTTGCCTCGCAAAAGTTCCCAGAAAAACATTGGCCTGTGTTGTTTCCTGTTCTGTCATGATGGTAATCAGGTCAACCTTATTTTTGGCGGCAAAATCAATGGTATCCTGTGTCAGGTTTTTAGTGCTGACTTCACTAATAGTATGATTTATGTTATTTTTATCCAGATGCTCCTTTACAATGCCCAGGTGTTTATCTACCTGTCTTCTCAATGAGCCAAGTTTGGATGTATGTAAAGCCAACACCTGAACTTCTGCCCCAAACGCTTCTGCAATATCAGCAGTAATTTTCACTTTATTGCTTGACTGCATCGAGCCATCAATAGGCATAAGTATGTTTTTGACAGTCTTGCCAAACTTAAAATCCTGACGGAGGGTAACCACAGGACAAGGAGCATGTGTAACAATACGGTAGGCATTGCTGCCAATCCAATATTCTTCAAAACCGGTAATTCCGTGTGTTCCTGCAAAGATCAGATCAGAACCATTTTTTTTGGCCTGCTTTGAAATTTCCTCGTACACCTTTCCTTTCCTGAGCTTAAAGTTGATGTTCCTTTTCTGGAATTTGCTTTGATATTTATCTATGATCTCCTTTAAAAGTTCACGGGATTCATAGCGGGATTCACCATCTGCTCTTTCTACCATCAGGTCGGGTCCGATACAATTATCCACCCAGATCAGTGATATATCTGCATTAAAACGATCTGCATACATGAGGGCATACTCAAGAGCTTGGATCGCATTTCTGGAAAAATCGATGGCTACCAGCAGGTTTTTCATGACTTAAGAATTCACTATCCCATGCTAAAATAATAAAAATACATAAATTAAACTAATTTCGCAAGGCTTTTATTGCAAAATATTTTCAATTTTAGGCATACAACAATGGATTTTGTAGTTTTGTATATCTAGAATTAATTATTCATTCATGAACGAAAATCTTGATCCGGGGGGAGAGCATCTCAGTCAGGCAGAGCTTGAATTAGAAAAAGTCCTGAGGCCGGCCGAATTCATTGAATTTTCAGGACAGGCCAAAGTGGTGGCAAACCTGAAGATCTTTGTCGAAGCAGCAAAACAAAGAGACGAGGCACTTGACCACGTATTGTTACATGGGCCACCAGGACTGGGAAAAACCACCCTTTCCCATATCATTGCCAATGAGCTTGGTGCGAGTATCAGGATCACCTCCGGTCCGGTGATCGACAAGCCCGGAGACCTGGCCGGATTGCTTACCAGCCTTGAGGAACATGATGTACTGTTCATTGATGAGATCCATCGCCTGAGCCCGGTCGTGGAAGAATATCTTTACGCCGCCATGGAGGATTTCAAGATCGATATCATGATTGAATCCGGCCCTAATGCACGCAGTGTTCAGATTGCACTCAATCCTTTTACACTGATTGGAGCAACAACCCGTTCAGGATTGCTAACGGCTCCTCTCCGAAGCCGTTTCGGGATCAACCTCAGATTATCATATTATGACTCCCCGACCCTGGAAAAGATACTGAACAGATCGTCAGGCATCCTGAAGGTCCACATGGAAAATGATGCAGCCATAGAAATTTCAAGGCGCAGCAGGGGAACACCCCGAATAGCGAATCTTCTTCTGCGAAGAGTAAGAGACTTTGCACAAATAAAAGGCAGTGGTGTGATTGACCTGGAAATTGCACGCATTGCCCTCCTGGCGCTCAATGTCGACAAGAACGGCCTGGATGAAATGGACAACAGAATCCTGCTAACTATCATTGACAAGTTCAAGGGAGGCCCGGTGGGGATCAGTACCATTGCCACTGCCGTTGGAGAAGAAAGGGGTACGATAGAGGAGGTTTATGAACCTTTCCTTATACAGGAAGGCTACCTGATGCGGACACCGCGTGGACGTGAAGCCACTGAAAATGCATATAAGCACCTGGGAAGGATCAAAGGAGGCAGTCATCCTGATCTCTTCGACTAGCAACAGCCATGTCTGAAATCAAGGATAAGATCAGTAAACTAATCAAAGATTCTGCTAAAGAAAATGGCTTTGATGCATGTGGTATTGCCCCTGCCGCACATCTGGATGCAGAATCTGCTATCCTGAAAGACTGGCTTAGCAAGGATTATCATGCCACGATGAGTTATATGAACAGGAATGTTGAGAAACGCCTGAATCCGGTTTTGTTAAATGATTGGGCGCGCTCGGTGATCATCGTACTTTATAATTATTTCCCTGCAGAAACTCAAAATCCCGACACCCAATACAAATTTGCAAAATATGCATACGGCAAGGATTATCATGATGTGATCAAAGAAAAGCTAAGGCAGATCGTTTTCAGGATTGAAGATGAGATCGGGGAGATCTCTGCCCGTGTTTTTGTAGACTCTGCGCCTGTTTTGGAAAAAGCATGGGCGAAAAAATGCGGCCTGGGGTGGATAGGGAAAAATGGCTGTCTGATAAACAGGGATAAGGGTTCTTTCTTCTTTATAGGAGTAATTATCACCGGGCTCGATCTATCCTATGATGAGCCTGAAATGAATGATTATTGCGGCAATTGCAAGCGCTGTGTGGATGCCTGCCCTACCCAGGCCATCATCAGCCCCGGAATTATTGATGCTGGGAAATGCATATCCTATCTTAGCATTGAACATAAAGGTGAGCTTCCGGATAAAAATGGAAACAGTCTTCACGGCTGGGTATTCGGTTGCGACATATGCCAGGATGTATGCCCATGGAACCGTTTTTCCCTCCCTCATAAGGAAGCAGCTTTCAAAGCTAAACAAGCATTCCTTGACATGGACGACCCGGGCTGGGAAAGGCTGAATGAAGACTCTTTTACTGAACTTTTTAAGGGTACTGCTGTTGAAAGAACAGGGTATGAGAGACTGAAAAGGAATATTGAACAAGGCATTGGGCAGTAGGCGGTGGGCGGCTTACACCCTCAGCCAGTGTCACTGATTTAACCATTTCAACTAATTCTGCCTCCCTATTTTCCGAAATGAAAAAACTGGTAGACCAGGCTTATCATGAGCACATCATTGAACTGCCCATAGGAGCCAAGACGGTAAACATGCCCGGTGTGGCTCTCATTCCTGAGGTTGGTGAAAGAATTATTCGTTCGTAGGTCGACCATCCAGTTTTCCGTAATATTGAAAGCCACACCCAGGTTAAGCTGGAATGTCATTGCTGCAAAATCATCTGCCTTTACGTCCTCACTGTTTGTTTCTTCATATCCACCCATAAAAAAAGCCAGTGAAGGTCCTGCTTCAATGGCAAAGCGGCCGAAATGAAGTTTATACAGCAAAGGCATTTCAACATAATTCAGGCGCAGCAGGTAGGATTCATCATCACCTTTAGCATAGTTGGCATTTTTCTTACTGCCTTTCTGAACATAGTACAACTCAAACTGGAAAGATGAGCGTTCGGCCGGTTGGAAATTAACAAAGAATCCTGCAAGCGGCCCAACTTTATTAAAACCTGAATACCGGTCGCCTGCAACCTGGCTGGCCGCCATACCGATCATTGCACCGCCATCAAATTTTTGTGCATATCCAATAATGAAAAAGGATATTAAGAATATTGAGAGGATGGATTTCTTCATATTAATATTTTTTCCAAAGATAACAGAAATCGGGATTAATTCTTCCCCAGGCATCAGGCACTTCCTAGTGGCATCTTTCAGCTTTCCCGGCAGGATCATGCATCTCACCGAACCAGACAACCGCATAATTACCATAGATCCCCACACCCATGGCATTCCATTTCATTCGTTTCCAGGCATATTTGTTAATGATCATCTGATCATGACCCGGACTTCCCTTCCATCCTTCCAGGGCTGCTTCTGCCATTCCTTTATACTCCCCGACTGTGCGTGAGTTGAAATAAGCGACCTCATAACCATAATCATCATAAACGCTAAGCTCTTCCGGTTTTAGCCAGACACATTGTGCATTCTCATGATCTTCGCTATAACAGCAGTCCGACCAGCTGTGCATATTGCATTTCCCCTGATCAGCATGGTTGGTCTGCAAATCCCAGACATGCGCACCCGCCACATAAGAAAGTGAGGCAGACAAATGAATTGCAGGTAGGCCTTTTTCTATCCTGTAGTGGTTCACAAGTCGGTAAAGACGGTATTCCTCATCAGTCACACAAGCCTGATTGTCATAGGAATCCTGACTATGGGCTACGTTCATTAACAATAAAAAAGCTATAAGCAAAGTCTTGTACATAAGGAAGAGCTATCTCATAAATAACTCAGGCAGCTGGGAAAAATTGCATGCTGGATGCTGGATGCTGGAAGAGGGGATGGGGGGATGGGGGGGGTGAGGTGAATATCGAATAACGAATATCGAAATCAACAATCGACAATCATTTGTCTCTTTCCGTGGTGAATATAACCAGGTCAGCCATGGATTTTCGGGCAGGGGACTCCGGCAGGGTATTCAGAATGCTGATGGCCTCTTCACGATATTTCAGCATTTTATCGTGGGCATAATCTATCCCTCCGCCATCGATTACCTTTTTGATCAGTTCGGCGACCTTATCCGGATCCGTATTGTGATTATTGATCGTATTGATGATCCGGCGCTTTCCGGATCTGTCAGAATTATTGAGCAGATAAATCAGTGGAAGTGTCATTTTCTTGTCGCGAATATCTATCCCGGAAGGTTTGCCTGTATTGTTAAGCTTCTGATAGTCGAACAGGTCATCCTTGATCTGAAAAGCCATGCCGACTTTCTCTCCAAAAAGTTTCATCTGCCCGCTAACAATTTCATCACCTTCGGCAGAATACGCTCCACAGGCACAGCATGATGCGATCAGTGAGGCCGTTTTCTTGCGAATGATTTCGTAATAGATATCTTCTTTAATATCCAGTTTTCTGGCTTTTTCAATCTGAAGAAGTTCCCCTTCACTCATTTCCCTGACTGCATCGGAAACAATCTTCAGCAGTTCGAAATCGTTGTTGTCAAGCGATAACAGCAAGCCCTTTGACAACAGATAATCTCCGACAAGTACAGAGATCTTGTTTTTCCATAAAGCATTGATGGAAAAAAATCCCCTCCTCTCATTGGAATCGTCAACCACATCATCATGAACAAGTGTTGCCGTATGTAACAATTCAACGAGGGAAGCCCCCCGGTATGTGGATTCATTCACACCTCCGGCGATCTCAGCCGACAGGAAAACGAATAAAGGCCGTATCTGTTTACCTTTTCGTTTTACGATGAACCCTGTCACCCTGTCGAGAAGGGGTACATTGCTCTTCATGGAAGCACGGAAGTGCTTCTCAAACTCAACAATATGTTCCTTTACAGGTTCCTTTATTTGAACGAGGGATATCATTTTAGCGCGATCAACAAAATTAGTAAATATTTTATTCGCTGAAATAGAAAAAATGAGTGATCGGTGATAATATAATTTTTACTACTTTTATCAAAATGCTTTGCCATGGCTGGATTTTTATTTCACGAAACGGTTTTCGGACCTGTAATGAGCAGAAGGCTCGGGGTTTCACTCGGAGTGAACCTGCTTCCTGTGGATTACAAATACTGCACCTTCAACTGTATTTATTGTGAGTGTGGATGGACGCATAAGAAACCCGCAAATAATACAGGCTTACCGGGACGGGGGACTGTCAGAAAGCTACTTGAGAAGAAACTCGCAATATTGCAGAAGGAAGGCAAAATTCCGGATGCGATAACCTTTGCAGGCAATGGCGAACCAACAATTCATCCTGAATTTCCCGAAATTATAGATGACACCATCAGGCTCAGGAATAAATATTTTCCGGAAGTGAACATTACAGTACTTTCCAATGCCTCCACGCTTCATCATGAAAAGGTTTTCAAGGCCCTCATGCAAATTGATAATAATATACAAAAGCTTGATGCCGGTACGGAAGATACCTTTCAACGGATCAATCGGCCTTCAGGAAAACTTAGTCTCGACAGGCTAACAGAAATGCTATGCAGCTTTAATGGGAAGCTGATCATTCAAAGCCTTTTCCTCAGGGGTACGGACAATGGCTCTGTTATTGACAACTCATCTGAAGAAGAAGTGACAGCCTGGATTCTCCGCCTGAAAAAGATCAAGCCGGAATATGTCATGATCTATCCCATTGACCGCCCAACACCTGAACAAAATATTGAAAAAATATCCTTTGAGGAGCTGAACCGGATAGCTGCCAGGGTGAATGAAGCCGGTATCAGAACAAAAGTTTTCGGCTAAATTTGTATCATTTTTAAACCAGAGCATCATGCTTAATTATCCAGCAAAGATATTGGTTGCTTTTGGAGAAACCTTTAATGAAAACGAAAAGATCTACAACTGGCTGCTTAAAAACGGATATCCTGAGTTGGCTGCACTTTCCAGTGCCATTCGCGGCAGCGAAGAAGCTTTTAACTGGCTGATGGCCAACAAACACCCTGATTTAGCTGCACTTGATGGTGCTATCGACAGAAATGTTAAAGCCTACGAATGGTTAAAAAAGCACAAGATGGATTTTCTGATCGTTTTTGCGGATGCCTGCAATGGGAAGGAACCCGCATTGGCATGGCTGGCAAAGAATAAACTGGATGTTTTTATTTTTCTGGCACAGAAGATCAAGAAATTCAGGGATAATCAAACTTTTGATTATCATAAAATACACTTCTGAGAATCGAGACACGAATCGAATATCGAGAAACGAATATCGAATATCGAGAAGCGAACTGAAACAATTAATTGCCATTTTTGAATCCTGTCTTTTTATTTTAAATCCTTAGCTGGTAGCAGTTACCCCTGAAGTGGTGACAACCATTACGGTAGCCTGTACTGCTTTGATCGTCAGTTCCATAGGTGGATTATTTATTTTCAGTGAATAATGAAAGAATGCTTCTTTCATCTGGTTTTATAATGCCTTTCTCCGTAATGATCCCGGTGATCAGGTGGGCAGGTGTGATATCAAATGCAGGATTGAAAGCATGGGACCCGGGAGAACATACCAATATTTCATGTATTTCCCCCTCCCTGTCGATCCCTTTCTGGTAAAGGACCTCATCTTCTTCCCTTTCCTCAATAGTAATATGGCTGCCAGATTCGCAGTCCAGGTCGATGGTAGAACAGGGAGCTGCTACATAGAATGGAACATTAAATGTACGTGCAATGATGGCCTTTTCAAGCGTTCCGATCTTATTGGCAAGGTCTCCATTTGCAGCCACCCTGTCGGCACCAACAATCATAATATTGATCTTGCCCTGTGACATGAGGGAAGCCGTTGCGTTGTCGGGGATGATCACATGTGGGATGCCGGCATGAAAAAGCTCCCAGGCCGTGAGCCTAGCTCCTTGTCCCCGTGGACGTGTTTCATCCACATATACAAAAACATTTTTGCCTTTCTTATGAGCCCGGTAGACCGGTGAAAGGGCGGTTCCATAATCAACGAAAGCAAGCCAGCCGGCATTGCAATGCGTGCAAATACTGTATCCGTCTTTGATCAATTCATTGCCATATTTGCCAATATTCCGCGAATCCCTGGCATCTTCATCTGCGATATCCTGTGCTTCGATCACTGCATGTTCTGATGATCCGCTTCCAGCCCTGAATACACGATCAACGGCATAAAACAGATTACGTGCTGTAGGCCTGGTAGCTTCGATTTCATAACGTGCATTCAAAATGAACTCCTTTGTACCCTTTTTGGGGGCCTGAAGAAACGCCTGTGCCATAGCAAAGCCGGCAGCGGCACCAATAGCACCTGCCCCCCTGATCAGCATTGTACGTATTGCATGGCAGGTATCCTGGTACTGATGTGCTTCAACAATTTTAAACTCAAAGGGCAGTTCATTCTGATCAATCATGAAAACAGTGGAGCCTTCCATCCAAACAGCCCTGTATTCCCTTCCATTAACCTGCATAATAATAATGTAAAAATTTGTTCAGGTGAATATACGGATTCAGCATAAATATTCCAGCAGGAAATTTAATCCTTCATTATGTACATTCTTATTTATCCTCCAAAGAGAGTTCACATACAGCAAACCATGCCATGATCCCCATCCCGGTTTCAATGCTGGTTTCATCTATATCGAAAGTGGCTGAATGAAGATTTGATGTGATCCCCTGTTCTTCATTTCGCGTTCCAAGACGGAAAAAACATCCCGGTATCTCCCGGGCATAATAAGAAAAGTCTTCTGCTGTCATTCTCATCTCAAGGTCGAACACACGTCCTTCGCCCAGAAACTCAATCGCATATTCGCGGACATTCGCAGTCAGCATATCATCATTTTCCAATGCCGGATAACCAGGATCAATAAAGACCTCACAACTTCCGCCCATGCTTTCTGCAATGCCGGAGGAAATCTTTCTAATCTGCGTTTTGATCTCCTCCCGCCAATCTTCATCAAATGTCCTGATGATGCCTTCCAATTTCACTTCATCGGGAATGATATTTGTTTTGCCCTCCGACGAGATTTTCCCAAAAGAAACTACCGTGGGCATAACCGGCTTTGATTTCCGGCTGACAATTTGCTGTAAGGCAATCACAATATGGGATGCGATCAATACCGGGTCAACGACTTTATCAGGAATTGCCGCATGCCCGCCCTTTCCTTTCACAGTAATGAACACTTCGTCGGTTGAAGCCATGTATTTCCCCGGCTTCATTCCGATCATGCCAGCTTCAAGTTCAGGAAAAACATGTTGGCCGAAAATAGCCTCAGGTTTAGGATTTTCAAGCACCCCTTCTGCTATCATCACTTTTGCACCGCCGGGATAACTCTCTTCCGATGGCTGAAAGATCAGCCGGATAGTACCCTTGAATTCGCTTTTAATCTCAGAAAGGATCCGGGCTGCTCCAAGCAGGCAGGCCATATGAACATCATGTCCGCAGGCATGCATCACCCCATTGTTCATTGAACGGTAATCAACATCGTTCTGCTCATTAATAGCCAGGGCATCCATATCAGCACGTAAGGCCACTGTTTTGCTTTCCGGATCATTGCCCCGGATCTCTGCTACAATACCGGTCTGTGCTATCTTATCTTTATATGCAATCCCGTACTCCCGAAGTTTTCCGGCAATAAAGGCTGCCGTTTCAAACTCCTTAAACGATAATTCGGGATGCCTGTGCAGATGACGGCGTATACCAATCACTTCCTTTGCATAGTCTGCCGCCAGGGATTTTATTCTGTCTTTCAGGATGTTCATATAAGCCAAAGATACGAAGTTTTACGATCTGGGCCCTATCATCTTAGCAGGGTCAACCCACTCATCAAATTGTTCTTCGGTAAGCAAGGCAAGTGCCAGGGCTGATTCTTTCAGCGTGATGCCTTCCGCATGTGCTTTTTTTGCGATGGCAGCCGCATTTTCGTATCCTATATGTGTATTGAGTGCAGTAACGAGCATCAATGAATTCTCCAGGTTATTCTTAATGTAAGGCAGATTGGGCTCGATACCAATGGCACAATTATCATTAAATGAAACGCAGGCATCTCCCAACAAGCGTGCTGAAGCAAGCAGATTATACACCATCACGGGTTTGAAAACATTCAGCTGGAAATGCCCCTGCATTCCTCCTATAGTAATGGCGGCATCGTTTCCGATCACCTGGGCACACACCATCGTCAGCGCTTCTGCCTGTGTTGGGTTTACCTTGCCGGGCATAATGGAAGAGCCGGGTTCGTTAGAAGGAAATATGATCTCACCAATGCCACAACGCGGGCCTGAAGCCAGTAAACGCAGATTATTGGCAATATGCATCAGGCTTACAGCAAGGGTTTTCAATGCACCGGATGTTTCAAGCATGGCATCGTGTGCCGAGAGCGACTCGAACTTATTTACAGCAGTAACAAAGGGAAATCCGGTCAATTCAGCAATTTTTGAAGCAACGAGCTGATCATATCCTTTCGGTGTATTCAGCCCCGTTCCAACTGCTGTGCCCCCAAGGGCAAGTTCAGTGAGATGGGGCAGGGTGTTCTTTAGTGCGACCAGGCCATGATCAAGCTGTGATACATAGCCCGAAAACTCCTGTCCAAGGGTCAGCGGGGTGGCATCCATCAGATGGGTACGGCCCGTTTTTACAACATCCTTAAAAGCCTCTGCTTTTGTTTCGAGGGTATTGCGTAAAAGCTCAAGGCCGGGAATGGTGGTTTCAACGATCATCTTATAAGCCGCAATATGCATGGCAGTAGGAAATGTGTCATTGGAAGATTGTGATTTATTCACATCATCGTTGGGATGAATGAATTGCGTCCCTTCACCAAGTTTTCCGCCATTGAGGACATGGGCCCTATTGGCGACCACCTCATTCATATTCATGTTTGATTGTGTTCCGGAGCCGGTTTGCCAGATGACCAGTGGAAAATTATTATCCAGTTTTCCATCCAGGATTTCATCACAGGCCTGCGCGATCAGGTTTTTCTTTTCATCAGCTAAAACGCCCAGCTCGTTATTTGCCATTGCAGCAGCCTTTTTCAGATATGCAAAAGCTTTGATGATCTCTTTCGGCATGGATCCTTCTTCTCCGATCTTAAAATTGTTTTTTGAGCGCTGGGTTTGTGCACCCCAGTACTTTTCGGCGGGAACCTCAACATTTCCCATGGTGTCTTTTTCTATTCTGTAGCTCATCAGTAATATATATTAATGGTTCTTATTCAAACTTATAAAGCCTATGCCGGCAGGAAGCAGCATTGGATAAAACTTAAAACAAGGCCTCTATTTCATCAGCAGGATCACCTATGATTGCCTTGGGTCCTTTCACCACAATCGGGCGTTGAATGAGTTTAGGATTTTCCAAAAGAATTTTCATCCACTCCTCATCGGTGAAGTTCTTCCCCTTAAAATCAGATTTGTAAATGGATTCCTGTGTGCGGATAATCTCAGTAGGTTTTTTATGCAACCTCACCAGAATATCTTTTAACTCTGATTCATCCAAGGGTGTTTTCAGATATTCTATAACTTCCGGATTCACTCCTTTCTCCTTCAGATATTGCAGCCCTGCCCTTGACTTCTTACATCTTGGATTGTGATAAATTTTATACATTGTTCTGGTTTCTTCCTTGTTCCTTGTTCCTTTTACCCACCCCCTGTCCCTCCCGCCTGTGGCGGGACAGGCTCCCCTTCGAGAATGGAGGGGGCACGAAGTTCGAAGTATTATCTAAAATTCATTCCTTGTTCGTTATTCCATGTTCTTTATTCTACTGGTTTTGCCCAAACTGCATCAAATAGCTTTTAATAAAATCATTCAGGTCGCCATCCATTACGGCCTGGACATTCCCGGTTTCATGCCCGGTACGTACGTCTTTGACCATTTTATAAGGATGCATCACATAAGACCTGATCTGTGATCCCCATTCTATTTTTTTCTTATTCCCTTCGATCTCAGCCTGGGCTTCTTTTTTCTTTCTCATTTCAATTTCATAAAGCTGAGATTTCAGCATGCGCAATGCTTTTTCCCTGTTTTGTCCCTGGGATCGTGTTTCCTGGCATTCAATGACCAGTCCGGAAGGTCCATGCCGCAAGCGGACTGCAGTTTCCACTTTGTTCACATTCTGCCCACCGGGCCCGCTTGCCCGAAATGTATCCCATGTGATATCGGATGTATTTATTTCAATTTTAATACTCTCATCTACCACAGGGTAAACATAAACCGAGGCAAAGGAAGTGTGCCGGCGACTCGCGGAATCAAAGGGAGACAGGCGAACCAGACGGTGGACACCGTTCTCGGCTTTCAGGTAACCGAAAGCAAAATCTCCTTCAAATTCAAGGGATACAGACTTGATCCCGGCCACTTCCCCTTCACTCATTTCAAGTTCTTTCACTTTATAATTATTGCGTTCCCCCCAGCGATAATACATGCGCATGAGCATTTCAGCCCAATCCTGGCTTTCAGTACCTCCGGCTCCGGCATTGATCTGCAATATGGCTCCCAGTTTGTCTTCCTCACCGCTGAGCATATTTGTAAACTCAAGATCTTCAACAGCCTTAAGGGCTTTGGCATACTGATTTTCAAGCTCTGCTTCGCTTCCCTCTCCCTCGCCGAAAAACTCAAAGATGACCTGCAGATCATCAAATACATTACTTACCTTCTTATACGCTTCTGTCCAGAATTTTATTGACTTTATCTCTTTCAGAACTTCCTCAGCTTTTTTTGGGTCATTCCAGAACTCAGGCATGAAGGTAATCTTTTCCTTTTCTTCAATCAGGCTTTTTTTGCTGTCAATGTCAAAGGAACCTCCTCAAGGCTTCAATCCTCTTATTCAATGCTTTTATATCTTCCTGTGAAACCATAAATATTGTTTTCGGCAAAGATAAAAAAAAAGAAGGCTGCCGGAACAGGCAACCTTCTTTGATTTTACGGGATTAAAATCCTTTTATCATTCCCGGCTTAGTCCCTTGGTTTTGGGTCCGGGCCGTATACTGTGTTAGTGTTCATTGATTTCAGCGGAGCTTTGTCGGTAACAAGGACATTATCGAGAAACCATCCACGGAAGCCGTTATACAAGCCGTCAACAGTTCTGAACTCAAACTTAAGCTGAATGTTTGCGCCGGCAAATGCAGTAAGGTCATATTCAGCAAGCGTCCATAAAGGAGCTTTATTGAACCCACCTGAGGTGAAAGGCAATGCAGCCCTGTCATCAAGTACAGGATCGCTATATGGATTTAGCCTCCCTATGGAAGTTTCAATCTGTGTTGCCACATCAATGACATAGATTTCCATGATATCAAAGCCTGATGCATTGGGGTTCACACTTTCGATCTCGAACCATGTCCAGAATGACAGCGAGGCCTGGTCCAGACCGGCAAGATCGACCGGAGGTGATACAAGCGTACCCATATTACTGGAAGTACTGGTACCGCCTGACCACTGCGACTGTCCGGCTGAAGCTTCACCAATAAAACTACCCGTAGATTCCTGTCCATACCATGCACAGTACATGCCTGCATAGGCACTGGGAATGTATCCTGCAGAATTATCGTTCGGCGCAAGTTTGACATATTCCGACGTAACATTGCTGTTCAAGATGCTTGCATTCCCCTGCAGATGCCAGAATCCTTCCCATGTCCACTCGGCTTTTGCTTCAAAACCTTCTGTAAATACTGTATTACCGGGAACATTCTGATTGACAAGGTCTACATTGCCAACCACCAGGGAATTCTGAACGATGTTCACATTATGTTTTACATCAACAAAATTGTCTTTAATTGCTTTGATCTTAAATGCCGGGATAACCCCGCCGCTAACAGCAGATTCAATAGGCACGGCTCCAATGGCATATTTACCCATTGCATCAGTAACACCGCTTGCAAAATATCCGTTGGTCAATGACGCATCTTCAGCGCTGATCGCAATGGTTGCATTTGCTACCGGATTTCCGTTTGCATCGAGTACAATGCCGCAAATGGCGCCTACCGGTACTGTTATTGAATTATCGACAGGCATGAAGCCAACAAACACATCGGGGATGTTAACATTGCCAACTACCACAGCTGATGCTATCTGGTTCTGATACCCATCTTTGGTAACTGTCATATTATAAGTTCCGGGAGCAATAGCGGTCACTACATAGTTACCTGCAGCATCAGTGGTTGCCTGGGTTATTGCGGCTCCGTTCATATCAGTTATAACGACCAGGGCTCCGGCAATACCGCTAAAGCTAATCGCATCCTGGCTGTAACCGCTTATTTTATAATCACCTGAAGGCGCAGGCGGATTATCATTATCATCATCTTTTTTACATGCGCTTATCACAAGGGCAAAACTTATAAAGAGAAGAAGTAAGTACTTAAAATTTTTCATAACAAAACATTTTTGAGTGATTATTAATATTAAAGGTATTTAAAGATAAGATGTTTTTCATAACCTCTTGATACAACGAAATTATAAATTTTATTTCGATTTATGAAGCTATCCGGCTCACTATATTCAGCTTTTTTCTTTTCAATAATTTTTCTGAGTGTTTTTAAATATTCAAATTCATTGATTTCATCTAATCCAATCTGAATGATCAGTTCCGGTAATTTCCTTATTCTCAGTTCTGCAATAATCTTGTTCTTTCCCCATTTCTTCATTCTGAACTTTCCTCCTGCAAATACTCTTGCAAAGCGTTCTTCATCGAGATAATTTTCTGCTTCGAGGCTAAGGATGATCTTATCCGCCACTTCGGGCCTGACATTCCATTCATGCAGTTTATTTTTCAGTTCAAACACACATCTCTCCTGATATGCGCAATAATGCTTTGCCTTTTCAAAGATATAACTGGATTCTATGTGCTTTTTTTTGTCCAAAATATATTATCTAAGTAATACTTTTACCAGTTCAGGAACAGCTTTCCCGGCCTTTTCACGGATCACCGTCAGTTTTGCCAGCATACTGTTATCAGCAGCGGCAGGGTCAATATAATATTTTGTGCTTTCGCGGGGTGCATAATGCACCAATCCGGCGGCAGGATACACCTGCATTGAGGTGCCTATTACAATGAGAATATTTGCAGTAGCGGCAATTTCTGAAGCTATCGTAATATTAGGCACTGCTTCACCGAACCATACAATATGCGGCCTGAGTTGTGAGCCCCTGGGGCATGTATCCCGGACCTTTAATTCCCATCCGTCCAATTCGAACACAAGCTGAGGATCGGCTGTACTTCTTACTTTTTTCAGCTCACCATGAAGATGAAGGACATTGGAAGAACCTGCTCTTTCATGGAGATCATCCACATTCTGTGTGATGATACGTACATCATATTTATCTTCCAGTTGAACCAGTGCGAAGTGGGCAGGATTGGGGCTGCATTCGAGCAATTGTTTACGTCGTTGATTATAAAATTCCAGAACTAGTTCCATGTTTGCATCCCAGGCTTCCGGTGTTGCAACCTCCTCAACCCTGTAATTATTCCACAGGCCGTCATTATCACGAAATGTTTTGATCCCGCTTTCGGCACTCATACCAGCACCTGTCAGCACCACTATTCGTTGTTGCATTGTATTAGAATTATATGTTTTATCATGTGCAGCACAATATTGACCATTAATCAAATGTAAATATAATACAATCCGGATTAAAAAAAAAGGCAGCCCTTGGATCGGGGCTGCCCTGCTTTGATTATAAAGAAAGTTTTATTCAAATAATTTCATTTTATCGAGTACGACCATAGCCTCTCTGATAGATTTCGCCGATTCCTGCACCATGTCTTTCTCCCTGTCATTCATGTCCAATTCTATCACTTCTTCGATCCCGTTCTTGCCAAGCTTTACGGGGACTCCCATATAAATATCTTTCAGGTTATATTCTCCGTTAAGGTAAGCACAAACCGGATAAATCCTATGTTCATCATCCACAATCGCTTCAACCATCATTGCGGCTGCAGCACCGGGAGCATACCATGCCGAAGTTCCCATCAGGTTGACCAGCTCACCTCCACCCTTTCTGGTACGCTCATCAATTTTATCAAGTTCTTCGTCATTCAGCAATTCCGTAATCGGAACCCCTGCAACAGATGTATACCTTCTCAGTGGTACCATGCTGTCGCCATGCCCACCCATAAGCATGGCATGAATATCTTTGGGAGATACATCCAGTGCCTGTGCAATGAATGCTTTGTAGCGTCCCGTATCGAGAATCCCGGCCATTCCGAATACCTTCTTGTGATCCTTGTTGGCCGCCTGGTAGGCCGCATATGTCATGACATCAAGGGGATTTGATACAACGATTATAATGGCATCGGGTGAATACCTGATTGCCTTTTCAGTAACATCCTTAACGATGCTTGCATTTGTTTTGATCAGGTCGTCACGCGACATACCAGGTTTTCGCGGAATACCTGAAGTGATCACGATCACCCCGGAGCCTTTGGTTGCAAGATAATTATTCGTCACCCCTGTAATCCTGGTATTAAAATCATTGATGGAAGAAGTTTGCCAGATATCGAGTGCTTTACCTTCAGCAACGCCTTCTTTAATATCTACGATGACTACTTCCCGGCAGAGGTCTTTATGAGCAATTACATTGGCGCATGTCGCACCAACATTACCTGCCCCGATAACAGTTATTTTTTTCATAATGAAGTCTTTAAGTTTATGTTTCTTCGCAACGATGATAACAAATATTATTCGGTTTTTAGTCTGAAAAGCTTACAAATATACACAAATTCAGATATCAAGAACCAGGCAATGGTTCCTGAAAAAGAACTAAAACAAAAAAGCTATTAAAAAATATATGCCGGAAATTATAAATTATGGACAACTTTCACCACGCTCACGGCGATGGACACATTGGGCATCAAGGGCTGCGATCATAACCATATTAACGATTTCTTTCACAGTGCTGCCGATAGGCAAAACATGTACCGATTTTTTGAGTCCATTTAAAACAGGTCCTATCACTTCTACATCCGCAAGTTCCTGCAGCAGCTTATAGGCTATATTACCCGCTGTAAGATAGGGGAAGATCAGTGTATTTGCAGTTCCGCCAACAAGTTTTGAAAAGGGGAAGTTTTTTTCCAGTATCTCCTGGTTCAATGCAACGTTGGCCTGCATTTCTCCATCTACGATCATATCCGGATAATTATTATGGAGATAGGCAATTGCTTCGCGCTGTTTATTCGGGATATTGCCCGGGTTAGAACCAAAATTAGAATAAGAAACAAAGGCAATCCTCGGCTGTATCTTGAATTGCTCTACAGCATATTTGGTTTGCAAGGTAATTTCAACCAGGTCCTCCATGCTCGGATTTTTATTTACCGTACAATCTGCAAAGAAATAAGGCCCTCGCTTGGTATTGATAATATACATACCTGAAACCAGGCCCGATTCATCTTTTTTACCAATGACTTCCAGGGCAGGTTTAATGGTAGAGGGATAGTTCCGTGTAATCCCTGATATCATTGCATCCGCATAAGCATTTTCCACCAGCATCGGGGCAAAATAATTGCGATGCAGGAGCAGGTCATTGGCAGCCTTTAAAGTGATCCCTTTTCTTTGTCTTTTCTTGTATAACAATTCAGCAAAATTTTCACGCAGCTTTGTTACTTTTTCTGATTTCGGATCTATTATCTCCACTCCATCCAGCTCCAGGCTATTTTCCTTTATGATCTTATTTATTTCAGCTACATTTCCGAGAAGAACCGGAATGGCGGTTTTGTCATTCAGCACGATCTCTGCTGCTTTCAGCATATTATAATCTTCTGCTTCTCCAAATACCACACGCTGTATATCTCTTCTCGCACGTCCTTTGATCTGCCGCATCAAGGGATTGCTGAGCCCGAGTCTTTTGCTTAGCTCCTCGCGATAAGCATCCCAGTCCTCAATAGGTTTTTTTGCCACACCTGTATCCATGGCGGCTTTTGCAACAGCAGGTGCTACATTTATAATAAGCCTCGGATCCGTTGGTTTCGGAATGATGTAATCGGTTCCGAATTTCAGGTTCTTTTCATGATAAGCAATATTCACTTCCTCAGGAACCGGTTCTTTTGCAAGCCCAGCGAGCGCTTTTGATGCAGCCAGTTTCATCTCCTCATTGATGGTGCTTGCATGAACATCCATCGCTCCGCGAAAGATAAAAGGAAAGCCTAATACGTTATTGATCTGGTTGGGAAAGTCGGAACGTCCGGTTCCCATAATAATATCATCCCTTGTGCTCATGGCTTCTTCATATCCGATCTCCGGAACCGGATTAGCAAGGGCAAAAACAACAGGGTTTTTAGCCATCGTTTTCAGGTATTCCTTCTTAAGGGCACCGGCAACTGAAAGTCCGAGAAACATATCTGCTCCTTTGATAGCCTCCTCAAGGGTATTAATATCCCGTTCTGTAACAAATTGCTGTTTCACGGGATTCAAGTCTTTGCGACTCCTATTGAGGACTCCTTTGCTATCAAGCATAATGATATTTTCTTTCTTCATACCAAGAGCAACATATAGTTTGGTACAAGAAATAGCTGAAGCACCGGCTCCGTTCACCACGATCTTCATCTCCTCTATCTTTTTGCCGGTCAATTCAAGTGTATTCAGCAAAGCAGCTGATGTGATGATCGCTGTTCCATGCTGATCGTCATGCATGACAGGAATATCCAAGGCTGCCTTGATACGGTCTTCTATTTCAAAACATTCCGGTGCCTTAATATCTTCCAGGTTAATTCCACCAAAAGTTGGGGCAATGGCAATCACCGTTTCCACGAGCTTGTCCACATCTTTTTCATCGATCTCAATATCGAACACATCAATGTCGGCAAAGATCTTAAACAACAAGCCCTTCCCTTCCATTACGGGTTTACCGGCAGCTGCGCCAATATCGCCAAGGCCCAGCACGGCAGTGCCATTGGAAATAACAGCTACAAGGTTACCTTTGGCCGTATATTTGTAAACATCCTCAGGATTCTTCTGAATTTCCAAACAAGGGTCTGCCACTCCGGGAGTGTATGCAAGAGACAAGTCTCTCTGTGTTGAATAAGGTTTTGTGGGAATTACTTCAATTTTACCGGGTCGGCCTTCCGAATGGTAAATCAATGCATCTTTGCGAAATAGGTTGTCCATGGGTTTTAAGGGATTGTTAATTGATTAACAAGATTTCGCAAATCTACAAATATTTAGATTTTTTCTATAGCATAATCCTTAATTTTTATTGTTTCTAAATATTGGATTATCAAAAATCAAACTGGCTGCTGGTTGCTGGTTACTTCGTACGCCGAAGCTTTAGCATAGGTGTACTGGTTGCTGGTCCCTCAGTCTCCTGGTCTCATAGTCTCATAGTCACCCCGCTCCCCGCCGTCTCAATACACAAACCCATGATCAGTTGATAAAGTTTTAGTGAATTCGGATTTATTATATTTATTAGATTTGCAACATTTATGTAATAATAATTATCAGACGGCTTTATGTATGCATATATTGAAGGTAAGATAAGCGAAGTAAATCCTGCTTACGCAGTTGTTGATGTTCATGGAGTAGGTTATTTTATAAACATTTCTGTTTTTACATATTCACATCTTGAGAAAGATCAGGTTTCCAAACTGTATACACACCTTATTGTGAGGGAAGATGCCCATATGCTGTTCGGGTTTTCAAGCTTGCAGGAAAGGCAGTTATTTCGCAATCTGATCTCTGTTTCAGGTGTCGGGGCAAATACAGCAAGGCTCATCCTTTCTTCATATTCTCCGGATGAGATCAGCACGGCCATTAGCTCTGAAAATGTAAACTTACTTAAATCCATTAAAGGGATTGGGGCCAAATCAGCTCAGAGAATCGTTATTGACCTTAAAGATAAGGTAGAAAAAGACGGCTATATATTAGAAGATAAATATACTATGTCGCACAATACACTCTTTAATGATGCGTTAACAGGATTAAGCTCGTTAGGGTTTAACAGGAAACAAGCAGAGAAGGCCTTGGATAAAGCATTTACCAGTAGAAAAGAACATAACCCAGATTCTGCGCTTACGGTTGAGGAGCTCATCAGGGAAACCTTGAAACTCCTATGATTCCCCTTGTTTCCACCAAATCTGCGAGCTATAAATTTTTGCACAATTCTGCCTCCGGGCGGACATAAAAAATGGTATTTGATACGGGTAATAAAATATCTGTTCACTTTTATTTTATTTGTTTCCTTTTTCGTCATTGTCTGGGAAACATCTGCCGGTGGTTACGGGGATGGAACCATTGTTGTTCCCTGGCTTCCTCCTGATACTATTCCTGAAGAAGACAGCATCCCGCCTGTAAGCCTGATATACAATTTCCAGGACAATGGTGAATTATTATTTGTTCCGGCCGACACCCATGGTCTTTTCCTGGGCAACCCTTCCAACCTGCAAACAGAGATCGAATACGATCCTGAAACCAATCAATACTTATTCCAAAACAAGATCGGAGACCTGAATTACCGTAATCCAACCTATATGTCTTTCGATGAGTACCAGGAATTCGAACTAAAAAATTCGGTAAGAAGTTACTGGAAAGAGCGCTCCATGGGATCTGCAGGCCTTGACCGTGGAGATGGCATCATCCCAAAAATTTATATCGGAGGTAAATTCTTTGAAACCATTTTCGGGAACAATACCATCGACATACGTCCGCAGGGATCAGCTGAGCTGATCTTCGGTATCATGAATAACAAAACTGACAACCCAACACTGAACGTTCGCCAGCGAAGGACCACCAACTTCGACTTCGATATGAAGATACAGATGAACGTAGTTGCAAAGATTGGTGACAAGATCGAGTTCAGGACAAATTACAATACGGAAGCCACTTTCGACTTTGAAAACAAACTGCAACTGAAATATGAAGGGAAGGAGGATGAGATCATCAAACTCATCGAAGCAGGTAATGTTTCACTGCCACTGAACACAAGCCTGATCACAGGAAACCAGAGCTTGTTCGGGATCAAAACGAAACTGCAGTTTGGGCGAACCATGGTCACTGCCGTATACTCTGAACAGCAGAGTGAAATCTCATCGGTTACCGTTCAGGGAGGAGCACAGTCAAATGATTTTTACCTCACCGCATTGGATTATGACGAAAACAAGCACTTCTTTCTCTCTCATTATTTCAGGGATCATTATGAATCAGTACTTTCTGAACTGCCCCTTGTTATTTCCGATATCAACATAACAAGGATAGAAGTATGGGTAACAAATATCGGTGCAGCTGTTACGGAAAACAGAAATATTGTTGCGTTCCAGGACCTTGGAGAAAACAAGGTGATATACAACGCCGCTGTACTGCCAAACCCGGGAAGGGTTTATCCGTCGAATAATTCCAATACCCTGCTCGAAAACCTGGATACCAACAATATCCGGGATATCAATACGGCATCAAACTACCTTAAAAGCCTGGGTTATAATCCCGGCATTGATTTCGAGAAAGTGGAAGTGGCCAGAAAACTTGATCGGAGTGAATATACACTGAACAGCAGGCTCGGATTTATTTCATTGAATACTACACTGAATTCAGACCAGACACTCGCTGTTTCATACCAGTTCACTGTGATCGGACAAGACAGCTCTGTTTTCCAGGTTGGGGAATTTTCTGACCAGGGTATTGTGTCTCCTTCCTGCCTGCTTGTTAAACTTTTGAAAAGCCCCACATTGGACATCAGTGTGCCGATGTGGAACCTCATGATGAAAAACATATACTCTATCGGCGCATACCAGGTCAGCAGGGAAAAATTCATCATGAATATTCTGTATTCAGGGAATGATAATGGGGTGCCGACAGGATATTTTGAAGAAGGCCCGGATAATATTAAGGGTGTTCCCCTGCTGCATGTCTTTAATCTCGATAATTTGAACCAGCAGATGAACCCTCCGGATGACGGTCTCTTTGATTTCCTGGATGGTGCTGCTACTAATGGAGGTACTATACAAGCATCAAATGGTAAGATATTTTTTACAGTACTGGAGCCATTCGGCAGCTACCTGAGAAACGAGATTATCTCAAATGGCGGGGACTCAGCACTGGCCAACAGGTATTGCTACGATTCGTTGTATACCCTCACAAAAACCGGGGCAGAGCAATTCCCGGATAAAAACAGATACATTCTCGAAGGCTTTTATCAATCTTCTTCCGGATCAGAGATCAGCCTGAATGCCTTCAATGTGCCCAGGGGATCTGTAAAAGTTACGGCCGGTGGACGCACGCTGACAGAAAATGTGGATTATACGGTGGATTACACACTCGGACGTGTCAGGATCATCAACGAAGGAATCCTGAATTCGGGCACACCTATCCACGTTTCCATGGAGAATAACACCTTGTTCAACATTCAAACCAAACGCCTGATGGGATCCCGTATTGAGCATACCATCAATCCTAACTTCCTTATTGGCGGCACCATCCTGAATCTTCGCGAAAGGCCTCTTACCCAAAAGGTAAGTTATGGAAATGATCCTATCAACAACACCATCTGGGGACTGGACCTGAACTATCAGGCAGAATCAAGATTCCTGACCAAAATGGTCGACAAAATCCCGCTCATAGAGACCAAAGCACCTTCGATGGTCAGTATTACAGCGGAATTTGCTCATTTTCTACCAGGGCATTCTAAAGCCATTGGAAAAACTGGAACTTCCTATATTGATGACTTTGAAGGCGCCAAATCTACCATAGATCTTAAAAACTACGGAACCTGGTTTAACGCCAGTACTCCCCAGGGTCAGCCGGATCTGTTCCCCGAAACATACATTGCAGGGGCATTTAACTTTAAAACACAGATCGACTATGGCATGAACAGGGCCAAGCTTGCATGGTATATCATTGACCCCCTCTTCTACGACAGAAACAGCACATTGGTGCCGTCCAATGTTACCAAGGATGAATTGTCGAAAGATGTTGTCAGGCAGGTTCTTGAAACTGAGGTTTTCCCAAATAAGGATATTCCAAGCGGAACCCCTACCAACATTGCCGTGTTCAACCTGGCATATTATCCTTCGGAACGCGGACCATATAACTTTGATGTGGTACCCGGGCCCTACACCAGCGGTATCAATACAGATGGTAGCCTGGCTGATCCGGAAACCCGATGGGGCGGTATCATGCGAAAGATCGAATCAACTGACTTTGAAGCTACCAATGTGGAATACATTGAGTTCTGGCTGATGGATCCGTTTTCGGAAGACTCCACCAATAAAGGAAAACTGTATTTCAACCTGGGGGATGTTTCTGAAGACGTTCTACGCGACTCCAGGAAATCATATGAGAACGGACTTCCCACAACTTCAGAAGTAAAGAACGTGGACACTACAGGATGGGGGAGGGTGCCCAATGTGCAGGCCCTTGTAGAATCATTTGATAACGAGGAGGGATCCAGGCCTTACCAGGATGTGGGTTACGATGGACTGGGCGACAATGATGAAAGGTCTTTCTACTCGAGTGCAGGAATGCATCCTTACCTCGACACCATTGCTGCAATATTCGGACCTAACTCCGAGGCATACCAGGATGCATTCCTTGATCCTTCTGCGGATAACTATCATTATTTCAGGGGTAGCGATTTTGACGGAAATCCTTTTTATTCAAGCGTTCTGGAACGTTATAAAAACTTTAACGGGCCTGATGGGAACTCCCCCACCGATGCGCAGAATCAGGAAAATTACCCTACAGCCGCAACCACCCTGCCAGATATTGAAGACCTCAACCGTGATAATACCCTGAGTGAATCAGAGCGTTATTTCCAATATGAGATCGAATTGGACCCCCAAAAAATGGAGGTGGGAAACCAATATATCACTGATGTTTTCACGGCCCAGGGAATTCAGCTTCCCAACAATAAAGTGACCAGTACAAAATGGTACCAGTTTAAGATTCCGGTCAGCCAGCCGGACCGAGCAATCGGGGGTATTAAAGATTTCAGATCTATTCGCTTTATGCGTATTTTTATGAAAGATTTTGAACGCCCGGTAGTGCTCAGGTTTGCCACTTTTGAACTGGTCAGGGGCGAATGGCGTAAATATCAGCATGACCTGCTGGCAGCCGGTGAATATATCCCTGATGACATTCAGGCCCTCACAACCTTCGATATTTCCACACTCAATATTGAGGAAAATGGATTCAGACAACCGGTCCCTTATGTGATTCCACCCGGTATTGAAAGAGAGATCAATCTTGGTACCACCAACCTGATCCGACTCAATGAGCAAGCCATGGTACTGAATGTGTGTGGCCTTGTTGACGGAGATGCCCGTGCAGCATTTAAAACTACGGATTTCGACTTTCGTCAGTACAAGAATCTGAAGATGTTTGTTCACGCTGAGAAATCAATTGAATCGCAGGAACTGGAATACGGCGACCTTAGCTGCTTTATCAGGATAGGAACTGATTTTACTGAAAACTATTATGAATTTGAGGTCCCGCTGACTTTTACTCCCTGGGGAACTCCGGCTACTGATCCTGATGCCATTTGGCCAATTGCCAATAATTTTGAAATTGACCTGATTCACCTTGTGAGTGTGAAACACCGCAGAAACATTGCCATGCGTGAACCCGGTTCAGAAGTGCAACTGACATTTCCCTACGTAGAATATTCAGGTGACCGTAAGATCACTGTTCTTGGCTCTCCCACTATCAGTGATGTAAAAACCATTATGATCGGAGTCAGGAACCCTAAAAAGCCGGGAGTTGTAGAAATGGAACCGGTGTGTGCGGAAGTTTGGGTGAATGAGTTGCGCTTAACTGATTTCAATAAAAAGGGAGGATGGGCAGCAACCACTACGCTGCAGGCACAACTTGCTGACTTCGGACAGCTGACTGTATCCGGCATGCACAGCTCGGCAGGATTTGCCAGCCTCGACAGCAAGATCAGTGATGTGAACCTGGAATCAATAAGCCAGTTTGATGTTTCCACCGACCTTGAACTGGGTAAGTTCTTCCCGGAAAAAGCCGGGATCAGAATACCCATGCATTTCGACTATTCCGAAACTCATATCACACCTGAATACAACCCGCTCGATCCGGATATTTTGCTGCAAGATGATCTGAATTCCTATGTGGCTAAAGACAAGCAGGATTCTGTTAAACGATTGGTAGTCGACTATACGCAGAGGAAGAATATCAATTTCATGAATATACGGAAAGACAGGGTTGGAAGCAGCAAGAAACCCAGGGTTTACGACATTGAAAACTTCAATTTTACTTATGCCTATTCTGAGGTATATGCCAGGAATGTTGACATAGAATATGACCTGCTCCAGGAATACCGGGGTGGTTTCGGGTATAACTTTGCGCTTTCCCCTAAAAATGTAAGGCCGCTTGAAAAGATCGGGTTCATTTCCAAAACCAAAGCCCTGACCATCATAAAGGATTTCAACTTTTATTTTCTGCCTAAATCATTCAGTTTCACCACCGAAATGAACAAAGCATATGGTGAGATGAAACTCAGGGATAAAAGCGTGGGAGACATCAAGATCAGGCCAACATATAACAAAAGCTGGAATTGGGATCGTAAATATGACCTGAAGTTTGATCTGGCCAAATCACTCACGCTGCAATTCAATGCGCTTGCAAACACTTTTATTAATGAAGCCCCCGGCAGTAAAAACAAAAACAGTGAGTGGTATGACGATAAAGCCCGCGATTCAATCGATGTAAGAAGCCAGATTTTCAACTTTGGAATTATGGACAGGTATGTTCAAAATTTTACGCTGAATTATGCTATCCCGATTGATAAGCTCCCATTCCTCGAATGGGTAACTGCAAATTTTACTTACCAGTCGGGATACAGTTGGACCGCTTCGCCTCTCTCTATTCAGGACCGTTTCGGAAATCAAATCGAAAACTCCAGGACAGTGCAATTAAACGGCAACCTAGCCTTCGACAAGCTATATAACAAGTCGAAATACCTGAAACAGTTGTTGCGGCCCAAAAATCAAAGACAAAGAGGAGGGCCTGCCCCAAGGAGAGGTGGCAGACAGGATGACCAGCAGGCCCAGGATGGTGCTGAAGCAGATAGTACCGATAAACCAGGGGTAAATTACTTTAAGGTTATTGGAGAAGGCGTGCTTAAGATCCTCCTGAGTGTGAAGAAAGCAAACTTTACATACTCTCAGAGCAGTGGTACCACTTTGCCCGGCTTTATTCCTCAACCGAATATCCTTGGAAGCAGGTGGAGTGACGGGGCACCCGGACTGGGATTTACATTTGGAAGCCAGAAAGACATCAGACAGGAAGCCGCTGATAAAGGCTGGATAACGCAAGATTCAACACTGAACCAACCTTATCTGAAAAAATATCAGGACGCCTTTGTGTTCCGAACCAACTTAGAACCTTTTCCCGACTTCAAGATCGAGATAACTGCTGACAGGAATTACTCTGAAAACCACCAGGAATATTTTCGTTATTCTGATTCCCTGGCTTCCTTTCAGGCGTTCTCTCCCATGGATGCAGGCAGTTTCAGCATTTCCCATATTACCTGGGCAACTGCATTTGAAAATGATTCGAAAGATAATATCTCTGCCACCTTTGAGAAAATGAAGAATATGCGGCCGGAAATTGCAGAACAACTGGCCAGGGAGAACCCGAACTGGAACGGACAATATATATATGATTCCATAACAGGTGATTATTATCCTGAAGGATACGGGCCAACCTCGCCGGAAGTATTGCGGCCCGCTTTCCTTGCAGCCTATTCCGGGAAAAGTGCAAACAAAGCTGATATGAGGTACTTCCCAAGCATCCCTCTGCCGAATTGGAGGGTGACCTATTCAGGGCTGTCAAAGATAGAGTTTATTTCAAGCTTTCTTAAGAAGCTTACGCTCTCTCATAGTTACCGGTCTACTTATTCCATCAATTCCTTCAGGTCAAACATAAACTATGTGGATGCAAATGGCTACCCAATACAAACCCAGCAATACTCTACCGATTACATTCCCAGGTACGATATGGGGCAAATTACTATTACGGAGCAGTTCGCACCTTTAATCGGAATAGATATGACCTGGCATAACAGCTTATCTACTAAGATAGAGTACAAAAAATCACGGAACCTTAACCTGAGTTTCGCCAACAACCAGGTTACCGAAGTAAAGAGCAATGAATTTGTGGTGGGCCTCGGATACCGGATCAAAAGCCTTGGATTTTCAGTACGCGCCATGGGAGGAGGAGGCCGGAAGACCCGGATGGAAAGCGATGTAAACATTAAACTTGATTTTTCCATCAGGAGCAACAAAACAATTCTTCGGAGGATCGATGAAGAGATTAACCAGGTCTCCGCCGGACAAAAAATCATATCCATCAATGCTTCCATTGATTATATGCTCAACCAAAACCTGAACATCCGCTTTTTCTTCGACAAGATCATCAACAATCCCTTTGTTTCTAACCAATACAAAAACTCAACTACAAACGGTGGGATTAGCTTGAGGTTCTCGCTGTCGCAGTAGTTTAGAGACTGGGAGATTGGGGGACTAAGAGACTATTTGACTGTGGGACTTTGAGACTGTGGGAAAACCGGCAGCCTGAAACCAGATATTGTTTTTTATTGTATGATGATCATTTTCCCTTTAATTATTTCCGAATTATCCCCTGACAGTTTGAATATATACATACCTGGTTTATATTCATAGTTGAATATTTTTACGTAGTTTTCACCATGAAGATTGATATGTTTTACTTTTTTGCCATGTATGTTGAATATCTCCATAATAGAGTAATCAGCTTCCATTTTACTGAAATCAAGTGTGCTAATATCCCATACCGGATGAGGGTAGATTTTTACATTGTTTTTCTGAGGGATATAATCGTTTATCCCGGTAAGAATTGGAAAGCAGCTATTGTATTCAGGATTTAAATACATACCCATATTGTCTTGATTAAAACATATTAAATCCCAATCCTGAAAACCTGTTGGTTGAGCAACAATGGGAGAAAACAATCCGCGTGTACTACCTATTCCTTCAATCCAATAATCATCATAAGCAAAATGAAATGTTTTTCTGTAGTTGTTATCAATAAGGATTGAATCAATATGATCAATAACCATAAATCCCATAGGGCCAATACTATCCATGCCAACAAAAACAGTATCTCCGATAGATTTAGAAAAATCGTACAATAATACTTCTTCATTCCCTGCACCTGGATACACACAAATACAGTTTATAGCATATACCCTTTTTAAACTATCTTCCCTAATACTGCCGCAATATTGACCAATGTTTAAAGGATATAATGTATCATTTAACAAGTATACTTTATTATACAATTTCGAACTCAATAATGTATCTCCTGAAACTCCATATTGGTAGGTATAAATTTCAAAAGGTTGTAGACTTGTAAATACCTCACTCCATATTGCGTTCGAATCAGGAAATGGAATATATTCCTGTGCCTTCGTAGTATTTTGTAAAAGAAAAAGAACTATTCCGATAAGAATTAATAGTGGATATTTATTCATCTTAATAATTATTTAAAGTGAGCGTTTCAAAAGAACAGGGGTTATTAGCGAACCAATTTAATCAACTTTCGTCACAATGTCAAGAAAACCCATTTTGATTTTATCAAACAAGGCGGTTTTACAGAACTTCGGATAAAAACTAAAAAAACAAATCTTTATTCGCACGATTTCACAAAATAATGTATTTTTGAGCCTTCAAAATAAAACCAGAACAAGATGAACATTCCTGACAATTTAAAGTACACCAAAGACCATGAATGGTTGAAAATTGATGGTGATGAGGCCTTGATCGGCATTACTGAATTTGCCCAAAAAGAACTGGGTGATATTGTTTTTATCGAAGTTGAAACGGAAGGGGAAAGCCTGGATGCGGGAGAAGCTTTCGGCACCATTGAAGCAGTAAAAACTGTTTCCGATCTATTTATGCCTATTGCCGCTGAGGTGCTTGAGTTTAATGAAGAGCTTGAAGCCAACCCGGAAATTGTCAATAAAGACCCTTATGGCGAAGGATGGATCATTAAGATCAAATTCGCTGATCCCTCCGGACTGGATGAACTACTCGATGCTGACAGCTATAAGGAACTGGTAGAAGCTTAAGTTTCCTCATGTTCAAAAAACCTTTACTCCCGGGACTCATCTGGACATTCTTTATTGTCCTGCTTACGCTTACTCCGGGTAATTATATTCCAAGGGTCACTACTTTTCCTGACTGGATCGGGCTTGATAAACTAATACATTTATTCCTTTTCGGAATTTACACCTACCTTTTACTTGAAGGATTTCAGAGGCAGACAAAATACCCCTTCCTCCTTAAAAACACCGTAGTCCTGAGTCTTTTACTTGGCATAGTTTTTGCTTTTTTTACAGAGATGATGCAAAAGTTTATCATCCCCGGGCGTAACGGAAATTATTATGATTTTTTTGCAGATACGGCCGGATGCGCTCTCGGATATTTAAGCTGGTATATCATCAGAAGAAATGAAAAGAAAAATTTGCATTCTTCTAAAAATTATAATTAATTTAGCCATCCTGTTCTAAGAGGCTGAATCACAAATCAAAAAATAAATACCATGGAATCAAAAAAGTCACCAAAGGCAGATCTGGAAAGCAAAAAGATCATTTTTACACAGCTGGGCCTTATTTTAGCCCTGGCTCTGATTCTGCTTGCCTTCGAATGGAAATCCTATGACAAATCCGTGGAAGGTTTTGGCGAAAGGATAGTCGATGACGTTCTTGAAGAGATCATTCCGATCACCGAACAAAAAGTCAAACCACCTCCACCTCCACCTCCACAGAGAGTGGTTCAGATCAATATTGTTAAAGATGATGTTGAAGTAGAAGATGATCTGATGATTGATGCCGAAGCAGATGAAACTACCGAAATGGATGAATATATCCCAATTGATATTGATGAAGAAGTTTTAGATGAAGCACCGATTTTCACCGTGGTAGAATCCATGCCTGAATTTCCAAATGGAATGAAGGAGTTGTATGTTTATCTTGGGAATAACATCAAATACCCTGTAATGGCCAAAGAAAGCGGCATCCAAGGGAAAGTATATGTAACCTTCGTGGTTGAGAGAAACGGTTCGATCACCGACGTAAAGGTGCTCAGGGGCATTGGTGGCGGTTGTGATGAAGAAGCCATCAGGGTTGTTGCTGCGATGCCCAAATGGAAGCCCGGGAAGCAAAGAGGTAAACCTGTCAGGGTTCAGTATAACCTTCCGGTAAGATTCACACTACAATAAGAAATTCCCTTAAAATAATATCCAGCCGTTCTTTGGAACGGCTTTTTTTTTCAAAAAAAAAGCCGGCAAATAACCGGCTTTGATTTAAGGTATTTATTTTATCCACACTGCGAATAACCACAGTTTGAACAGATAAGGCAGCCTTCCTTGTACATCAAAGTACCTACGTTTTCACATTCAGGACATACTGCATCCTTGGCTTTGGTTCCGTCAGGAATATATTTCTTCAATGCCCTGACCACCCCATTTTTCCAGGTGTTTATGGACCGGCTGTCGAGGATCAGATTGTCAACCAGGTCAACGACAAAATGCATGGGCATGCCATGTCTTAGAATTCCGGAGATCAATTTGGCATAGTTCCAGAACTCTTTGTTAAATTGCCTGGACAATCCTTCCATGATAACCTTGTAACCGTCTTTATCTTCAAAGTGGAAATCGTATCGGGTACCCGGTTTGTTCTTATCATGTTTTTTGTTCTTGACTACCTGGCCTTTTTTCACCCATTCCGGCACAAAAAAGCCTTCGGCTTTACCGGTAAAAATCTCGTAGGGTTTATTGTTGAGCACACCAACAACAGCTACCCACTCTTCATTGTCATTCATAAACCGAACCACATCAGCATCCAGTTTCTGTGGCCTTGACGGAGCTGTTGTTTCTGGAAATTGACTTGAATCCTTTTGATCCATTTTACTCTTACGTATCAACACACCCGCACGGGATCCCTCACGATATATGGTCATTCCCTTACAACCACTTTCCCATGCAGTCTGGTATATTTTACTCACCAGTTCTTCGCTTGCATCTTCAGGTATGTTCACAGTCACACTAATAGAATGATCAACCCATTTTTGTACTGCACCCTGCATCCTGACTTTACTCAGCCAGTCAATATCAGCTGATGTGGCTTCATAATAAGGAGACTTTTTAATGATCTTTTGAAATTCTTTGTCCGGGTATGTTTTCACTTTTTCCTTATCATAGCCGTTTTTCTCCAACCAGATCTCAAACTTCGGATGGAACACGGTGTATTCTTCCCAGGTATCGCCAAGTTCATCGGTAAATGAAACCGTAACATTTTTATCGTTTGGGTTTACTTTTCTTCTCCGCTTATAATTTACACTGAAGACAGGTTCAATCCCGGAGCTTGTCTGAGTACAGATACTCACACTGCCGGTAGGGGCAATAGTCAGGGTGGCAATATTTCTTCTGCCATACTTCTGCATATTTTCATAAACCCTTGGAGCACTCTCTTTTATCCTGTTGATGAACGGATTGTTTTTTTCCCTTTCCAAATCAAAAATGGGGAAAGGGCCTCTTTCCCTTGCCAGGTCGACTGAGGAGCGGTAAACCTCGATGGCGAGCAATTTATGAACCTCTGTTGAGAAGTCGATGCCGGATTCTGAACCATACCTGCAACCCAATGCTGCAAGCATATCTCCTTCTGCGGTTATACCGATACCGGTCCTTCTTCCCTCGAGGGTTTTCTTGCGGATGTTCTCCCACATATTCCTTTCCACCATTTTAATATCATATGCTTCCGGATCGTTGTCGATCTTGGTAATGATGGCATCGATCTTTTCGGCTTCAAGATCGATGATGTCATCCATTATCCTGAGTGCCAACCTGGCATGCTTTGTAAAAAGATCTGAATTGAATATGGCATTACTCGTAAAAGGTTCATCAACATAGCTGTATAGGTTCATGGCCAGCAGGCGGCAACTGTCGTACGGACAGAGTGGAATTTCTCCGCAGGGATTTGTCGATACTGTTTTAAATCCAAGGTCAGCATAGCAATCGGGAATTGCTTCCCTGCTGATGGTGTCCCAGAATAGCACACCGGGTTCGGCTGATGACCAGGCATTGTGGATGATCTTTCCCCAGAGTTGTCCGGCATCTATCTCCTTCACAATTTTGGGATTTGGAGAATCGACCGGATATTGCTGTACATAAGGCTTTTTTTCAATTACAGCCCGCATGAATTCATCATCGATCTTCACCGAGATATTGGCTCCGGTAACTTTGCCGGATTCCAGTTTTGCATCTATAAAACTCTCAGCATCCGGGTGCTTGCTGGAGATGGAGAGCATGAGTGCACCTCTTCTGCCGTCCTGGGCCACTTCCCGTGTTGAATTGGAATAACGTTCCATAAAGGGAACGATGCCGGTGGATGTCAAGGCTGAATTTTTCACAGGGCTTCCTGTAGGGCGTATATGTGAAAGGTCGTGGCCTACCCCTCCCCTTCGCTTCATTAGCTGAACCTGCTCCTGGTCGATCTTCATGATACCACCGTAAGAATCTGAATTGCCTTCATTGCCGATAACAAAACAATTTGACAGGGATGACACCTGCAAATTATTGCCGATGCCCGACATGGGGCTTCCTTGCGGCACAATATATTTGAATTCCCTGATCAACTCATAAACCTCTTCAGCACTCAGAGGATTCGGATATTTTTGTTCAATCCTGGCAATTTCATTTGCTATTCGCCAGTGCATGTCATCAGGAGTCTGCTCATAGATATTCCCGTCACTGTCCTTGAGTGCGTACTTATTCATCCAGACATTGGCTGCCAGGGTATCTCCCTTAAAATATTCTGTGGATTTTAATAATACTTTCTCTGAAGAATACGTTTTCAATGACCCGGCCTGCTTCTTTCCTTCTAAAACCGGATCGGCTTTTACAGCTTCCTTAACAGCAATTTCTTTGCCATCGGGTTTCACCTCCGGTTTTGATCTTGCTTCAAGCACCTCTTCGTAAAAATTTTCTTTTTCCTGCTCTGTTTCTTTATCAATATTGATAAAAAGATCGTTATTCGTCTCCATTCGTTTACTTTTGAAAATTTTTATACTTCCATGCCCTTAGAATTCAACGGCTTAAAATTGAGAAGGGCTTGCGGAATATGCTTACCAAGATACGTTATAATATATGGGCTGAATCAATTTTTTATTAACATGAAGCCGTTGAAAAATTATAAAGCGTTGAGCGTTCTATCTGTAGCTTCAATATAATGACTTATTAACAAATTATTAATAATTTTTTAATGATAGATTAATCTTTGGCAAGCCATTCACTTTTTTATAACAGCTTTATTATCAGGCGAAAGCAGAATATTTACCCATAGGGGATTATCAGCTTTAGTGGGCCTGCAGCCAGTTATCGCCGGTATTCATATCCACCACAACAGGAACAGTCATGGGTATCGCAGATTTCATTTTTTCTTCCACTATATTTTTCAGTATCTCCACTTCACTTTTCAGGGTATCGAAGACGAGTTCATCATGTACCTGTAATATCATTTTTGATTTCAGTCCCTGCAATTTCATGCTATCATAGATATTGATCATGGCGATCTTGATCATATCTGCTGAGGAGCCCTGCACCGGAGCATTAATGGCAGTTCGTTCAGCAAATCCTCTTAGTGTCGCATTCGCCGAATTAATGTCGCGCAGATACCTGCGCCGGCCCATCATGGTTTCAACATATCCATTTGCCCTTGCGAAACCAATGGTGCTTTCCATATAGGACTTCACTCCCGGGTATTTCGAGAAATATTGATCAATGATCTCTGCAGCATCTTTCCGGGGAATGTTAAGTCTTTCCGACAGGCCAAAAGCTGATATGCCGTATACAATTCCAAAGTTAACCATTTTGGCGTTTCTTCTCATATCGGTACTTACCTCTTCCAGGGGGATTCCGTAAATCCTGGAAGCAGTTGCAGTATGCACATCCAGTCCATCGACAAAAGTTTCAATCAGGCCCGGGTCTTCACTTAGTTCAGCAATGATCCTGAGTTCTATCTGGGAATAGTCGGCTGCCAGCAGGGTGTAGTCATCATTTCTTGGGACAAAAGCCCTCCTGATCTCACGGCCACGTGGGGTGCGGATAGGAATATTCTGCAAATTAGGATTATTGGAACTCAGCCTACCGGTGGCAGCAACAGCTTGGTTATATGAGGTATGGATACGATGATCACGGGGATTGATCAACTTTGGCAGCGCATCAACATAGGTAGATTTTAGTTTGGCGAGTGAGCGGTAGTCAAGTATGTAATTAATGATCGGGTGTTTATCCGTAAGCCGGATAAGCACATCTTCACTTGTAGAATATTGTCTGGTTTTGGTTAATTTGGGTTTATCCGTGATCTTCAGTTTTTCAAATAATATTTCACCCATCTGTTTGGGGGAAGCGATATTAAATTCAATTCCTGCCTTCTCATGGATTTCCTTTTGAAGCTGAACTATATCTTTATCCAGCTCAGCAGAAAATTCCTCCAGTGTAGAAACTTTAAGGTTTATACCCACAGCCTCCATGGAAGTAAGTACGGGAACAAGGGGCATTTCAATCTTCCTGAATAATTCCAGGGTGTTGGTCTGAGCAAGCATGGGTTCAAAAACCTCCCTCAATTGCAGGGTGATATCTGCATCCTCACAAGCATAATCCTTCACTTGTTCACTCCTCACCATCCGCATACTGAGTTGATTTTTCCCTTTTTTCCCGATGAGACTTTCGATAGATACCGGCTTATAGTCCAGGTAGGTCTCTGCCAGAAAATCCATGTTATGCCTGAGGTCGGGCTCAATCAAATAATGGGCGATCATGGTATCGAATATATCTCCTTTCACTTCTACATCATACCACCTGAGCACAGACATATCAAATTTCAGGTTCTGTCCTGTTTTCCCAATAAGATCATTTTCAAACAAGGGTTTGAACTCAGAAACAAGCTCTAATGCTTCACTATAATTTTCCGGAACGGGAACATAAAAAGCTTCACCTTTTTTCAAGGCAAAAGAGATCCCAACCAATTCCGTATCATTTGCATTCAGGCCTGTTGTTTCTGTGTCGAAGCAAAAAGAGTCGGCTGCTTTCAGACGTGCAATCAGCTGCCTTCGCTTATCTGCCGTATCCTGCAGGTGATAATCATTAGGCACATCATGCATACACATCAACTTCTTTTCCGGGATTTCCACCCCTGCACTGCTAAAAAGATCGTTCCTGTCAACGGATTCCTTAACTTCAACAGAAGTGTCAGCCGAAGAAGCCTGTTCACCGAAAATCCTTTTCGCAAAATTTCTGAATTCAAGTTCTGACAACAATTGTCTCAAGGCTCCTTCATCAGGTTCCCTATATTTCAAGGCATCAGTTTCAAGCTGAATGGGAACATCAAGGATGATGGTTGCCAGTTGTTTTGACATCATGGCCTGCTCTGCAAAAGCCTCGAGGTTTTCCTTCTGTTTTCCCTTCAGTTTATCTGTATTCAGCAAAAGATTCTCCAGGCTTCCGAATTCCGCTATCAGTTTTGATGCTGTTTTCTCCCCGATGCCGGGGACACCGGGAATATTATCAGAAGCATCACCCCATAAACCAAGGATGTCAATAAACTGTTCAGGAAGATTGATTTTATACTTTTTACAAATTTCTTGCACACCGAGCACTTCCGGCTTGTTCCCCATTCTGGCCGGTTTAAACATAAATATATTATCTGATACCAACTGCCCGAAGTCCTTGTCAGGAGTCATCATAAAAACTTTAAAATCTTGCTGTTCTGCTTTTTTGGCAAGCGTTCCAATCACATCATCCGCCTCATAACCATCAACTGCCAGGATAGGAATGTTAAAAGCTTCAATAAGTTTAATAATATATGGAATAGCCAGGGAAATATCTTCAGGCATCTTTTCCCTGTTGGCTTTATATTCGGCATATTGCTCAACCCTGACTGTTGGTGCCCTGGTATCAAAAGCCACACCTATATGGGTAGGCCGCTCATTTTTAAGCACATCCAAAAGGGTGTTGGCAAAACCCAATATAGCAGATGTATTGAGTCCCCTGGAATTGATCCTTGGGTTTTTATTCAGCGCAAAAAATGCCCTGTATATTAAAGCCATGGCATCAAGGAGGAAGAGTTTCTTTTGTTCAGGCATAATAAATAAGCTTTACCACAAAAGTAATATTTTATCCGGCGGGTGCAAGGACACAATGCTGTATCCATTCGTGAAGAGACCAAATGGTTCCTGTCATGGGAATAAATATTTTATGAACATCCTCCACTTGATAAATTCTTTCATCTTCTTGTAATATTTTCCCGAAATTATTGTTGCTTTATAGTATAAACTAAGCGCCCATGCCAAGAAAGAAAAAGAAGAAGAAGATTTTCGTCTTAGACACCTCCGTTATCCTTTATACTCACGATGCCATTTACAGTTTCGAGGATAACGATGTAGCTATTCCGATAACCGTACTGGAGGAACTCGATAATTTCAAAAAAGGCAATGATAGCAAGAACTTTGAAACCAGGGAGTTTATCAGGATCATGGACAGGCTTTCGATAAATAATTCACTTCAGAACTGGATTCCCATTGACCGGCCTGAGCACGGACACTTCAAGGTGATCATGCAGGAGCACACAGGAAAATTGGATGCAACCAAAGTATTTGGTGAAAATAAGCCAGACCATCGTATTTTGAATGCTGCCCTGAGCATGGGAGAAGAACATCCTGATAAAAAAGTGATCCTCGTAACGAAAGACATTAACTTGCGCTTGAAGGCCAAATCTCTCAATATACCTGCTGAGGATTTTGAAACCGGCAAGATCAAGGACCTTGAATCTCTGTATATCGGAAAAACAATTGTGGAAGGACTGCCAAAGGAAGTGATTGATGCCGTTTATGCCAATGGCTTTTGTATGCCGGAAGATATCGGGATTTCAAAGCCCATCCCAAATCATTATTTCATTCTGAAAAACAATAAAACTTCTGCGCTAACATATTATAATCCTATACTGGAAAGAATTGAGCGTATTGAAAAACAGCCGGCCTACCGGATCACACCCAGAAATGCTGAACAGGTATTCGCACTGCATGCCATCAGGAATCCCAAGGTAAAACTTGTTACATTGCAAGGGGTGGCAGGAACAGGAAAGACATTACTGGCCCTGGCCGGTGCCCTTGATCAGAAGAAGAATTTCAAACAGATCTACCTGGCAAGGCCTATCGTTCCGCTCAGCAATAAAGATATCGGCTATCTTCCGGGTGATATTGCTTCCAAGCTCAATCCTTATATGGAGCCTCTATGGGATAACCTGAAATTCATTCAGAATCAGTTTAACGAAAAGGACAGGGAGTTCAAAAAAATCAGCGATGCTTTGGAGCAGGAAAAGCTGGTGATCACTCCCCTTGCGTATATCAGGGGAAGAAGCATTTCCAATGTTTGTTTCATCGTGGATGAAGCGCAGAACCTGACCCCGCATGAAGTGAAAACCATCATCACACGGGCCGGGGAAAATACCAAGATCATTTTAACCGGAGATATTTTCCAGATTGACACCCCTTATCTTGACTCACAGAGCAACGGACTCTCCTATCTCATCGATAAGATCAAACATCATGACATCTATGCCCATATAAGACTGGAGAAAGGTGAGCGATCGGAGTTGGCTAACCTTGCGAATGAATTATTATAAACCTCTTTCCCTGTATACCACATTTAGCACTACATCACCAACAACATGCAATGTAGCCTTGTCAATATTTTCAAGATTATCGTTCATTGTATGCCAGTGATCAAAAAAACTTCCATTGGCTGATTGTGTATCGAGGTGGATAATATTGATGGTTGGAAGGTTCATGATCTTATTGATATAATAGTGGTCATCGATGATATATCCACCCCGCTCATCTACAAAATACTTTCCATATCCCAGCTCATCCGCTATGCCCCATACTTTTTTTACTTTCGAGGGGGCATACATCATGGAATATCCTTCCTTCAGGAAGGTAGCGTCTTTCACCCCGACCATATCGAGCAGAATACCGTACCTGGCCCTGTAATTTGTTTTATGCGGATTATTTGCCCAGAATTGTGAGCCCAGCCCCCAATTATCCTCACCACGGGATCGCTGTGCATCCTGGGGAGGCCCGTAGTCTTCCAGGTCGAATAAAATGAAGTCCACACCAATTTCAGGCTGCTCCATACTAAATTGTCTTGCTGTTTCTATCAGCACACCAACACCACTGGCACCGTCGTTAGCGCCGTCGATAGGAGTCCTGTGCTTGTTGATGTCAGGGTCATGATCTGCATAAGGCCTGGAATCCCAGTGGGCACATAGCAGAATGCGCTTTTTGTTTTCAATATTGAAGGAAGCAATGATGTTTTTTCCTCTCAGAACATTTCCATTATATGCTCTTGCCCTGACATGCTGAACCTGCACATCAGGCGTAAAGCGTTTCAAGGATTTTTCAAGCCAGCCGGCACATGCAGCATGCGCTTTACTTCCGGGAACCCTCGGGCCGAATGAAAGCTGCTTTTCTATGTATGCATAGGCCGAATCGCTGTTGAAATGTGACATATTGACCATCACCTCCACTGGTTTATTGGTATTCTTTTCAGCTTTGTCACTGCTGCCGCAGGAAGCAAGGGTGATCCCTACAGCAATGATCATGTATCTTGTTTTGTATTTCATGTGTTCTAATATCAAATTCCCAGAAAAAATCCGGAGCAGGCATTCATTTGCCTTCTATATTTCAACAATATCTGATGCTGTACCATATTTCTCCGAAAATACAAAGGTATCCATTCCTTTTCTTTCCCTTTCAGCCAACTCCGATTTTTGCATCCTGGGGTGCAACATAGCAGGATCGCCAAGGGAGCCCACAGCCACCACTGAAACAGCTCGTATATCTTCATGCAAACTAAAAAGTTCGGCAGCTTTGAGTGCATCAAAACCTGTCATCTGATGAACATACAGTTCATCTTCCATGGCTTGTAATGTCATATATGCAACGGACTGGCCAACATCATATTGCCATATTCCATTAGGTGTTTCATTATCCCCGGTGGTGATCTTGCCGCAGCTGAGAATCAATACCGGAGCATTTACTGCCCACAGCTGATTAAATTCTACCAGTGTTTCAAAGATCTTGTTATAGGCAGGATCTCCTTTCAGGCCGATAAAGAAAATCCAGGGCTGAATATTTGATGCTGAAGGGGCCCAGCGGGAAGCCTCCAGCATGCGTTGCAGCTTTTCAGTCTCGACAGGCCTGTCCTCAAATGCACGCGGACTCCATCGGCTCTTTAGCAATGGATGTATCTCAAAATCGGTTTTTGCTTCTTTGTCCATATATATTTTTAAAAAGTTAAAGTAATTACAGTTCCCTCATCAGGTTTTGATTTCACAGCAATTGAGCCTTTATGTAAAGACATGATCTGCCGTGATAAACTCAGGCCAATGCCAGAACCTTGTTTCTTTGAAGTAAAAAAAGGCATAAAGATCTTATCGAGTATATCAGGCTTGATGCCTGAACCATTGTCCTTAAAATCGATGACCACCCTGTTATAGCTGTTGACCGTTGCAAGGATGCTGATCCGTCCATCTTCTTTTCCCTTAACGGCATCCATTGCATTCAGGATCAGATTAATGACCACCTGATCAACAAGGTCGGGATCAGCAGTGATCATCAGGTCAGGCGGGAATACCTTATGGGTACACTGAATGCCAAGTTCATCCATTTTTGGTTTCAGCAGATGTTCGGAGCGTGTGAATATCTCTGTCACCTTGAAGTATCTGAAGTTTGGTTTGGGAATTCTGGTCAGATTGCGGTAAACCTCCACAAAATTCAGCAAACCATGGCTCCTGTTCTGGATGGTCTTCATAGCTTCCTGTATACCTTCCAGGTCTTCAGCATCCAAAGACTTAAGAAGCGGTTTTTCGTTCTTTTCATCCAGCAGCATTTCCCTGACTGTAGATGCCAGGGATGAGATCGGGGTGATTGAGTTGGTAATCTCATGGGTTAAAACCCTGATCAGTTTTTGCCAGGATTCAATTTCTTTCTCATCCAGTTCAGAGCTGATATCCTGCAGAGAAACCAATGTATAATCTTCTCCCCTCATCCTGAATTCTGTGGCATACGCTGAAATTTGCAGTAATTCATCTTCTACAAATAAGCGGATCAGAGTGCGGTCACCTACCCGTAGTTTTAGCAATATTTCCGGCAATTCTTCCTTAACCTTTTCAAGTTCTGAAATAAACCTGATATTTCTGACCTTCAGCAAACGCTTAACCGCTTGATTGAATATATCCACTTTCCCGTCACGAGTGAAAACAATAATACCCATGCTGACATGCTGCACTACAGTCTGGAGATAATTGAAATGTTCTTCTTTTTCCGACCTGTGTTTTTTGAACTCTTCTATTACTTCCGTGAAGGAACTATTCAGTTCGTCAAAACTTTTTCCCAGCCCTTTGTCTGAAAATGAACTGGAAAAATCGGAATGTCTGATGCTTTGCAAAAACTGGCTGAGCCTGGTATTGGTTCTTTCAACATATCTGATCAGGAAGATCACCTGAATGATGATCATAATGATCAGGATCATGGGGGTAACATTGTATCTCGTTTTATCGATCAGATAAAACAAGAGGAAAAAAGAAAGCGCAAGCAGCAGCAATCTCAATAATACCTGAATACGAAAACGTCTAAATATCATATTTCTCTATTCTCCTGTAAAGGGATGCCCTTGTCAGTCCAAGCTCTTTGGCTGCCTTGCTGATATTTCCCCCATGTTTATCCACTACCTTACGTATCAGCATTTTTTCAGTTTCCTCCAGATTCATATTAGAGGTGCTGATGACATCTGAGGAAGTCTCCTCAACCGGTGAAAGGAAAAAATCGGATGTCTGTAGAATATTTGATTCACTCATGATCACAGCTCTTTCCACAGCATGCTGCAATTCCCGGATATTTCCGGGCCAATTATGTTTTTCAAGCCTTTTAAGGGTTGAAGCATTTACTCTTTTTGACGTTATCTTGTATTTCCTGCAATATATCTCCAGGAAGTGTTCAAGCAAGGCAGGAATGTCTTCCGGCCGCTCACGCAATGACGGAACATGAACCTCCACAGTATTGATCCTGTATAGGAGGTCCTGTCTGAATTTATTTTCATTTACCATCTGGTAAAGCGGCATATTGGTGGCACAAACCAGTCTCACATCAATGGAAATTTCCTTATTGGTTCCCAGGCGTACAACTTTCCGGTTTTGCAAAACACTCAAGAGTTTAGATTGCAGTGAGAGGGAAAGATTTCCAATCTCATCCAGGAATATGGTTCCCTTGTTGGCAGCTTCGAAGCGACCGGCACGGTCTTCTTTGGCATCTGTAAACGCACCTTTTTTGAAACCAAACAATTCGCTTTCAAAAAGTGACTCGCTGATCGCTCCCAGGTCAACACCTATAAAAACTTCATCTTTTCTGGCAGAAGACATATGAATCGCCCTTGCCACAAGCTCTTTTCCGGTTCCATTTTCTCCGAGGATCAACACATTTGCTTCGGTTACAGCAACCTTTCTTACTGTTTCCATCACCTTCTGCATGGCTATAGAATCCCCAACAATTTCCCTGTGCATACGGTTCTGGTCTGCAATCATTACTTTTTGCTTTGTCCTGAGAGCTTCAAGTTCAACTTTTGACTTCCTTAATTGCAGTGATGTGGTAATGGTGGCAACCAGCTTTTTATTGTCCCATGGCTTAAGAAGGAAATTTGTTGCGCCTTCCTTGATTCCTTGCACTGCAAGTTCAATATCGCCATATCCGGTAATGAGGATCACCACTGTAGTAGGATCGATCTCAAGGATCTTGTTCAGCCACATAAAACCTTCCTTTCCACTGGTAGCATCCCTCGAGAAGTTCATATCAAGGAGGATAACATCGTAGGTCTCATTGCGTATCAGGTCCGGAATATTTTTCGGGTTTTCTTCGGTATGAACGATCGCAAAATGCTGTTTCAGGAACAGCCTGGCAGCCATCAGTACATCCTTGTCGTCATCAATTATAAGAATCTTTGCCTCTAGTTTGTTCATAAATCAGATTTTGATTGAAAAGGAAAAATTATGCAGCACATGTTATTACAGAAGTCAGATCAATAAAGAAAAATTAAGTCAAATGCTTTTGCTGTCATCAAAGGGTAAAGTTATGAATATTGTTCGTATTTGTACAAGCGTATGAACGATAATGAACAATACACATGCAGTTGGCAAAATAATTTCTTCGCAACACGCTGTTTCAGTGTCTATTAAAATTAGTGGCACAGATTTAGTTAAAAAATGTTAAACCAAATTATATTGAAATGGACCGAATAATTAAAAAAAAGAAATGGACTTTGAAAAGGATCTTAACGATCGGAGCCATTGCCTTATTTTTATTTTTCCTGATCTACCTCTTATTTATCAGGGATAAGCAGAGCAGATATTATGTGAACAGTGACCAACTCAGCATTGCAACAGTACTGGAAGATAAATTCCAGGAGTTTATCCCTGTTGACGGGGTAGTATACCCGAAGAATACAGTATATATTGATGCTGTTCAGGGTGGGATCGTGGAAGCAGTATATGTGGAAGACGGTGCTATCCTTAAAAAGGGAGATCCGATACTCAAGTTGATGAATGCCAACATGGAGTTAAGCACAATGGAGCAGGAAACACGCATGCTTGATGCCATAAACAACCTTCAAAACACTAAAATACAACTTGAACAAAGCAGATACATCAGAGAAAAAGAAATTGCCGATCTGAGCTATCGTCTTCAGCAGGCAAAGAATGATTACATCCGTAAAAAGCAATTAATAGACAATCAGGTCATCACCAAAAAGGAATGGGAAGATGCAGAACGGGAATTTTTCGGACTGAAAAGGCAACTTGAGTTAAGCAGGGAGCTGCAAAAACTGGATTCAGTATTTGCTTATTCCCAGATCAGGCAGATCAACAGCTCAATCTTACGGATGGGCCAAAACCTGGAACTGCTCAAGAAGACCATTGAAAACCTAAACATTAAAGCACCGGCTGATGGGAAACTATCGTCTTTCAGTGCGGAGATCGGTGAAATCAAGCAAGTGGGCGAACACCTCGGGCAAATCGATATGATGGATGGCTTTAAGCTAAAAGCCCGGATTGATGAACGCTATATTTCCAGGGTCTATGTCGGGCAGGAAGCAGAGTTCACTTTCAACAAGAAAACTTACAGGCTGTACATCAATAAAATATATACGAATGTCACCCATGGCACCTTCGAGGTAGATCTATTGTTTGAAGGAGATTCTCCGAAAGCCATCAAGCGCGGACAAACCGTTCAGCTCAGGGTTATTTTCAGCAGTGCTCAGGATGCCATCATTGTTAAGCGCGGGGGATTCTTCCAGGAAACCGGTGGCAACTGGATTTATGTTGTGGATCCTTCCGGGGAGTTTGCCCTTAAGAGGGAAATACGTATAGGCCGTCAGAATACCCGCTACTATGAAATTAAGGGAGGCCTGGATCCGGGTGAAAAAGTGATCGTATCATCCTACGGATCATTCGGAGGAAAAGACAAACTCATATTCAGAAACTGATCAGTAAAAACAAAATATATTCATTTAAAAAATTATTTGCATGAAAGAAGTAGTCATCCTTATCCCTGATGTTGATGTGGAACAAAACATTGAAATAGAAGTCAGGATCAATGGCAGGAAAAAGACCATTCAATACCGGGTTGAATTACTCAGCTGGGAAGGCAACAATGACCCACCCACTAACCCGGTTTCAGTTCTTAAAAAGAAACTTGCTGAATACGATAAGGGCTGGGAGCTGATGGAGATCGGTGCACCGGGGAAGGGGAGGATACCTCTGATGTTTAGGAAAAAAGGTAGTGGCAGGAGAATTGGAGACGGGGAGACTTTGTGACTTGGAGTACGGGGAGAATCAGAGAATCAGAGAATCAGAGAGATGGAAAATTAGAGGTGGGGAGAAACACTCAAAACTTAAAACTCAAAACTTAATAGCTATGAAAAAAATTACACTACTATTAGCAGCACTATCGATTTGCATATTCGTAACAGCTCAGAGTGCTGATGAAGATGACGCAATTAAAAAACTCATACTTACAGCTTACGTTGACGGGCTGCAAAACAAGGGAGATCTGGATCAGACCCGCAATGGTTTCTATCCCGGATTTGATCTTCTCATGTTTCAACGCGGGATGATCAACAAGTTTCCCATTTACAACTGGATCACCTATGCTGAAATGGAAAAGCAAAAAGACCCTTCTCCCCTCAAAGAAGACGAACTCACCAGCTGTGAATTTGAATTTATCGACATCACGGGTAATGCTGCTGTAGCAAAGATTCATCTAAGCAAGGGAGGAAAAAAGATTTTTACCGATTATCTTTCATTGTATGAATTCGAAGACGGATGGAAGATCGTTAGTAAAATCTATTACAAAATTCCTGAATAATTCCACTGCCAGAAGCTGAAACTAATAGAAGCCCATGTTCATCAACTTCATTAAAACTGCTTTCAGATACCTTATCAAGCGAAGAACTTATTCGCTGATAAACCTTGCAGGTCTGGCAATAGGCATTGCCAGTTTCATCCTGATCATGATCTACGTGATGGATGAACTGGGCTATGATCGTCATCATGAGCGTGCAGAGGATATTTACCGCATGGCCCAGATCTATGATTTCGAGGGTGTGGGCGAAAATTCTGCCAGTCTCCCTTTTCCTGTTGCCTTTACACTGAAAGATGAGTACCCCGGTATTGTTGAGAATATTTGCCGTATCTTCAATTTCCAGGCTCCCCGCAGCCTTGTAGAATATGGAGAACAGAAATTCAATGAACGCAGGTTCTTTTTCGCAGATTCAACCTACTTTGAGATCTTCAGGCATAAATTCATTCAGGGGGATCCTGAAACTGCCCTTGATGAGATCAACGCTGTGGTGATCACAGCATCATCCGCAAAAAAATATTTCGGGGATGAAGATCCTATGGGGAAGATCCTTAAATTTGAAGAAGTTGCCCCCCTGAAAGTGAGTGGTGTGATTGAAGACCTGCCGGGACAATCCCATTTCATCTTTGATTTCATGGGGTCGATGGCCACTGTGAAATCAGTTTACAGAGGCCGACTTCCAGCTACCTGGGTGTGGAATCCCTGCTGGACCTATATGCTTCTGGCCAAAGGAGCAAGCCCGGAAATGCTGGAGGAAAAATTTCCTGAATTCATTGAAAAGTATTTTTATGATGCCGAAAAGGAAAACATCACACTCTACCTTCAGGCTCTTACAGACATACACCTGGAATCCAGGCTGGATTACGAAATAGAGCAGAACAACAACAAATCATACATATATATATTAACTTCAATTGCTGTTTTTTTACTGGTGATCGCCGGAATAAATTTTATGAATCTTTCAACGGCCACCTCAGGTAAACGAGCCAGGGAAATCGGGATCAAAAAAGCCATTGGGGTGTCGAGAAGAAGACTGATCTTCCAGTTTTTGGGTGAGTCACTGATCCTGACATATATCGGTCTGATACTTGCCATTATCATCGTAGAATTGGCCATCCCTTCTTTCAATACGTTCACGGATAAAAATTTCAAGCTCGCTATTCTACTCCAACCGCAGTATATCGTCGGACTGATCCTGCTTGGATTGTTTGTCGGTATTTTCTCAGGCCTCTATCCGGCCTTTTATCTGTCGGCTTTTCGCCCACTGAACATGCTGAAGGGCGATCACGGACTGGTTCGGAACAGTGGTTTCGGCAGAAAAGTGCTTGTGGTAATACAATTTACCATTTCCATTGCCCTGATCATCGGCACCATGATAGTCTTTAACCAACTGAACTATCTGAAGAATGCAGACCTCGGATTTAAAAAAGATAATATCATGCTTATTCCTGTTAACCACACACCGGTGGCCAAAAGTTATGATGCTTTCAGCAAAGAGCTGTTACAGGATTCCAGGATCCTCAATGTTACGGCCATGGATGACATTCTTGGAGGAGCCCATAATACACATGAGTTCCGTCCTGAAGGATTGCCTGAAAATAAATGGCAGTTTTATCCTGCCATGGTGGTCATGTGGAATTTCGTGGAAACATTTAACATAAAGATCCTTGCGGGCAGGAGCTACCAGGAGTTGAACAAGTCCGATCCTGTCACAGGGATGCTGATCAATGAGGCCATGGTAAAGCATATGGGATGGAGAAGCAATGAAGATGCCATTGGCAAGAAATTCAGGTCCCTGAACGGAGAAGAAAGAGTGATAGGTGTGATCAGCAATTTTCATGTAACTTCTTTGCATGAAGCGGCAGGCCCCTTCGTCCTTAATATGAAGGAAAACCCTGCTGAGATCGTATGGTTCCTCAAATATGTAGCTATAAAATATCAGGCCGGAAAAGAACAGGAGGTCATCGATCTCGTAAATCAGGTATGGATGAATTATGCTCCATCACGGCCATTTGAATACTCGTTTCTGGATCAGGAGCTACGCAAACTTTATGATGATGAAGACAATCTCAGCCTGCTGTCGATGATCTTTACATTTCTCATTCTGCTTATTGCCGGGCTGGGCATTTTCGGTTTGGTATCATTCATGGCCGAGAAAAGAACCAAAGAGATCGGGATCAGGAAAGTACTTGGTGCCGGAACGCTGCACATCATCATTTTGCTTTCTGTTGAGTTTTTCCGGCTCATCATCATTGCCAGTGTATTTGCCTGGATTATCTCCTGGCTGTTGATCACCAATTGGCTGGATCACTTTGCCTACCGTACTTCTATTAATTGGCTGACATTCCTGATCTCAGCTATGACAGCTATGCTTCTGGCCCTGATCATCACAACACTGAAGGCCTGGACTGCAGCCAGGGCAGACCCTGTTGATACCATCAAATATGAATAAGCCATGTAACTAATAAACAATCATATCGTCTTAAAAATATAATAATAAACCAAAATAATACAGCAATGATTAAAACAGAAAATTTAAGTAAAATATTCAGGGCCGACGAGGTGGAAACCACAGCTCTGGATCAAGTCAGTTTCGAAATCAAACCAGGTGAGTTTGTTGCCATCATGGGGCCCTCCGGTTGTGGCAAATCCACCTTGCTGAACATTCTTGGCCTGCTTGATAATCCAAGTGGGGGAGATTATTATTTCAACGACAAAGAGGTATCAACTTTCAAGGAGCGACAGAGAGCAAGATTGAGAAAGAATAATATCGGCTTTGTATTCCAGAGTTTTAACCTGATCGACGAGCTGAATGTTCAGGAAAATGTAGAGCTACCCCTGATCTATTTAGGAATGCCTGCTTCTCAACGTAAAAAACGAGTAACAGAAGTGCTCGAAAAGATGAAGATCATTCATCGCAGAAAGCATTTCCCAATGCAATTATCCGGCGGCCAGCAACAGCGCGTAGCAGTAGCCCGTGCAGTGATTGCCAATCCACACCTGATCCTTGCTGATGAACCTACCGGAAACCTCGACTCTGCTAATGGGGAAGAAGTAATGAACCTGCTTGAGACCCTCAATAATGAAGGAACGACCATCATTATTGTAACCCACTCACAACGGGATGCCGAATATGCCCAGCGTATTATCAGGTTGTTCGACGGACAGATCATCACCGAGAACATCAAGTAATGAGGGCGTCTCGTCCAGATGTTCTCATTGCACATAATCATTTTTATTATGAAGCCCATATATGAATACCATTGTCATCATTAAAGTCCAGCAATCATGATTAGTAATTATATTAAAAGCGCATTCAGGAATATTGTAAAAAATAAGTTTTATTCATTCCTGAATATCCTCGGATTATCTGTGGGATTAATTGCTTTCATCTTTTTGTTTTTATACATAAATGATGAAAGATCTTACGATAAATATCATGAAAATGCTTCAAGAATTCATCGTATCGAATCCAACTTTACCATTGCCGGGAAAGATGAACTGTTTGCGATAGTTCCGATCCCAATGGGACCGGCACTGCAATTGGAATACCCGGAGGTAGAATCTGTCGTCAGGATTTTTGGAGCAGGGAACTCCTTGTTCAGGAACGAAGAGAAAGAATCTTATGAGGAAGATTTTTATTTCACCGATTCCACCTATTTTCAGGTATTTACCCATAAGATGATCATGGGAGACCCGGACAGGTGCCTTGTTGAGCCTTTATCCATTGTGCTTACAAAATCAATTGCTGAAAAGTATTTTGGCGATAAAGACCCGATGGGGAAGATCCTTGAGTCAGGATCCGGCAGGCAGTTCAAAGTTACCGGGGTAATAGAAGACGTACCAAGCAATTCTCATTTAAGGTTTGATGCCCTGATCTCTGGAACGACCCTGGCCGCAGAAGCCGGTGAAGAGGAATTCAACAGCATGGAGCCCGCAAGATTCTGGAATATAGGCGTATACACCTACCTCATGCTTAATGAAAATAGCAACATGGGAAGTATTCATGAGAAGTTTCCGGAGTTCTATGATAAATATATGAGAGATATCGGTGATCAGATCAATGCCGGTTATGAATTGATGTCTACACCATTGACAGAACAGCATTTTTCAGATAATCTTTCATCTGATCAGCCGAAAGGAAACAAAGCTTTTATATTAATATTCATTGCTATAGCTATGTTTATTCTGCTTATTGCCGCTATTAATTATATGAATATGGCAACTGCACGCTCTACCAAACGGGCAAGGGAAGTAGGTATCAGAAAGGTCGCCGGGGCTTACAAAGGACAACTTATCAGGCAGTTCCTTGGCGAATCTCTTATGCTAAGTTATATCTCGCTGGTAATTGCTGTGGCCTTTGTTTATTTATTATTACCTGATTTTAATCTGCTGGCCGGGAAAAGCGTGACTTACGATATTTTCCTGAATCCTGTCTTCATCATTGGTATCATTATTATTGCTACGATCATAGGTATTATTTCAGGAAGCTACCCAGCATTTTACCTCTCATCTTTTAACCCTGTAACAGTAGTGAAAGGGGCTGTTTCCAAAACCGGAGGAAGCGGTATACTTAGAAAGATCCTGGTGGTTTTCCAGTTTTTTATCGCCACGGCAATGATCATTGGAACCATCATCGTTTCACAACAATTATCTTACCTGAGGAATAAAGACCTCGGTTTTGACATGGAAAACATGATGATCCTGGAATTACAGGACAGTGCTTTCAGAGCAAAAGCACCTATGTTTCGTGAGGAATTGTTACAAAATCCTGACATCCTTGGGGTTACAAACTCAATAGGTATTCCTGGCAGAAATAATTGGATACAGGTAGTGAGGATGGAAAAAGACACCGGCTGGATCGATGAGGCGAGCATCATCACCATTGTCGATTATCATTATTTTGACTTATATGATATTAAACTAAAGCAGGGAAGGTTTTTCGACGAAAACATGGGAACGGATGCTGAGGAAGCTGTGATCGTAAACGAAACACTGGTAAAAACTTACGACTGGGAAGATGATCCCATCGGAAAGACCATACACTGGGGTTTTGAACTGGATGGCAGTGGAGGCCGGAAGATGAAGGTAATCGGGGTAATTGAAGATTACCACTTCAGATCCCTGCATAACAAGGTCCAAAAGCAAATGATGTTCATGGCTGATTTCAATAAAAGCGATTTAAGTATAAGGATCAATGGCGAAAATTTGCGCGAAACCATTGATTTCATTGAAGAAAAATGGAATGATTTTGGTGCTAACAGGCCCTTTAACTATCGTTTTCTTGAAGAAACATGGGATGAAATGTATACGGCGGAAAAGAACCTTGGGATGATCTTCAGTATCGCCACCATGCTAACCATATTCATTGCCTTGCTCGGGCTTTTGGGACTTTCATCTTTCATTGCCGAACAACGTACAAAAGAGATTGGCCTCAGGAAAATCTTTGGGGCTTCCATGGCCAACATCATCAGGCTGCTTTACAAAGAGTTTGCCATCCTGATCGGAATTGCTTTTATTCTTGCCATTCCTGTTGCATGGTATGTACTGGACCTGTGGCTTGAAAATTTTGCATTTCATATTGAGATTGGGGTATTCGCATTTATTCTTGGAGGAGTGATGTCACTTGCCGTAGGAATGCTCAGTATCAGCTTCCATATTATCAAGGTAGCATCTTCTAACCCTGTGAATGCGATTAAATATGAATAGAGTTTTAAGTGTTCCACCTACGCTAAAGCTTCGGCGGACAATGTTGGGTGTTGAATTTTAAATTTTGAGTGTTAAATTACTTCCTTTACCCTTACAGATCATCACAGACTTAGTGATCTGCACGCAGGCATTTATTATTACAGGGTGGTTTCTGAACCAGGCATTATTACTGCAGGAAAGCTGATCGTCACAGAAAATTAGAAATTATCAATGAATCCCTCTGATCCCCCGCTTCCGCAAGATCATGCTGATGGTGATCAGTAAGAGCATCACTGATATGAATGCCGCGATCCGGGCAAGATAATCCCCGTACATTGAATAAAAGGTGATGCGGTCATTGGCATTGATGCTTTGTTTCAGGACAGCAGGCACCCAATATCCGGATTGCTGAAGAATATCCCCTCTTTGATTGATAAAGGCCGAAATACCTGTGTTGGCTGAGCGTGCTATGCTACGGCGGGTTTCAACAGCGCGCAGGCGTGAATAGATAAAATGCTGCCGGTGCCCGGGGGTATTTCCCCACCAGCCATCATTGGTAACAATGAAGATCAGCTCTGCTCCATTTCTTGCAAAGCGCCCGATAAACTCACCATAAATTGATTCATAACAGATCACCGCTGCCACCCCGAGTGAATCATCCCGGGTAATAAAAACCTTCCGCTCTTCATCGGTTCCAAGGCTGCCTACAGTCCCGCCAAGGTCAATGGCATAATTTTCAAGGAATTTAAAATACTGGGGAAAAGGCATTTTTTCCACTCCTGGAGTAAGTTTTGATTTATGGTAAACCTCAAACTGATAGCATGAATCAATGAAAAATACGGTATTATATGCATCATAATACGCTTCTGCATCCATGAATTTGCGCGCAGTCGGCGATACTTCTTCACCATCAAAATACTCCTTAAAGGTAGATCCCCCGATAAGCAGTCCCACATGAGGATATTCCTCAATGAATTTCCTTACATAATTCAAGCCGGGACTGGTATTCAGGCGGTGTTCCCAGATATTTTCCTGGATGGAAGATTCCGGACAAATTACAAAATCGGTATTTTCATCTATCAGTGTCCGGGCAAGGTCAAAGTTTTTGTCAATGATCTCAAAGGGTGGAAGTGTGTACTGCTCGGTATAGGGATTTAAATTGGGCTGTGTAATTATAACCTCAACCGGCCGGTCTTCCTCCTTGTATCCGGTGTACATGATAATTGAAATGATAAGGGGAATAAGCAAAGCCACAGCTGACAAGGAACCCCAGATGAGCTTATTCCTGCCGGTTTTTTGCTTTGTCCATCCAAGGACGATCAGCCTGTAAAATATAATATTAACCAGCAGTATCCATAAAGTCCCGCCAAAAACCCCTGTATAATCATACCACTGTATCCATTCAGGGTATGCAGCAAAAGCATTGCCGAGGTTCAGCCAGGGCCAGCTCATGTCCCAGTTCAGGTGCCAGTATTCAAAGCTGATCCAGTAAAAAGGAAGGATAAAATACCCGTGACTTTTTCCGTAAATATGTTTTTTGCTGATGGAATAAATATTGAGCACCAATGCCATGAAAAATGAATTGGCAATGACAGCTCCCAGCGCTCCTCCTTCTGTTGAATTCCATATCCACCAGGTCGTAAGCACATTCCACACCAAAAATCCCGGCCAGGAATACATGAGTACGCTGAAACGATGAAAGTTTTGCCGGTTATTGCTGATATAGTCCTCCAGATAAAGAAAGGGGATGAATGCCACGAACAAGAGCCCGGGAAATCCGTCTCTGGGCCAGGCCAACGCCAGGAGCAGACCGGAAAGCAGCGAAAGTAAAAGCAGATGTTTCTTTTTCATATAAAATATTTATTATACATCGCAAAATCGTTCAATCGTTCAATCGTTCAATCGCTCAATCGCTCAATCGTTCAATCGTTCAATCGTTCAATCGCTCAATTCCCCGATATCTTCATAGAAATCAAGCACCTCCGGATTCGCCAGGGCATCCTTATTCTTGATCTCCTCCCCCATAAAGGCCTTTTTTACGGCAATCTCTACCTTCTTGCCATTGAGGGTATATGGTATACCTTTGGTTTCCATGATGATGGCAGGCACATGGCGGGGACTGCAACTGCTACGGATCAGTTTGGATATCCTGATCTTCAATTCATCATCCAGCGTATATCCTTCATTGAGTTTCGCGAAAAGCAATATGCGTTCATCACCTTCCCACTTTTGGCCGATAACCACCGAGTCTTCGATCTCATCCATATTCTCAACCACATTATAGATTTCGGCAGTGCCAATTCTTACACCTCCCGGGTTAAGGGTGGCATCGGAGCGCCCAAACATGGTAACGCCACCATGTTCGCTGAGTAAAATATAATCTCCATGCCGCCAGATACCGTCATAAACATCAAAGTAGGCATCGTGGTACTTTTTCCCTTCCGGATCGTTCCAGAAATATATGGGCATAGAGGGAAAAGCAGATTTACACACCAGTTCCCCCTGCTTCCCGACGATACTCTTTCCGTAATCATCGAAGCTGTCGACATCCATGCCAAGGCCGCGGCATTGTATTTCTCCCATAAAAACAGGAAGCATCGGGTTTCCCAGCATAAAACAGGAGACGATGTCGGTACCTCCGGCAATGGAAGACAACTGAACATCCTCTTTCCATTTTTTATATACATATTCGAAGCTCTCATCGCTAAGCGGAGAGCCGGTGGAAAGAATTGCTTTCAAGGATGGGAAAGCACAAATATTCTTTGGGTCTACCCCGGCATTTTCAAGGCTTGCAATGTATTTTGCACTGGTACCAAAGATGGTAACGTCCAGTTCTTTCGCCATGTGCAGCAGGGCATCGGGGCCCGGATGGAAGGGATTGCCATCAAAGCAAACAATGGTAGATCCTACCGTCAGGCTACTGATAAACCAGTTCCACATCATCCACCCGCAGGTAGTGAAATAGAAGATCACATCATCTTCCTGCAAGTTACTGTGAAGCATTAATTCCTTTAGATGTTGAATCAGGGTGCCCCCGGCCGAATGGACGATGCTCTTCGGCAAGCCCGTGGTACCGGACGAATACATAATATAGAGCGGATGCTCAAAGGGCAATTGCTCAAAGACCATCTCTCCCTCAACAGGTTGGGCAAGGTCTTCCCATGTTATGGAATTGGGTACGAGAGCAGGTTCTGTTGTACCTGTATAATTGATCAGCACTACATTTTCAACGGAAGGCAATTGATCCAGGATGCCTTTCAGCTTCTCCTGAGAATCGAAGATCTTCCCTTTATAATAATATCCGTCGGCGGCAAAAACCACTTTTGGTTCGATCTGGCTGAAGCGGTCCAGCACACCCTTGATCCCAAAGTCGGGAGATGAAGAAGACCATATGGCACCGATGGAGGATGCCGCCAGCATGGCAATGATGGCTTCCGGCATATTGGGAATGAAGCCTGCCACACGGTCTCCTTTCCTGACACCTAGTTTTCTTAATCCTTCAGCTATCCTGTGTGTCTGATCATATAGTTCAGCGTAGCTGATCCTTTGTTCAACTTCCGATTCACCCCTGAAAATAATAGCAGTTTTTTCATCCCTGCGGGATAAGAGATTTTCAGCAAAGTTCAATCGTGCCCCCTCAAACCACTTCGCCCCAGGCATCTTTTTCGGATCATCCACCACCGTGGTGAAGTCTTTGGAATACTCCATGCCACTGTAATGCCAGAATGAGCCCCAGAAATCCGCAATATTGTCTACGCTCCATCTGAAGAGTTCATCATAGGCATTAAATGATTTATTGTATTTCTCATTTACATGCTCCATGTAGTTCTTCATTCCGGAATGCTCCGAGCGCTCCGGAGAAGGGGTCCATAATTTCTTGTAATCCATATTGGTTTTCCCAATTACTTTATTAATTTATTGGATCACGAAGATAGGGGAAAAACAAACTCCAGGAACCAAAATCCAGGAACCAAAATCCCAAAAAACTCCAGATTTCAAAATTCAAATATTAAAAGACGGGCACGCGATGCAATTGTGCGTATGCCAAGTTATTAAGGGTTATTGCGCGTTACAAACGCGCTGTAATGTTTGCACGCGATGCAATCGCGCGATAGCAAGCAGTCGTGCGCTAGCTGGGGAGTTGCAAACGCCTGATACTGCACGCGATGCAATCGCGCGCTAGCAAGCGGTCGTGCGCTAGCTGGGGAGTTGCAAACGTCTGATACTGCACACAGCCGGCGCGCGTTTGCAACGCGTGCCCGATAGCTGCTCGTCTGTGACGAGCCAGTTAACTATTCACATACCTGGCAATAACCAGCCTCTGTATCTCCGAGGTACCTTCTCCGATCTGGAGCAGGCGCTGGTCACGATAATGGCGCTCGATATCATAGTCTTTCATCAGACCGTAACCCCCGTGGATCTGCACTGCTTCATCGGCCACTTCTTTAGCGATCTCTGAGCAATACAGTTTAGCCATGGCAGATTCTTTGCCGAAGGCTTTGCCTTCATCTTTCAGCCAGCATGCTTTATAAAGCAGGTTGCGTGCCAGCTCTATCTTCAGTGCCATATCAGCAAGCTTGAAAGCATTTACCTGGAATTTATTAACCGCTTTTCCGAATTGTTTTCTTTCATTGCCATAATCACGGGCAAGTTCGAAGGCACCCTGTGCAAGTCCGAGGCCCATTGCTGCAATAGATAGCCGTCCGTTATCAAGGGTGCTGAGCATGATATGTGAGCCCTCGCCAATTTTACCGAGAAGGTTGTCTTTTGGAACACGACAATCATCAAAATACAGTTCGGCAGTGTCTGAGGCTCTCCACATCATCTTACCATGCATGGAAACGGTTTTAAATCCGGGAGTTCCTTTATCCACAAGTATAGTAGAGAATATCTTCCTGCCATTTTCTTCCCCACTCACCACCTGCACTGCACTTCCTATATTGATGTCGGCTGATCCGTTTGTGATAAAGATCTTGGAGCCGTCGATCACCCATTCATCGCCTTCCTGCTTCGCTGTTGTTTTTGTACCCCTGGAATCAGATCCGGCATTGGCTTCTGTGAGGCCAAAACCCCAGAGGGCTTTCCCGGTACAAAGCTGCGGCAGGTACTTCATCTTTTGCTCCTCGTTGCCATAATAATAGATCGGGCCTATGCCCAGGGAATTATGGGCAGCAAGGGTAGCTGCCTGTGAACTGTCGATGCGTGCCAGCTCTTCAACGGCAATGATATAGGACAGGGTATCCAGGTCCTGGCCTCCGTATTTTTCAGGAAGGTACATTCCAAAAAGTCCAAGTTCACCCATTTTTGCCGTAATGTCGTAGGAAAACTCAGCTTTTTCATCCAACTCCTGTGCAAGTGGTTTGATCTCACGTTCAGCGAAATCCCGAACTGTGTCGCGAATCATTTGCTGTTCTTCAGTAAGCTCGAAATTCATTAATTATTGGTTTTGGATTGATTGTTTATGGGTTATTTTACTTTTTTTACTTTTTTTTCTTTCTTTTCTTCCTTCACTTCTTCTTCCAGTTCAATAAGTGCAGTGTTCACCTCCACCATTTCATTGATTTTCACAAGAATGTTTTTTACCACCGCATTTCTCTTGGAGGTGATATTATTCTCCATTTTCATGGCATCGATCACTACCACCACCTGGCCTTTTTTCATCTTACCTCCCGGTTTCACATTGATCTTAAAGACCTTACCCGGTATTGGCGAAACGATATGGTTTCCGGCATCTAATGAATCATCCCCTGTTCCGGCCGAAAGCTCAGTGTCAAGCAGATCATTCCTGTACATCTGGAAATCACTTCCATTGATGCTCACCTTCGCATATTCGCCTTCGCCTTTTGAGATTTGTGCAAAATAGCTTTCATCACCGGTCTTAAAATCAATTTCGCCCTTGTCAAGATATTCCAGCGAAGCGATAATATTTTCCCCGTTTAAGGCAAATTCCCATGTCTTTTCATCCACTTTCTTAACAGGGATCTCAATGGCCTTTTCGTCATAGGTAAGTTCTACATTATGCTGGCTTCTCCAGTATCCAATCGAATTCCAGACATCAATACTCCGGGGCTTATATTCATTTACCTTCTTTTCCCCGTTCAATGTAAAGAGCAGGTAAGCAAGCATGGCTATTTCAGCGCTTACTTCATCTTTGTTGTATGAATCCCGGTTTGGTGCTGTTTTTTCATTCACGGCTATACTTGTTTTGGTTGTTGATTTTTGTGCTTTCATTTTTTGCAGATCAGCTTCGAAGCGTTCTTTTGCTGCTCCGGACTTATAGTCACGGTACTGGTCTTCATGCATGGCAAACTCAAGAAGTTCTTCGTCATCCTCGCCAGTTTCCCAGCCATTTTGTTTCATCTCCTTGCGATAGGCGTCAAGGGCATCAGGATAAGCATCCTGTGGAACTCCCTTATAGAATTCGCGGCCTTGCTTTTTGGCCAATTCAATGATTTCCGGTGCCAGTGGGCCGGGAAGTTTACCAGCTTTTCCAAGGACCATGTTCCAGGAATTATCGTCCATCATGGAGTAACGGTCTTCCCCTTTTGCCATCTGCATAAGGTTCAGCAATGCGATGTTCTTCACATACTGGCTGTAAGGAGTTACCAGTGGTGGATAGCCAAGCCTGGGCCAGACATATTCTACTTCATCGAAAAGTTTGATGAGCAGCTCATCTTCAGTCAGTTCGGGTTTACCACTTGATTTAAGGGAGAAGTTGATGCTGTCGTGTACACCCTTAAGGTCGGCCATCAAACTTCCCATCATCCCACCGGGAAGCCCCGATTGTATCATCAGTGAAGACGTAAAGCGGTTCTTGGGATTGATCCAATACCCAAGGAAGTCATCCATGAATGATTGGGTCATGGCACGTGCTTCCATGTATGCATTCATATTGATATCAGGCACATCGAAGCCATCATCCAGCAACATATCCCTGATGGTGATCACATCCGGGTGAACCATTCCCCAGGAAAGGGGTTCCATGGCAACATCCAGAATGTCGGCCCCTGCTCTGGCCACTTCCAGCATGGAAGCCACCGAAAAGCCCGGGCCTGAATGGCCATGGTATTGTACCAGGATATGAGGATATTTTTTCTTGATGGCAGCAGTGAGTTTACCCAGCATCGCCGGGCGGCCAATGCCGGCCATATCTTTCAGGCAGATCTCATCACAGCCATATTCTACCACTTTATCTACCACATCCATGTAATAGTCCACTGTGTGAAGCTTTGAATGGGTGATACAAAGGGAGGCCTGTGAGATCATGCCGGCTTCCTTGGCATATTTCACTGATAATTCCAGGTTGCGGTGATCATTCAGCCCACAGAATGAGCGGGAGATATTTGTTCCCTGCGCATTTTTTACTTTAAACATCAGCTGTCGGACATCTGCCGGAACCGGAAACATCCGGATTCCGTTGAGGG
>JABMQZ010000234.1 GCA_013202965.1 Bacteroidota bacterium | reverse complement strand
CGAAAATCCTCAAAATAATCGTCAGTCATACATTTCAGACTTATCATGTCATTTATCCCGGACAGCAGTGTATTACAGTTAACAGCTATCATGCATCAATTGTTTTCTGAAACTAAAATATAATTGACTTGAATTTTGGTCTTTTTCACCCTATCTATCTTTATGGGAAATTAATACTGAATCACAAAAACTCCTGTTATGAAATCAATACCATTTTTTATCTCGATTTTCTTTAGCATTGTGTTTTCTCAATTTTTGCCGGCCCAACCCGGAAGTCTGGATGATAGTTTCGGGAATGAGGGAATTGTCATTGCGCCTGTTTCCTCTGCCGATGAACAAGGCTATAAAGTTGCGGTTCAACCCGATAATAAAATAGTGCTTGCAGGATATGTGGGAACAAACAATATTCGGGATTTTGCAGTAGTCAGATACAATCCGGACGGTTCAATGGATAATAGCTTTGGCAATGGAGGCTTGGTCATTTTTGATGGTGGCACCGATTCTGATATGGCAGTGTCGATGGTTTTACAGGGTGATGGGAAAATCCTTATCGGAGGAAGTGGTTACAATCAGCTCACAACAGTAGATGATTACGCCATGGTACGCTTTAATGCTGATGGAACTCCTGATAACACCTTTGGGACAGGAGGCCTGGTTACTACTGATATTGATGGTAATTTGGACAATGCTTACGCTATGGCAATACAGGATGATGGAAAGATACTGCTTGCCGGAGAAGCTTATACAGGGGGTAAACGAAATGTAGGCATTGTCAGATACAATCCTGACGGATCATGCGACTGTTCATTTGGTTCCACGGGTTTTGCCATTGTATCCATAGGAACCGTTATAGACAGAACCAGGGCCATTGCTTTGCAGGCAGATGGGAAAATTATTGCGGCCGGATGGATAAATGATGGCCTCGATGACCAATTATTCATTACACGTTTCAACACAGATGGATCCACCGACAACACATTTGGCAATAACGGGGTTGCCACCCTTGATATCGGAGGGAATGATGACAGATGCTGAGCCGTAAATGTTCTCACGGATGGGAAAATCCTTGTAGGGGGAAATTCCGGGACTTCCGGCGACTATGATTATTTATTAGTCAGATACCTTCCTGACGGGACACTGGATAACACTTTTGGCAGCAATGGTATAGCCCTGAATAATTTTGGAGGCAATGACTTAGCCCTTGAAATAGTTATACAAGCGGATGGTAAAATTCTAACGGCCGGTAGTGCATTTACCTTTGAACTTGTCCGCTTTCTGGAAAACGGCTATCCGGATCCCGGATTTGGGAATAACGGAATCGTCAATACGAGTATTAACACAGCTTTCTCCATTTCCCAAACACTCTGCCTGCAAGCAGATGGTAAAATTATTGTGGCAGGTCATTCCAAAGATGCAACAAATTATGATTTCTCCCTTGCCAGGTATCATTCAGAAGAAGGCGGGTACATCATTGATCAGGATAAAACCTTCCAATCTGTCAGCTTATATCCGAATCCGGTTTTAGCCGGCAACAGTATAAATCTCGAATATACTCTTATGGAGGATGAAGATCTCAGCATCGAATTGCTTTCAATAAGCGGTAAGCTCCTGGAAGTCCTCTCAGAAAAGCAAAACAGGAAAGCCGGCTTACATAAGGAAAACTTTATATTATCGGGCGATCTTTCCTCAGGCATTTATTTTGTACGCTTAACAAGCTCACAAGGATCGGCAGTGGTAAGGCTGGAAATCAATTAACGGTCACCGGACACTTTATAACTCTAAGCACAAACAACCCTCAAACTTTCTGAAATTAATAAGGATATTTTACTTTTGTAGAAGCGATACTTAAATTTTTTTTTGTAAAAACTTGGAAATTCAATTTAAAATGCCTATATTTGTAGCCGTAATACTTAAATATAAACTTTGAAAGCAGCATTAGGACATATCGCCAACATACAAACAGGGGTCTTTGCAAAGCCTGTTGCAAGGGGAGAAATTGTGTATTTACAAGCCAAGCACTTTAATGAAAGAGGACAACTTACAGGATTATTACACCCAGACTTAAATGCTAGCCAAATAACTGAAAAACATTTACTCAGGCAAGGAGATATTCTATTTGCAGCGAAAGGAACGAAGAACTTTACTGCTTTGTATGAAGGTAACAATATGCCTGCAGTAGCTTCTACTTCTTTTTTTGTAATCCGTTTGCAAGAAATGAATGTATTGCCTGAATACTTGACATGGTTTCTAAACCATCCTAATACCCAACGTTTACTAAAAGGAAAAGCAAGAGGAACTTCCATTGTTTCAATTTCAAAATCGGTACTTGCTGAACTGGAAATTCCAGTTCCGGAAATCCAATTGCAGGAATTGATTTTAAAAATCCATCATCTCCGAAACAAGGAAAAGGAGCTGAAACAACAAATCGAAACTCTAAGAGAAAAACAAATTCAACAACAAATAATCAAAGTATTAAAATAAATATCATGGCAAACAAAATAACACAGAAAGACATAAATAATGCAGTTTGGAAAGCTTGCGATACGTTTCGAGGAAGCATTGACCCCAGTGTATATAAGGACTATGTGCTTACCATGCTTTTCATTAAATATCTTAGCGATGTGCATGATGATAAATACGAATCATACCTGAACAAATATAGCGGTGAACATGAACGTGCCAAACGTGCCATGCAGCACGAACGTTTTGTAGTGCCTGAACACAGCCATTTCAAGTTTTTGTTTGATAGCCGTAATGAAGCCAACATTGGCGAACTTATCAATATTGCATTGACGGATTTGGAAGAAGCCAACCGTGAGAAACTATACAGTGAAGACGGTGCTGGAATTTTTCAAAATATTGATTTCAATAATAGTAAACTGGGTGAACCAAAAGATAAAAACACCCGATTGAAAAATCTTTTACTCGACTTCAATAATGAGAAACTGGACTTGCGGCCATCACATCTAGACGGAGATGACATTATTGGTGGTGCTTATGAATACCTGATAGCCAATTTTGCCAGTGATGCGGGTAAAAAAGCCGGTGAATTTTTTACACCAGCCGAAGTATCCACCTTGCTTGCCCGATTAACAAAATCAGTACCGGGTTCACGAATATGCGACCCTACATGCGGTTCGGGTTCGTTGCTAATTAAAGCAGGAAACGAAGTGGGATCACCCAACTTTTCCCTTTACGGACAGGAAGCCAATGGAAGCACCTGGGCTTTAGCGGTGATGAATATGTTTTTGCACGGCTTTGATAATGCTACCATTCGTTGGGGTGATACCATTCGTAATCCGAAACTAAAAGAAGGCGATGCCCTGATGAAGTTTGATACAGTAGTGGCAAACCCTCCATTTTCGTTAGACAAATGGGGGAAAGTGGACGATAAAGAAGAAAATAAAGCCAGCGATAGTTTTGATCCCGAAACCGATAAATATAACCGCTTCTGGCGGGGCGTGCCACCAAAAAGCAAAGGAGACTGGGCTTTTATCACCCACATGATTGAAACCACCTACGAAGGCAAAGGGAAAGTAGGTGTTGTTGTTCCCCATGGGGTTGTATTTCGTGGTGCAAGCGAAGGGAAAATTCGTAAGAAAACCATTGAAGAAAATATATTGGAAGCAGTGATTGGTTTGCCTGCCAATCTGTTTTTTGGTACGGGGATTCCTGCTGCCATCTTGGTATTTAACAAGGGTAAGGATAAAAATACAGATGTATTGTTTGTTGATTCCAGCAAGCATTATGAATCTGCCAAAAACCAAAACAAGCTGCGTGAAACCGATATTAAGCACATAGTAGATACCTACCGCAAATTTAATAAAGGCAAATTGCAAGCCGGTGTAGTAGAAGATAAATACAGCTATGTGGCCACTTTTGAGGAAATACAGGAAAATGAATTTAACCTGAACATCCCTCGCTATGTTGACACTTTTGAAGAAGAGGCTGAGGTAGATATTGCCGCTGTGCAGGGAGAGATAGAAAAACTGGAAGGGGAATTGAACAAAGTGCAAGAGGAAATGAAAAAATATTTAACAGAATTAAACCTTAATTAATATGCTTACAATAGAACAAAAAAGCCAATTCTGTGATATCCTGGAAGAGCTTGGTAAATCACTAGATATTACCGAAAACGAATACAATACTGCCGTTGAAAGTTATCAGGCTGTAGGCGAACAGCTAACCAAAGAAAACTCGGAACTTATCCCTTATGCTCCGGAGGTTATACCCCAAGGCTCGTTTATGCTAGGCACAATGGTAAGGCCTATTAATGATAGGGATGATTTAGATATAGATTTGGTTTGTCAGCTAACAAACAAAAAGCATGACTGGACTCAATACGACTTAAAACAAAAAGTAGGTGATCAGCTACAAGCAAATGCTACGTATGCCAAAATGATAAAAGTGCCTGAAGGTCGAAGATGTTGGACTTTGGTTTACGCTGATGATTCCAATTATCATATGGATATTTTGCCTTCCATTGTTGATACTGGTTACAGAATAATTCTTGAAAAGGCATTTGCTGATGCGGAATTCACAAATACCAATGAACTTGCTATCCGGATAACTGATCGAAAGCAAAGTGAGTATAAAACAGATACCAATCATCATAATTGGCTAAAGAGCAACCCCTTTGGCTATGGAAAGTGGTTTTTTAGCCAGGCTGTTCTTCCAACACGAAAATTATTTTCAATTAATGAATCAATACAGCGTGTTCCAAAGTACCAGCATGATAAACTTCCCTTACAAAGAGTGGTGCAAATTTTAAAACGACATAGGGATATGATGTTTGAAGGTGATGATAACAAACCAATTTCTATTATCATCACAACACTTGCAGCGAAAGCGTATCAAAAGGAAACCGATATTGTAGATGCTTTAGTAGGTATTATTGACAGGATGCATTTATTTATTGATGAAAAATATTCTCCGAAGCATGGGAAAACAATAAAGTGGGTTGAGAACCCTGTTAATAACGAAGAAAACTTTGCAGATAAATGGGTTGAAAACAAAACCAAACAAGACAACTTTTATGATTGGTTGGGAAAAATAAAAGAAGATTTAAGTTACCTGAACACAAAGTCTATCAATGAGAATTATGAAACACTTAAATCTTCATTTGGGACTCGAAGCATAAATGAGGCTTTTCAAAATGCAGGATTAGTAAATGTGATTTCAAATTCTGCTGCATTTCCTACTGCTTTTTCCCCTGCACTTCTTACTGTTTCTCATAGACAAGACCCTATATGGCAAATACGATTAACCAACTATGTTGAGGTGTATGGCAGATTTAAGTCAGGTAGTAAATGGAAATCTGTATCACCAAGAATAAAAATTCCAAAACATTGCCCTATTCTTTTCAATGCAATAACAAATGTTCTCAAACCATTTGAAGTTTTCTGGCAAGTTGTAAATACAGGTGATGAGGCAAGTAAGGATTTAAGAGGTGGGATTTTCCATTCTAAAACTTATGGTGTTGGTGGCCTTAAACAAAAGGAAAATTCATTGTATGCAGGCACACACTGGATTGAATGTTTTATAGTGAAGGATGGAATTTGTGTAGCACGTAGCAATGAATTTTTTGTCAATGTCGAATAAGGAGCAAAATGAAGCAATCAACAACAATAAATAAGAAGTTCGTATTGAGCACCAAACCCTTTTATAAATCTTTTATTCCTGAAGATTGGACAATTATTGAATTTGGGAATGTTTTTTCTTTCCTCAAAACATTTTCTTTTTCAAGGAAGCAATTGACTGATGAAAAAACAAATAATGAAATTCAAAATATTCACTATGGGGATATTCATTCAACCTTTGATAATAAAATTCTAGATTTTAAAACTGAAAAAAGGATTCCATATTTGAAAGATGGATTTATTAGCAAAGAACTTTTTGACGATGCGGAATTTCCGGCTCTTCAAGATGGCGATTTGATTATTGCCGATGCTTCGGAAGATTATGAAGGTGTATGTGATTGCATTGAGATTAAAAATATTAATGAAAGAAAAGTAATTAGTGGACTTCACACATTTGCAGCAAGGGGAAATAATAAAAATATTACTATCGGTTTTAGAACCTTTGTCTTAGACCACCAGCAAGTAATTAGGCAATTAAGAAGAATTGCAACTGGAATTTCCGTTTATGGAGTTTCTAAAACAAATTTATCAAGAGTTAAAATTGCTCTTCCTCCCCTTTACGAACAAAAAGCCATAGCTCGACTCCTTTCAACTTGGGATACAGCCATCAACCAAAACAACCAGCTCATTGCCCAAAAAGAACTCCTCAAAAAATGGCTCATGCAGAATTTATTGACTGGAAAGAAACGGTTGAAGGGGTTTGGTGAAGAGTGGGAAACAAGACTATTAAAAGACGTATTAATTCCAATTTCAAGGCCAGTCGATAAACCTTCGTCCTCATTCCTTGCATTAGGTATTAGAAGTCATGGGAAAGGAACTTTTCTTAAACATGATTTTGAACCAAGCAAAATTGCAATGGAAACGCTTTACACTGTAAGAGAAAGTGACTTGATAGTAAACATCACATTCGCTTGGGAAGGTGCAATTGCAATCGTCAAAAAACATGATGATGGAGCTTTGGTCTCTCATCGTTTTCCAACATATAATTTTAATCATGAAACTGGTATTGTAGACTATTTCAGGCATTTAATACTGCAACCTAAATTAAGGTATTTATTGGATTTAATTTCTCCTGGTGGTGCTGGCAGGAATAGGGTTTTGAATAAGAAAGATTTCTTAAAACTGGAGGTGAAAATCCCAGCACCAGAAGAACAAACAGCTATTGCTCAAGTATTGCAAGCAGCTGATAAAGAGATACAACTACTTAATACCAAAACCGACAAACTGAGTGAGCAAAAAAGGGGAATGATGCAGCAATTACTAACAGGAAAAAAAAGGTTAATAATTTAAATATAATATCATGGCTAAAGATGTAAAATCAATTATCCAAGAAATTGAAAAACACTTAGTAGATAGGTGCAGTGGTGGAAATTACTCCGACTACTACGTTGGAATAACCAAAAGTATTAATGATAGATTATTTGGAGCTCACAAAGTTCCAGAAAATGGACATTGCTACATTTATCACGTAGCATCTAATGATACTGATGCAAGAGCGGTTGAAAAATACTTCATAGAAAAAGGTATGCAAGGAGGCGGTGGTGGTGGTGATGAAGAAAGTGTTTCTGTGTATGTATATAAAATAAGTCATCTAACAGTGGAAAGTATTGAACAGTAATCAGAAAATTCATGAGCGTTACAAGTATCTCCAATATAAATAAATATTTGCTTTGGGTAAAATCAGGAGGAAGATGTCAATATAGAGGATGCAACAAACCTTTATATCAGGATATTATCACAAAAAGAAATTTTAATCAGGCATATATTGCTCATATTGTAGCGGATGTAGCAGGTGGACCTAGGGGTGACAAAAAGCGCTCACCACTGTTGGCTAATGATTTAAGTAATCTTATGCTCCTTTGTGATACTCATCATCGGCTAATAGATAAGGAGGATGTAACAGGACACCCAGAACCATTATTGATAAAAATGAAAAGTGAGCATGAAGGTCGTATTGAAAGAGTAACAGCTGTTTCTCCAGATCTGCAAAGCCACATTGTTACTTACAAAGCAAATGTTGGTATTCATACACCTTTCATTTCTTATGAGATTGTTAGTGAGTTTGTTTTACCAAATCATTACCCTGCCTTACCTTCAGCAATTGACTTGAGTTTGAGCAACAGTCCACAAAGAGATAAAGATGATAGTTTTTGGATCACAGAATTGGAGAATTTGGAATCGCAATTTAATGAGCAGCTAAGACCCAGATTCAGGAAAGGTGAAATAAAACATCTTTCAGTTTTTGCATTTGCACCTATACCATTGCTAATAAAATTAGGAACTCTGATAAATGACATTCAAGATACTGAAATTCATCAACCAGTGAGAAACCCCAAAACATGGAGTTTATCTGATGATGATCAGCAAATCATTTATTCTATAATTGAACCACCACAAACATTTCCAATTGTTGCATTAAATATTTCTCTGAGTGCAACAATCAAAAATGATAGAATTACAAGAGTGTTAGGAAATGATTGTTCCATTTACACTTTGACCATTGCAGACCCATTTAATGATTTCCTTAAATCAAAAAAACATTTACAAGATCTAAGCATTGAGATTCGAAAATTATTGAACGGCATCAAATCTAAATACGACGCAAAGACACCACTTAATGTTTTTCCGGCAATGCCAATTGCTACAGCAATTGAATTTGGAAGGATTTGGATGCCAAAAGCAGACATGCCATTAATTATATATGATGAAAATTCAGCAAATAGCGGTTTTTTCAAAGCAATTGGAATTAATAATATTTAACAGAAACGTTGAGGATATGACCATTGATGAATTAAAGTACATACTCGCCCAGCTCCGTAGCCTCACTGCTGAAACCGAAGTGGTAGAATTTAAAGAGGCTAAAAATGGCTATGATTTTACCAGACTAGGCAAATATTTCTCGGCTTTAAGTAATGAAGCTAACTTAATGGGGAAACCACATGCATGGCTAATTTTTGGAATTGAAGACAAGCGTCATGAAATAGTTGGTAGTCGTTTTCGCCCCCGTCGAAAAGATTTAGATAGCCTTAAGGGTGAAATAGCTAATAAAACAAATAATCGCATCACCTTTATCGAAATTCATGAATTAAACCTTCCTGAGGGTAGGGTGGTAATGTTTCAAATCCCTGCTGCCCCCAAAGGTTTACCAATTACTTTTAACGGTCATTATTATGGCCGGGATGGAGAAGAGTTAGTTCCATTGAATCTGGAAGAAATAGAACGCATTAGAGCACAGGCAATAACCGAAGATTGGAGCGCAGCCCTCCTTCCGGGAGCTTCCCTGGAAGATCTGGATAAAGAAGCTATACGGGTAGCAAGAGCCAATTTTAAAAATAAATTTCCTGATAAGGCTGCCGAGGTAGATAAATGGGATGATATTACATTTTTAAACAAAGCTAAAATTACTATTAAAGGGAAAATTACCCGGACTGCGATTATACTCTTGGGGAAAGATGAGTCTGAGCATTTTATCAATCCTGCCGAAGCCAAAATACGTTGGTTGTTGAAGGATGATAAGGGTAATGATAAAGATTATATGATTGTGTCTTGCCCTTTTATCCTGGGGGTAGATAAAATTTATTCCAAGATCAGAAATTTGAAATACCGCTATATGCGGGACGATAACACGCTTTTCCCTGATGAAGTTGATCAATATGAACCTTTTACTATCAGAGAAGCCATAAATAACTGTATCGCCCACCAGGATTACACCAAGCATGGCCGTATTAATGTAGTAGAAATGGACGACCAATTGGTTTTTACCAATCTGGGAAGCTTTATACCGGGCAGTGTTGAAAAAGTGGTGAAGGATGATGCCCCTGAAGAGCATTACCGTAATCGTTTTTTAGCCACCGCCATGTTTAATCTTAAAATGGTAGATACCGCAGGAGGTGGCATTAAAAAGATATTCAACTTCCAAAGGAAGCGCTTTTTCCCCATGCCGGATTATGATTTATCGAGTGGCAAGGTAAAAGTTACAATTACTGGTAAGGTGCTGGATATTGAATACGCACGTCTTTTAGCAAAGAATCACGCTTTGACACTTGAGGAAATCATTATGCTAGATAAAGTACAGAAAAAACAACAGTTATCCGTAACCGAGGAGATTCACCTTAAATTTAAAAAGCTTATCGAAGGAAGGAGACCTAACTACTACATAGGTCTTAAAGTTGCACAGAAAACAGGGCAAAAAGCGGCCTACACAAAAAACAAGGCCTTTGACAAAAGTTATTATCTTGATTTAATAGAAAAAGCTATTAGAGAACATGGAAGTATAAACAGAGGTGATGTGGATGAATTGCTATGGAAGAAATTGCCTGACTGGATGAATGACAAACAGCGCAAAATAAAGATTAACAACCTATTATCTGAGCTCAGAAGAAAAAATAGAATTAGAAATGATGGAAGTGATACAAAACCTAAATGGGTTCTAATAGATTAAAATAATAGTGGAAATAATTAGAGTTTTATTAGAGATCCTATTAGAGCTTATAAGAGAAGTATTGATGATATTGAAAATAGTCCAACTGAAGACACCAGAGATAGAGTAGATACTACAATTTCCCATAATAATTATCTAAATAATGGATACACCAAGTTTTAAAGAAGACCACATCAGTCAGATACCCGCTTTGCAATTATTGCAGAAGTTGGGTTATACATACCTCAGCCCGGTAGATGCAGAAAAACTTCGAGGAGGTAAAACAAACAATGTTTTACTGGAGGACATTTTGCGAAAACAATTAAAAGAAATCAATTCGGAAAAAAGAATAAGTTCCACAAAAACTACATACATCAGCAATGCCAATATTGAAAATGGGATCCGAGCAATAAAAGAATTACCAATGAACGAAGGTTATATTGCTGCTTGCGAAGCGGTATACAACCTTATTACTTTAGGAAAAGCATTTGAGCAAAGTTTTGACGGAGATAAGAAAAGCATAACACTACAATACATTGATTGGAAATATCAGGAGAATAATGTATTCCATATAACTGAAGAGTACAACGTTATGCGAAGCACCAGCAAGGAACATTATCGCCCTGATCTGGTGTTATTTGTGAATGGCATTCCGTTTTATATTATTGAGTGTAAGCGGCCTGACATGAAAGAGCCACTGAAACAAGCCATCAGTCAGCATTTGCGCAATCAGCAGGAAGATGGTATTCGTAGCTTATATATGTATTCGCACCTTATGTTAAGCATTGCAACACAAGAAGCGGCTTATGCAACAAATGCAACACCCGAAAATTTTTGGTCAAAGTGGCAGGAAAAGTTTGAAGGAGAAACCAAAGAGGATAGAAAAAGAGAGGAAGATAAATATCGAAAACATTTACTGGAAATTAAAAATCAGCCATTATCCTTCAATCAAAAAAACAAATTATTTGCTGAACGTTTCAAATATGTGAGACAATACTTTGATGCATTAGAAGAAGAGAATATCCTTCCCACGATTCAAGATGAATATTTATTCGGTTTGTGTCGTCCGGATAGGCTGTTGGATATTGTTTTCAACTTCATTTTGTTTGACAACGGTGAAAAAAAGGTTGCTCGTTACCAACAATATTTTGCCGTTAAGAAATCAATGCAACGCATTCTCCAAATTGAGACAGGAAGGCGTAAAGGTGGTGTGATTTGGCATACCCAGGGAAGTGGAAAATCATTGACCATGGTCATGCTGGCACAAGCCATTGCTTTGGAAAAATCAATTCGTAATCCGAAAATAGTTTTAGTAACAGATCGTACTGATTTGGATAATCAGATCACAGGAACCTTCCGCAAGTGCGGAATGTTTGTTGAAAACGCCACTACAGGGCAACGATTGATTGATTTGTTGGAAAGTAAGAGTGATGCTGTTGTCACCACCATTATCAACAAGTTTGTGGCAGCTATAAAAAAAATCAGGAAACCATTGGAGAGTCATAATATTTTTGTTTTGGTTGATGAAGGACATAGGACGCAGCATGGTATTTTCAATATTGATATGCAAAAAACTTTGCCCAATGCCTGCTTCATTGCCATGACAGGAACACCTCTTTTCAAAAAAGACAAAAATACCGCAGCAAAATTTGGTGGAATTATTGATACTTACACCGTAGACCAGGCCGTAAACGACAAGGCCGTAGTCCCCCTTTTATACGAAGGAAGGTTGGCAAGGCAAATCGTAAATTCAAGTCCTCTTGATACATTTTTTGAAATGGTTTCAGAACCACTAACAGAATATCAAAAAGCCGATTTTAAAAAGAAATTTAGCCGAGCAGATCAACTAAATAGTGCTGAACAAAAAATATATGCTATTGCATGGAATATTAGTTTCCATTATAGAGACAACTGGCAAGGTACACCTTTTAAAGCCCAATTGGTTTGCGATAAAAAAGTCAATGCAATTCGCTACAATGAGTTTTTAAATGAGATTGGAATAGTAACAAGCGAGGTTTTGATTTCACCAATTGATGAAAGAGAGGGTGAAGAAAGTGCTTATGAAAAATCATCAGAAAAAGTAAATAGGTTTTGGAAAAAGATGATGGATGAACATGGTAATTCTAAAAAGTATGAGAAGAACATCGTCAGCCGATTCAAAAATCAAAAAGACCCAGAAATCATTATTGTTGTTGATAAATTGCTCACCGGGTTTGACGAGCCCAAGAACACAGTATTGTATCTCACCCGAAATCTGCAAAGTCATAAACTGCTTCAGGCTATCGCCAGGGTAAACCGTATATATCCCGACAAAGAATTTGGCTACATCATTGACTATTACGGTGTAATTGAGAACTTAGATGATGCTTTATTAAAGTATTCTTCTTTTGAAGATTTTGATGAAGATGATTTGGAAGGCACATTGATAAATATCAATGATGAAATAAAAAAACTCCCGCAGAAACATTCGGAGTTGTGGGATATTTTTAAAACAGTTACCAATAAAAGAGATGCGGAAGCCTATCAATTGCTCTTGAGAGATGAAGCCATTCGTGTATTGTTTTACGACAAACTGGCTGCATTTGCCAAAGGTTTAAAATTGGCACTTTCATCCATGCAATTCCATAATGAAGTAGAAGAAAAAACCATCAATCGCTACAAAGAAGATTTATCCATGTTTATGAAACTGCGCTTGGCTGTAGTCGAACGGTATTCAGATACCATTGATTACAAGCAATATGAAGGCCAGATACAAAAATTGATTGATACCCACATTACCTCCGAAAAAGTGGAAACCATTACTGAATTGGTAAATATTTTTGATAAGGAAAAATTCCAGCAGGAAGTCGAAAACACTACCGGTAAAGCAGCCAAAGCAGATAGGATTGCTAGCCGGACAGCCAAACATGTATCGGAGAAAATGGACGAAGACCCTGCTTTCTATAAGAAGTTTTCACAGATGTTAAGCGAAACGATAGCTGAATACGAAGCTAAGAGAATCAACGAAGCACAATACCTGAGTAAAGTTCTGGAAATCATGAACAATGTTTTGGTACACACTGACAGTGATATTCCAGAAGCATTCAGAGAAAAGGATGTGGCGAAAGCATTTTATGGCTTAGCTCTTGAATCACTGAGCGAAAAAATTCAAGATAATGTTATTAGAAAAGAAATTGCTACACAAACTGCATTACAGATTGATGAATTGATAATTGATGCAGTTCTGGATAGTGGTAAGCCCATTATAGACTGGCAATACAAAACAAATATCACAGGAAAACTATTGATTGAAATTGGAGATTATTTGATTGATGAAGTAAATGACAAATACAAAATCAATTTGTCCTTTGATGAAATGGATGAATTAGCTATCAAGTGTATTGACGTTGCAAAAATCCGTTACAAATAATGAGATCATTTATTCAATTCGGTTCAAAAAAGATTGACTTTCGCTTAGAATATTCAGACAGGAAAACGTTGGGCATAACGGTTACCCCTGAATTAGACGTTCTCGTAAAAGCTCCTGTTGACACTCCCTTTGATAAAGTAAAAGAGAAGCTTCGTAAGAAAGCCCCCTGGATAATCCGCCAGCAAAATTTCTTTCTTTCATTTCATCCCAAGATACCTACACGAAAATTTATTGGTGGTGAAACGCATTTGTATTTGGGTAGACAATACCGTTTAAAAATTATTGAGGGTACAATTGAATCAATTAAGCTGAAAGGACAATTTATTGAGGTTGTAACCAATAATAAATCACGAGTAAAACAATTAGTTAATGATTGGTACTTTAGTAATGCGAAGAAAAAGTTTCATATACTGGCTATGCCGCTTATTGAAAAATTCAAGAAATACAAAGTAGTACCGGAATCAATCGTATTGAGAGAAATGCGAACCCGCTGGGGCAGTTGTACACCTAAAGGTAAAATCATTTTAAACCCTATATTGATTCATGCACCAAAAACCTGTATTGAATATGTGATCATTCATGAACTATGCCATCTTGTTTATCATGATCATACACAAAAGTTTCTTGACTTACAAACCAAAGAAATGCCCGATTGGGAAAAATGGAAATTGAAATTGGAGACATTGCTTGCATAATAAAAATAACTCATCATCAGAAACCAATCTCTGAACACAATAACCCCCCGGTATCATTCCGTTATCTCTATACATACCTCTACTCCACCATTTTCTTAAAACATGTTATCAGGAAAAGCAATCTTGATAATAGCATTATTTGCGATCATTAACTCCCTGTCTGCCCAGGATTTCAAAAAAACCCAAATGCAGAATGGGAAGGTGTTTAAAGCCTATGAGGAAAAAGAGGCAATTATGAGAGCCATGCTTGAGGCAAATGACCTTGGTTTATTTTCTCTTCAAATTTTCATCCGGGTATTTAAGAAAGAAAAAAACCTGGAGGTCTGGGGACGCGACAACCCGCATAAACAATTTTTACTCTTAAAAGAATACAGGATTTGCAGGACTTCCGGACAGGCAGGCCCGAAAAGAAAACAAGGTGACGGGCAAATACCGGAAGGGTTTTATCATATTGACAGATTCAATCCCTGGAGCCAGTTTCATCTTTCGCTTGGATTAAATTATCCTAACAAATCTGATAAAATTCTCTCTGATAAAAAACACCCCGGGGGAGATATTTTTATTCATGGCTCCTGTGTAACCATCGGCTGCCTGCCCATGACCGACGACAGGATAAAGGAGATTTACATTCTGGCCGTTGAGGCTAAGAACAGCGGGCAGCAGAAAATTCCTGTCCATATCTTTCCGGTGAAAATGACCGGGGATAAATATATTGAAATGACCGAAGAATATGCCGGTGACGAAAACCTGCTTGAGTTCTGGAGAAATCTCGAAGAGGGATACCTATATTTTGAGATGAACAAAAAAGTTCCGGAGTTCACGGTAAATATGGATGGAAGTCATTGTTTTTAATCTCCGGGTTATATTGGCTTCGCCGACCGCGTTAGAATAAAGCTTTAGCGCAGTGCCGGCGGCAAGCCTTTGGCGGCCAATGGGTTGCAAAGCTCGTAAACTTAGTCCCCGTCTTAAATTTTAGCGACAGCATGCGGGCGATTTGAATATTAATCTCTGAATTATGTTCACCACGTATATGATGCAGTAAGCCATTATCCTTTGTTTTTAGAAAATTCCTTAACTTTGCGCTCTTATTAGATACATCAGCTAAATATGTATATTGAAGAAAACTATTACACAGCATGGTAATCATAGGCGGACGGCAATTAATTAGTGCTGATTTCTATAAAATTCTTTTCGGGGGAGAGAAGATCGATCTGGATAAAAACGCCCTGGAGGAGGTTGAAAAAAGCTATTCATTTCTTAAGAGTTTTGCCAAAGACAAAATCATTTACGGGATCAATACGGGGCTGGGTCCTATGGCCCAGTATAAGATAGAAAAGGAGAAGCAGGTTCAGCTGCAGTACAATCTTATTCGCAGTCATGCTTCCGGTTCAGGGAAGAACATCCCTAATATGGCTGTCAGGGCGCTCATGATCGCCCGCCTCAAT
>JABMQZ010000233.1 GCA_013202965.1 Bacteroidota bacterium | reverse complement strand
TTGCCATAAATTGTGAAGGGTGTGGGAGCTGTAAAGTTAAATGCAGGACCCGGATTAAATGCATTGGCATTGAACATGTTTCCAACATACTGGAAGAACGGGATAGCATCGACCCCAATAGCATAGTCACCTTTTTCAGGGAGGATTGGAACCCCTTTCTTTGAGGTGAGGTCTTGTGCTGTGACAGCAGCCACAGCAAACAAGGCAATCATTAGTGTAAAGATTACTTTTTTCATAAGGATGAATTTTTGTTAATAATGAATGATTGATTGGTTCAAATTACATTCTAATTATTCAAATTTACTGATTTATTAAGAATTCAGGCAATATTTCTTCATTTTAATTAATAACATTACATTGTTAATAGAAAACTGAAAGTACAATGATTTCCCTTTTTTTGGGCTTTTGCAGTGTTTTTGTGAGGTAGTTTTTAAGTACGCCTTCTTTTTCTTTGCTGGAGTGGAAAGGCTACAATGAAGAGAATGATCAGGAGCGAATGTAAAATGATATCGGGGAGGAAAATGCCTGTCAGGATCAACTCCGTGATCATAAAAACGATTACAGAAATTGCGTAGATATATAGTCCCAGGCGCTGAAGCCGCCACATCAGCAGAATTCCCATAAAAGAGGAAAAAAAGACGAAAAAACCTCCAAGTGAAAATAAAAGAAAGTTCAGGCGGGAGAGGTCATACAGTTGCAGGTATTTGTTAAGGATCCCACTGATTCCGGTGGAATAAAGCATACCAAGTAAAAACAGCAATGAAAACAGGCTGGTATAGGTAAATCCTATCAGGCACAACAATGTCAGGAAGAATGGCCTTCTGACTCTTACTGCTTCTTTGCTTTTTTCGGCAATCATAATAAGTGTTTAACTAATGCATATATTTAAGGTTCCTGGCGTATAAATATACAAATATTGCTGTCATAAGGATATTAAGTATCGGGTTGGTTTCTTTGCCAAAGTATATCATTGGCAGAACCAGGAATATAAGTTGTGCAGCGGTATAAAAATGAAATCCTGCTTTTCGAAGCTTCCACATGAGCAGAGCCCCGACAACAGAAAATCCGGATAACAGAAATGAAATGACAAAGAAGTCCTTTGGTGCCGACAGCAGAAAGGAAAACTCCGGCATGTCGGCATAAACCTTGCGCATGGTTTCCATCGTTGCTTCATAGTTGACGGATACCATAAAGAATCCCAGTACACCCATTCCGCTTCCGATAAATGTAAAGATACACAGGATGGTGAGGAGTTGCGGCCTTTTAGCTTGGCTTTCCGGGTGTATATTGTTTTGCTCCATGAACGCAAGGTTTATTCCAGGCTTCCTACAACTTTTTCAACTTCGTCCAGAATTTCACATGATTTGACCAGTGCTTTCATATTGTTGTGGTCATTGTACAATGGCCTGTCGATATCCAGAAACTCCACATGTTTTCTAACAACTTCTTTGGCTTTGCTAACGCCTTTACCAAATTTATATTCTCTGAAGTCAAGGGCCTGTGCAGCAGCCATGATCTCTATTCCCAGGATTCCGTACGCATTGTCAAGGATCTGAAAATTCTTAATGGCTGTATTCATACCCATGGAGACGAAGTCTTCCTGGTCGGCAGCTGCCGGGATAGATTGTATGGATGCCGGAGCTGACAATATCCTTTGTTCAACAATTAGCATATCTGCCGTATACTGGCTGAGCATCAGGCCGGAGAACATCCCGGCTCCTTTGGTAAGGAATGCCGGCAAGCCAACGCTGAGGGCAGGATTATTCAGCCTGTTCATCCTTCGTTCCGACATTATACTGATCATGGTGATGGCGGCACCTGCCATATCCATGGGCAGGGAGACAGGAGAACCCTGGAAATTAGCTCCTGACAGCTGCATGTTTTCTTCCGGAAAAAATATCGGGTTATCGCCCACACCATTTAACTCAATTTCAACTTGTGAGCGGGCATAAGCCATGGCATCATGTGCTGTCCCGATCACCTGTGGTGTCGATCGCATTGAATAGGCATCCTGAACCTTACATGCGACTCTTTCTTCTTTCAGGTCACCACCATCTACCATTTTATTAATGGCATTGGCACTTCTTATGGCTCCTTTAAAACCCCTTACTTCGTGTAATCTGGAGGTATAAGGTTTCATGTTGGCTTTCAGCGCTTCCAGTGACATGGCTGCACCGATCTCAGCCTGTTTGAGCCAATTATTGGCATCATACAGGAATATGGCGCTCATGGCGGTTAAAACATTTGATCCGTTGATGGTGGCCAGTCCGTCACGGGCTTTCAGTCCCGGTACCGGGATCCCGGCACGCTCAAGAGCTTCCTTTCCGCTGTAAAGTTTTCCTTCGTAGTAAGCCTGGCCTTCACCCATCATCAGAAGGGCGATTTGCGACATGGGTGCGAGGTCGCCGGAAGCGCCTACGGATCCTTTCTGACATACCCAGGGCGTGACGCCTTTATTCAGCATATCGAGAAGGGTTTGTGTGATCTCGGGCCGGCATCCTGAATTTCCATGGGCATGAACATTGATCCTGCCAAGCATGGCACCCCTGACATATTCAAGAGGCATTGGATCGCCAATGCCTGCAGCGTGATTATAGATGAGATATTTTTGAAAGTCTTCCAGCTGCTCATCATTCAGGACGACCTCTGAGAATTCACCAATACCCGTATTTACGCCATACATGATCTCGCCCGCATCGATCTTTCTTTCGAGCATGGCACGGCAAATTTTGATCCTTTCAACTGCTTCGGGGTGAAGTTCTGCTTTTTCATTATGGCGGGCTACGTTTACAACGTCTTCGATGGTGAGCCCTGCACCTTTTATTACTAATGTCATTATGATAATCTCCTTTTATTAAAATTATATTTGATTGTATTGATATGAAAAACCGGATAAGACCGGTAGCCGGTGATCAAATAAAAAGGGAGGAGCGATTGATCTTTATCTTGAATTTTAACTTCCAGTTGGCCATGGTACTTTCGTTTCTTTTCGGCTGGTAAAAGTAAAAATATTACAGGAAAACAAGCTTATTATTTCAGTTTTTCAATGATTTCCGATTCGGAAAGCAGTTTCTGCTCACCTGTAGTCATATCTTTAAGCATAAACTTTTTGCTTTTGATCTCTTCAGTTCCTGCCATAACTGTGAAAGGGATGGCGTTGCTGTTAGCCCAGCTCATTTGTTTTTTCATTTTTGCCGCATCAGGAAACAATTCTGCATTAATGCCGGCTTTTCTCACCCTGTCGATGACCGGCAGGCAATATTTTACTTCCTCTTCTCCAAAATTGACGAACATTACTTTAGTTGATGCCCTGAATCCGGAAGGAAATCCATTCAGTTCGCTGAGCACATCATATATCCTGTCGGCACCAAAGGATATACCTACCCCTGAAACTCCTTCCAGGCCAAATACGCCTGTAAGGTCATCATACCGGCCACCCCCACAAATACTGCCGATTTCAACATCGGCTGCTTTTACTTCTATGATGGCACCTGTATAATAATCAAGACCACGGGCCAGGGTAAGGTCCAGTTCAAATTTTGCCTTTATGCCAAGATCTTTTAGATGGCGCATGACCGTCATCGTCTCCTCACAGCCTTTAATCCCGGTTGGGGAAGTTTTCAGTATCTCCATCAGCTTCGGGAATTTTTCTTTTAATTTCCCTTCCATTTTCAGGATAGGCTGCAGCTTATCCACTGCCTCTTGTGATATCCCCCTGCCCAGCAACTCCTCATTCACTTTCTCTATTCCGATCTTTTCCAGCTTGTCGATGGCAACGGTAATATGCCCGAAATTATCTGATTCGCCGATCACTTCTGCAATGCCGGCAAGAATCTTTCTGTTGTTAAGTTTAACTACAGCCTTAATGTTCAATTTGCTGAAGATGTCGTCTATGATTTGAATAAGTTCTACTTCGTTCAACAATGAATCGCTTCCGATTACATCCACATCGCATTGAAAGAATTCACGATATCGGCCACGTTGTGGCCTGTCGGCACGCCACACAGGCTGTATCTGGTATCTCTTGAAAGGAAAAGTTATCTCGTTCCTGTGCTGCACAACGTAGCGTGCAAAAGGGACTGTCAGATCGTAACGAAGGCCTTTTTCGCTGATTTGCCTGCTGAGCCCGGCCTGATCTTTTTCTTTTATGGTATGCTCGTCTACCTTATCCAGATAATTGCCGGAATTCAGGATCTTGAACAGCAGCCTGTCGCCTTCATCCCCATATTTTCCAAGCAGTGTAGACAGGTTTTCCATGGCAGGTGTTTCAATGGCTTGATATCCGTACCTGCAGAACACTTCCTTGATTGTGTCGAAAATATAATTTCTCCTGACCATCTCAATGGGTGAGAAGTCGCGTGTACCTTTTGGGATGGACGGTTTTTGTGCAGCCATGGTGTTAGATTTAACTGCAAAAGTAAGGCTTTTTGGTTTGTTAAAGATTAACGGATTAACAGATTAACGGATTAACGATATTTGATTTATTTTGGATTTATGATCTTGTGATTTTATATGAAGAAAATTTGCTTTTTTGTGGGACAAACTGATGTTTTTGGTATTAATAATAAAGTGCAGTCATGAACAGGTATGAACTTGAAGAAAGACTTATTGATTTTGCTGTAAGGATTTACCGGATTGCAGGAAAATTTCCCGGATCAAAGGAAGGAATATATTATAAAGATCAGATCAAAGCCGCTGCCATCGGGCATCTTGATATCGAGCAACACAAGATCGGGTTCATGTTTATTGATGGCTGCAACACCGCTTTGAACACCATTTGCTGTTGCAACAATCTCTACATTAGGGCAATAAGAGGTTATTGCCTGTGAAATGATTTCCACAGTAAATGGATCATCGTCAATGATAATGGTGTTAATCATACCGGGATCCTCAAATGATTTAACGTATAAATATAGTGAATTTCAAAAGGTTAATCAAGGGCAAGAGAAATAAACCCAAAACTGCAAACCACCAGCCTACTGCCCACTGCCTACCATTATTTACCAAACTTCCACAACTTCTTCTTCTTTTTCTTTTTCTCAGGCCAGTCTGGGTTGATCTGATATCCAGGAGTGTCGTTGGTTAAAAATGATATGGTTACACTGAGCGCAAAACAGGCCGTGCCGGCCAATGCATAGTTTTTATATGTATTGGCGTTAAAAGTTCCTTCAGTGTAATTTATACTAACCAGTGGAGCAACAATGAATGTCGTAATTACTGACAGCCATAACCCCGCTGTAAGAAATTCATCATGAAATTCATCATGTCTGCTTTTGGAAGAAATAAAGTCGATATCGCTAAAAGCAATGCTTTGTATTGCTTGTGCATCTGTGAGTTCGGCATTGAACCTGGTTGATTCACCAGTGCTTACAGTTTTTTGATTTGTTGTGAATTTATGATTGATCCGGATCACATCAGTTTTCAAAATGATTGAATCGCCGCTTACTTTCAGAAACTTCCCATTAATCCATTTAGTGCTTTCTAATGAATCTGACATCAGGAGGGATTTCCCTATCTTAACAGCTTTGTTTACCTTGATCTTTTTGGTCTTATTTGTATTTGAAAGCTTGTACAATGTGAGATGATCTGACTGCCCTATTGAAGTGGTACAAATCAGGAGACCGAGGAGAAAAATGCATATACCTTTCATGGTCACATTCTTATTGGTTTATAATTAGCTTGAAGAATAAAGATACGATATTATAGAGGCTAAAACAAGTTCCATTCAGTAAATACAAATCTGTAAGCGCAAATAATTAATATCTTTACCACTTCAACAGAATTTCTACGAATGAAAATCCTCCAAATAGCCAATAAATCCCCTTATCCTCCCAAAGATGGCGGATCCATTGCAACGCTAACTATGAGCAGGGGCTTCAGGGGCCTGGGTCACGAGGTGACGGTACTGGCTATGAATACTTCAAAGCATCCGGTTCATATGGATGATATTCCGGAAGATCTTAGCAGAGACATCCATTTTATCCTTGTTGATGTAGACACGGGCCTGTGCCCATTCAAAGCATTGAAAAACCTTCTTTTTTCCAGCTTGCCATATAATGCCGAGCGTTTTATAACAAAGGATTTCACGGATCGTTTAATAAAGCTGCTTCGCGAGGAAGAATTTGATGTGATCCAGTTGGAAGGCCTGTATCTCGCACCGTATGTGCCTGTGATCAGGGAGCACTCCGGGGCTTTTCTTAGCATGCGTGCCCATAATATTGAGTATGAGATATGGGAAAGGACGCGCAGGCAGAGATCCGGCCTGAAAAAATTATATACCGGCATGATAGCCGGGCGGGTTAAAAAGATGGAAGTGTCATATTTAAACACTTATGATGCTATTATCCCCATCACACATCGTGATGCTGAAATTTTAATTTCAATTGGCAGCAATGCACCTATTCATGTTTCCCCTACGGGGATCAATATGAAAGATTTCGATGACTACTCTGAAAAGCCTGAATTCCCATCCCTGTTTCATATAGGTGCGCTCGACTGGTCACCCAACCTGGAGGGACTGGATTGGTTCCTGAAGAATTGCTGGAAAGATCTTCATGAAAAGTATCCCGGCCTTAAATTCTATATTGCCGGAAGGAATGCCCCTGAAAGCTTCCGGAAAATGAAGGAGCCCAATATTGTTTTTCTGGGTGAAGTAGTGGATGCGTACAGCTTCATGGGGAGCAAAGCCATCATGATCGTTCCCCTCCTCTCGGGAAGTGGCATGCGTATCAAGATCATTGAAGGAATGGCAATGGGAAAATCCATTGTTTCCACTTCCATCGGGAGTGAAGGCATAGAAACCAGTCATGGTGAGAATATCATTATTGCCGATGACCCGAAAAATTTTACCTCCGGAATTGAGAGTCTGTTGAATAATTTTGATAATTTTGATGCGATTGGCAGAAATGCCAGGAAATTTATTGAAGCAAAATACGATAATTTATCAATCTCTAAAGCCCTCACAGGTTTTTATAAGGAACACATCTAATGTTGGTGCTGGCTATAATCTTCTGCTTGTCTGTACTCCTTATTTTTCATACTTATCTGTTCTATCCGCTCATTCTTACGGCCCTGGCAGGAAAGAAGAAAGACAATGAGCTGAGACATGAGCGAGATGATGAGCTTCCCTTTGTTTCTGTGATCATTTCGGCCTTCAATGAAGAAGAGGTTATTGCAGAGAAAATTGAAAGCATTTTTGCCAATGACTATCCGGAAAACAAACTCGAAGTACTGATTGGTTCCGATAATTCTGATGATCGTACTGCTGAGATCATCAACACATATTTGCCTGAGCATAAGCATTTGCATTTTTGGAATTTTAAGGAAAGAAGAGGAAAAGGAAATGTTGTGAATGAGCTGGTCGGGGAATCTGCCGGAAGCATTCTCATTTTGACGGATGCCAATGTGATGTTCGACACTGCTACGGTCTTTAAGCTGGTCAGGCATTTCAAGAACCCGGACATCGGCCTTGTCGATACAAATATGATCAACAGGGGCTTAAAAGTAGAGGGGATCTCTTATCAGGAAAAGGCTTATATCTCCCGTGAGGTCCATATAAAAAATATGGAAGGAAGATTATGGGGTACCATGATGGGGCCTTTCGGGGGTTGCTATGCCATCCGGAAGGAGGATTATTCCAAAGTTCCTTCCAATTATCTTGTTGATGATTTTTACATCAATATGAAGATCTTTGAGAAGCGGAAAAAGGCTATCAATGACCTTGAATCCCGTGTTTTTGAAGATGTGTCAAACGTTCTGAAGGATGAGTTCAGACGGAAGGTCAGAATTGCTACGGGAAACTGGCAAAACCTCAGGACATTTTCACACCTTCTCTGGAGGAAAAACCTTGGCTTCTGTTTCTGGTCTCACAAAGTACTCAGGTGGCAAGGTCCTTTTTTCATTCTTGCTGCTTTTATTACCAATGCCTTTCTCGCATTCCACTCATATGTTTTCCAGGCATTACTTGCCTTTCAGATCCTTCTTTTTATAGCACCTTTGCTGGATCTCATACTGAAGAAAGCAGGTGTTCACATCAAGCTGCTCAGGCTGATCACGCATTTCTATGCTATGAACCTGGCCTTATTTATTGGTTTCTTCCGCTCCTTAAGAGAGATAAAGTCCGGTACCTGGGAAAGGACCAGGAGAAACCAGTAGGGAGTTCCTAGTTCCTAGTGCCGAGTGATTAGTGAAGAGTGTTTCAGATTGTTAAATTGTTAAATTGTTAGTCCCATAGTCCCATAGTCTCTGATTCTCTGATTCTCTGACCCTCTGAGTCTCCCCGTCTCATAGTCCCACAGTCTCACAGTCCCTCAGTCTATATCTTCCGTCTGCCCAATCTGGCGATCTTCCTCTTCCAGATATCGAAATCAAGCAGGGGGCTGTCGGAGGTGGCTTTGAAAGTCAGGAAAATGCCCAGCGGGAGTAATACTGCTGAAGCAATCCACATACCGTATTCGATCTTTATTGCTCCGGCTATTGCTGATTTTTCACCTGTGATCGTGATGATATGGAAGAGCACGAAAAATAATACTGAAACGACAACTGGCAAGCCAATTCCTCCTTTTCTGATGATCGCGCCGAGTGGTGCCCCGATAAAGAAAAGTACCAGGCAGGCAAAGGAGAGAGTAAACTTCTTATGCCAGGCTACCATATGTTTGGACAACCATTCTCTTTTGCTTTCATAATCTTTGATGTGCCATTCAATATTGTTTTTCACTCCCCTGGCCTTATTCATGGCACGCTGGATGATATTGACCTTTGTCGCTTTGCTGAGGCCTTCAAGGGGAAGTGCCAGGCTGTCATTGCCGGTTTGCTCAAAATATACTGCACTGTCAATCATGTTGTAATACTGGTAGTGTCTGGTAAAATCTCCGGAGAAATCATCTTTTTTCCGGCTGTAAATTTTCCCAAGGGAATCGATGGCATCGTTTAGCTGAGGGATATTCAACATGGAGTAATTGTTCTTGAAGAGATTTTCATCAGTGCGTTTCATTGCAAAATCCGACAGGTCGAAACGCCGGTATTCCTCAGTAAATTTTGTTTTCTGGAACTGGCGGTTTTTCCTGTAGTTCTTCTGATCGGTTTTTTCCTGATAATTATATCCATTGAAAAGGTGAAAAATAAGATACCTGCCATCCGGGCTGGCTTCCATCCTTCCTGAATCGGCAACAGTAAGATCGGTATTTCCTTGTTTTTTGATATGATTATAGATCATCACATCACGGATGCGGCGATCATCATTGTCTTTCTCGCCGATGCGCATCACAATACTCTCCATCCCATTGTAAAAGATTCCTTCCGTGATATCAAATGCCAGTTTTTGCTTACGGACATCATACAGTAGTGACTTGAACTTCAGGTTGGCAACAGGCAGGATATTATTGGAAAAGTAAAAGGCGATCCCACTGATGGCGATGGTCAGGATGATCAATGGACGCATGATCTTCCATAGGGAGATCCCGGCTGATTTCATGGCAACAAGCTCATAATGTTCACCGAGGTTTCCAAATGTCATGATAGAGGATAGCAGGATGGCAAGTGGAAGGGCCAGTGGAACAAAAGTGGATGATGCGTAGAATAGCAACTCCAAAACAATATACCACTCAAGCCCTTTGCCAACCAGATCGTCGATATATTTCCAGAGAAACTGCATCAACAGTATGAATACCGCTACAAAAAAGGTCAGTATGAGCGGCCCCAGGTATGATCTTAAAACCAGAAGATAGATCTTCTTCATGAAAACTTAATGCAAATTAGTAGCATATTATTGTATGAGCAGGGCTGAAAGGTACAAAAATAGTTATTTGTTCGTTAATCGATTTAGGTGCCGGGTGCCAGGTCCCGGATACCCGGGATTTAGAATTAATAAAAAAATCTTTGAAATTGATTATCCTCGGGGCAAGCCCACGAGGTATTAACCCAATTTCATTCCGCAATAGCGGAACCAGATTTTTATAATACCCCTCTGTCCCGCAAAAGCGG
>JABMQZ010000232.1 GCA_013202965.1 Bacteroidota bacterium | reverse complement strand
CCTATCCTGCATATCAGACCTTGATTTGCTATGTGATCCTTCACGGACTCTCTCAAGCAAATGCCTCTTAAACCTGTTTTCTGTTTCATAGAGTTTAAGGATCCTTGATGCCGTCAATACTTCCTTGTATTTGATATAGTACTCCTTTTTCAGGTCAAACAGCGTTTGTTCTTCTGCAAATCTTTGTTGGATCAACTTATCCGCATCTTCATCGGATAATTCAAGTGGTTCTTCTTTGTCAGGATTGAAACGCTCAAAGATTCCTTTTGCAGCCTCATCTCTTTTCTTCTCATATTCATTGTAGATGGGCCAGAATTTTTCCGCTTCCTCTGGAGTAAGTTCGAGATGTTCTGTGATAAAGGCAATTTTCATGCTTTTCATTTGTGCAAAGCGTTCAGCTCTGTCACCTGGTTTCATCCCTTTTTCCGGACGGTCTTGGGCCATGAGCGGGGATGTTCCAATCATAACAATCGCAACTGCGACTAAGATGATAGCTTTTGATAGTAGATTCATAATACTGGGGTTTAATAATTAATAATCCTTAAATGCGTAATATTCAACATGGTTTTCGGCTAAGAGGTAGCTGATGATATCATCATCGCTGATGTCGATGTTTTCTGCCTCCATAATTAGCAGCTTGTCTGTAGCATCATCACGGATTAGTGACAGGAGGTAGGCGTCCTCAAATTCTGCCAGGTTGTTAATATTGAAGCGGTATACTTCATCGAGGGTATAGTCACTGAGGGCATCTGTTTCTGTCTGCCGCTTAGTGAAAACCATTGTGATAACAAGTGCAGCCAGTAACAAAACAGCTGCTGCAGCGGCAACTCTCCGGAAAGCCGGCCGCAGAAAAAGGCTTCGGTTCCCGGCCTGCTCATTTTTCTTGCATGCATCCAGCATCCGGGCACTCAGTGCATCAAAATATCCATCGGGCACATCATAAGGTGTGTTGTTCCCGAAGATATCTTTCAGCCGATGATCAGCATCGTTCTCGTTATTTTGTATGTTGTTCGCACTTGTCATTTCTTTTTTGATTACAGTTGATAGAGAAGGTTTAATCCGGAAGAATCTGCTTTTCAATCTTCTTCACCGCAAGGTGATAAGATGCCTTTAATGCCCCGATGGAAGTACCCAGCACGGCAGAGATATCTTTATATTTCATTTCCTCAAAGTATTTCATGTTAAATACGAGCCGTTGCTTTGGCGGAAGGCTTAATATGGCTTGTTGGAGCTTTTTGCTGAGCTCGTCACCCGTGTATAATGGATCATCGTCGATATATCCCACAAGTTCTTGCGCTGCATCATAAAGAGATATGTGATGGTAGCGCCTGTTCTTTTTAAGAAAGCTGAGGGCTTCATTGGAGGCGATGCGATACAGCCAGGTAAACAATTGTGATTCACCCCTGAAACCCGGAAGGCCTTTCCACACCTTGATAAAGGTGTTCTGCAACACATCGTCGCTGTCATTATGGTTCAGGATCATACGGCGGATGTGCCAGTAGAGACGAGCCTGGTATTTCCCGACAAGCAGCTTGAAACCCTGCTCAAGGGATTCCTTTTCCCTGATCAATTGTAATATTTCACGGTCGTCTGTCTTAGCCAAGGGTAGTGAATGATAATTACTTTTTTGACTCATCCTCCTGGAAAGGGTTTATTTTATGTAAAAATTACGTCCTGGGGGCGTGCTCATGTTTCTAAGGATAGCTATCGGAATTATCTATTCGTGCTTAATTTGGCACTTGCCACTCGACACTAGGCACTAGGAAGTAGGCACTAGGAACTCGGCACTTCCTACCTCATATCCACCACCTCAACATCAGGATAATCTTCAGTCTTGAAAGTAAAGTCATCATCAGTGATATTGATGTCGGGTGTGCAGCTATCGATCTTGTAATGTATCTTTCCTCCGTTCTTGTCGAAAATGCTGATTTCAGAAAACTGCTTTTTATCCGCATTGATAATAACTTCGAGTTTAATCCATTTCTTCCCTTCTTGCGGCTTTAGTTCAATTTTCTGGTATTGGACACCATCCTTTGTGAATTCTTTTAAAAGCCTGGCCTTGTATTCTTCGTTGTATGTGGTAAGTAGTTTTGAGGGGGTGATGGATTCATCATCTTCTTCAATGGTGTTGATTTGCACTTCCCAGGCATCTTCAATGTAGGTCCAGATGGTTTCACCATTGCAGATCACTTTCTGTCCTTCAATATCGAGAATATATTTATCGCCGCTTATGATCAGCTTTCCTGACTCACTTACATCATCACCACTGGATGGATCTTCATATGTAAAAGTAAATTCAAACTCCACAGATTTATAGGACTGTGTTTTTTCGGTGATCTCTTCAATGATGGCTTTCGCTTTCTTGCTTTGTGGAAAAGCGGTAAAGCTTACTAAAAGGCTAAAAAATATGATAACTGCTTTCTTCATTATATTATTCATTTCTACTGTCCAAATCTTTCAAAAACTGTTCCAAACTCATTTCATCGCCAATCTTAACTTCTCTCGCCTTGCTGCCTTCAAAGGGTCCGACAATGCCGGCGGCTTCAAGCTGATCGATGATCCTGCCAGCCCTGTTATACCCTAATTTCAGCTTGCGCTGCAAAAGAGAAGTGGATCCTTGCTGTGTTTGTACAATGATCCTGGCTGCCTCTTCAAAAAGCTCATCCCGGTCGTTGGGGTCGAAATCTTCAGTACCGTCAATTTCTTTATCCATATATTCGGGCAGGTGCATGGCATGCGGATAGGCTCGTTGTGAGCCTATGAAATCAGTTAATCTATCTATCTCGTGCGTGTCAACAAATGCACATTGCAGCCTGACCAGTTCGCTGCCTGTTGACAAAAGCATGTCGCCGCGTCCGATCAGTTGGTCTGCACCTCCTGTATCAAGGATCGTACGGGAATCGATCTTTGAGATCACACGATATGCGAAGCGTGCCGGGAAGTTAGCTTTAATGGTCCCGGTAATGATATTGACTGAGGGACGCTGGGTGGCAATGATCAGGTGAATGCCAACTGCCCTTGCAAGTTGTGCCAGGCGTGTGAGCGGAGTTTCTATCTCTTTTCCTGCTGTCATAATGAGGTCGGCAAATTCATCCACGACGAGTACGAGGTAAGGAAGATAGCGATGTCCTTGCTCAGGATTTAGCTTGCGTTTAATAAATTTTGCATTGTACTCTTTGATATTTCTCACTTGGGCATCTTTCAGCAATTCATAGCGAAGGTCCATTTCAATACCCATGGAGTTAAGTGTGCGAACGACCTTACGTGTATCTGTAATAATAGCCTCTTCAGAATCCGGTAACTTAGCCAGGAAATGCCTCTCAATTTTCGAAAAGAGTGTGAGTTCAACCTTTTTGGGATCTACAAGGATGAACTTCAGTTCGGCAGGATGTTTTTTATAAAGCAGGGAAGCCAGGATAGCATTCAGTCCAACCGATTTACCCTGTCCTGTGGCACCGGCCATCAGGATGTGCGGCATCTTGGTCAGGTCTGCAACATAACTTTCATTGGAAATTGTCTTCCCGATACCAAAAGGAAGCTCAAATTTTGAGTTCTGGAACCTCTCGGAGGAGAGTATGGATTTCATGGAGACAATATCGCTCTTCCGATTCGGAACCTCTATCCCTATGGTTCCCTTGCCGGGGATGGGGGCGATGATCCTGATTCCCATCGCAGAAAGGCTCAGGGCAATGTCATCTTCAAGGTTTTTTATTTTGGATATCCTTACCCCGGGAGCCGGGATGATCTCATACAGGGTTACTGTAGGGCCGATGGTAGCCTTGATCTTGTCGATCTGTATGTTGTAATTCGACAAAGTTTTAACGATACGGTCTTTATTCGATTCCAGCTCCTCTTTTTCAACGCTTACACCACTTGAGCCATAATCATCGAGCAGGTCAAGGGTCGGGTATTTATAATGCCCCAGGTCCAGCCTGGGATCATATTCCGTGTCTATCGTAAAATGCTCTTTGCTGCCCTCTTTAGCAATTTTTTCAGGTTTTGTGTCCTCAATGGTAAGTTCTATATTGCTTTCAGGATTGTTATCCGAAGGTGCTTCTTTTTCCGGTTCAGGATCAGTTTTGCTTTCATCAGTCACATCATCAGTGAAGCCCGGTGGATCATCATTTTTTTCAATGTTTTCATCCTCGGTAACGGAAAATTCAACCGTATTGTAAATATCCTCCTTAGGGCTGTTGGATCGCTTAGCGGAAGGATCGGGATCATCAGCACCATCATCAGGAGTGGCGTCTTTTTTCTTCCTGCGGAAATTAAAATTAAAGTTGATGATCAGGAATCCGAAAAGTACGAATATCAAGAGGAATATGGTACCGGGTGGGCCAATGAAGCCATCCAGATAATTGTTGACCTCATATCCGAATATCCCGCCCAGGATGTTCAGTTCAGAATTTTTGAAGATCAGGGCAAATGCAACGGAAAGCCACAGGATAGCCACAAACGACCAACGGAAGGTGGTCCCGACAGGCAGGGCAGCCTTCCTGAATAATAATTTAAATCCCCATGCAAAAAAGAACAGGCAAAACAGTACAGCGGATGCCCCAAACCATTTTTTTATAAAAACACCAGATAGGGCAGCTCCCATACGGCCACCCCAGTTGTGCGCTATGAGGCTGTCATCAAACAGCAGATCCCTGAAAGGGATTACCGTAAACAAATCATCGCTTCCACCTGTGAACCAGTTGATGAGGTATGATACAAATGCCAGCAGTAAATAAAATGCAAGCAGAATGAGAAAAAACCCGCTTATGCGCTGAAACTTTTCATTCCTGAGAAATCCAAACAGGGATCTTTTTTTTGCTGAGGAATTTTTTTTCCTGCTCTTGCTTTTTACAGATTTTCCGGATGTTGCTTTTTCAGCAACATCTTTCTTCTTTAACTGGTTTGTTCTTATTGACATGTATGAATAATGTTACATTCCGCCGCCGAACATTTGCTTAACTTCTGCGGAAGTCTTTTTAACATATCCTTCGGGAACTTCAAATTCTGATTCAGATACATTCTTTTTATTAACGGATGTAGCCGACATTTTCATCGTTCCTCCCCCTGTATTAACTTCGAACTCAAGCATAGCACCGGGAATATCTTTAAAGTAAGGATTGTCGAGATTCAGAGAGGAAGAGGTAATCTCTTCTGTGAAGTATATTGTGAATAACATATCTTCGCCACTTTCCTTAACAGTGATCACGGCTTTTGTGCATTCATAGCCTGCAATTTCTTTGGTTTCATCTTTAATGTCGATTGTAACCTTATCAGCATCCAAGTCACTGGTGATGTCTTCCTGGCTTTCAACATAATAGTATTTTTTCCCCATCATGTCCATGCAGGTGGTTATTGTTTTGGATATTCCGTCGATGATCACAATTTGTGATCCCATCTGTCCCATGCTTATTTCGAATTTCGACATATCTCCCCGTATAGTCATCACGGCCATTTTAGGCATCATGGCTAACATGGATGCATCCACATCCATTCCGGGATACGTAATCTTATAATTGATAATCCCTTTGAAGTCTTTTGCAAAAGTGGCTCCGGACATACCCATAATGATCGCTGCGACCATCAGGAAATTAAAAAATCTTTTCATAATTGGATAAATTAGTTAAGTGTTGAATGTTTTACGATACGGAATAAATATTTTATGCAAATATAAACAAACTCAATGAAAGAATGTATGGAAATTCCTCTTGCCCGCAGGGAAGCTTTTTGTGAGTGCCTTTGTCTTTTTATGGGAAGAATACTGCTAATTCACAAAGCGGAAGAGTTTATTCCACCTGATCTTTCCCTGGAACCATGCTTTATCAGGATCAAGGGAAAGCCATACGAAAACAGCTTTTCCCACAATGTGGTTTTCCGGCACAAAGCCCCAGAAACGGGAATCGGCCGAATTATGACGGTTATCCCCCATCATGAAATAGTAGTTCATCTCAAAGGTATAGGAATCACGCTCAATCCCGTCAATAAAGATCTTTCCGTTGTTCACTTCCAGTTCATGGCCTTCGTAGGAGTGAATGACCCTGGAATAAAGGTCAATGTTGCCAGTGCTGAGTTGAATGGTAGCTCCTGCTTCCGGTATATAGAGGGGGCCGAAATTATCAACACTCCAGCCATAAAGGGCACTATAGGGGTATATTCTTTTCAAGTCATCCGGATTGTTGGCAGCATGTGTAAGCCTGGTTACAGAACGAACAATAGGGGTTTCTTTAAGTTTTCGTGCTGATTCATCGTTCATGTAAGCATATGAAACACCAGGGCTTGCAGTCTGGATCACTTCATAGATGCCGAGTTTATCGATCAGCCTGTCACTGAGCCTTGATCCATCGGTTACCACCTGGTAGCTGAACTGGGCGTTCTTCGGATTGGCCAATGCCTTTCCGTTGATGAATACTTCCTGCTTTTTAACCCGTAATGTGTCACCGGGCAGGCCAACGCAACGTTTGATATAATTTTCTCTTTTGTCCACCGGACGGGAGATGATATCTCCGTACCTTCTCTGGTTATTCCATACGTCTTTCCTTCCGTTATTCCGTACCAGGCTGTAATAGCTTTCGTTGCTCTGGTATACTGTCGACAGCGTATCACCGTCCGGATAATTAAAGACAACGGCGTCATATCGATTAATGCTGGATAAGCCCGGATAACGGTAAAATGGCAGGCTGACCCATTCGAGGTAGGATTTGGTAGTCTTGGTCATTGGCAGGGTATGGTGTACAAAGGGGAACGACAGTGGTGTCATAGGAACACGCGGCCCGTAGCTGACTTTACTCACAAAAAGGAAATCGCCCCGGAGTAATGTGCCTTCCATGGATGAGGTGGGGATGGTGTAGGCTTCGATAAAAAATGTACGGATGATTGTTGCGGCGACCACAGCAAATATGATGGCATCGATCCATTCACGTGCAGCGCCTTTTTTAACTTTAACCCGCTTTTCGGGATCCTGGTAAATTTCACTTTTTGCAAATCCAAGGTAGGGGAGGTAGAAGAAGGGAAAAATAACACCCAGGGCCTGCGCAGCAATGCCATCCTTTCCAAAGCACTTCAATACTTCCACAACCATCAGTAAAATCACAAAGACATTGACAAAGGGAACGAGGATAAAAATGAACCACCATATTGGCTTTTTTATGATCCTCAGCCAGATGTAAAAATTCAGGAAAGGAATGATTGCTTTCCATCCGGGCTCCCCGGCTTTTTCAAATATTTTCCATAAACCTGCAAGGGCTAAAATCAGGAATATTAGGCTAATAAGGACATATCCACTCATAACGGCAGTATTTTTTTTGGCAAATTAACAGTAATTTTTAACATGCGACATCTGATCCTTGTTAAATATTGTTAAAGCAGGACCAAAGCATTATTCATTGTCATACAAGAGGTCGGACATGGTGAAAAACCCTTTCTTTCCCATCAACCATTCCGCTGCCATCAGTGCTCCGAGAGCGAAGCCCTGCCTGGAATGTGCGGTATGTCTGATCTCCAGGCTGTCAGCAGGGGAATCATACTTTACAAAATGCGTACCTGGAACCTGGTTCCGCCTGAGGGAGATGATCTCCAACTGATCAGGGCTTTTTGCCGGCTTGTTTATCCAGCTTTTTTTTACGGGGTGATACTGTATAATGTCTCTGGCAAGCGTGATGGCAGTGCCGCTTGGCGAATCTTTTTTTCCGGCATGGTGTATCTCTTCAATTAAGATGTTATATCCGTGATGTCGCCCCAATAGTTTTGCGAGTTTTTTGTTCAGCTCAAACATGATATTCATTCCCGGACTGAAGTTGCTTGCATAAAACAATGCATGCCCGCCCCTGAGGCAGCTGTCTTTGATTTTATCAAATTTATCTGACCATCCTGTAGTGCCCGAAACTACAGCAGTCCCGGCATCAAAGCATCTTGTAATATTCCGGAATGCAGTTTCCGGCATACTGAATTCCATTGCTACATCAGCATTTTTGAGCTGTTCAAACTGCTTGTTCCAGTCATTTTCATTATCGATAACTGCTGTCACTTCATGCCCATGGTCTCTGGCCAGCTCTTCAATTTCGCCGCCCATGCGTCCGTGTCCTATAATCGCTATTTTCAAAATCTGTAAATTAAAATTTCAGTGTCAGTTTCAGGCCTGAAACAGGCCTGGGATCACGCCATTGATAGTTTACCACAGGTTCCAGCCTGATGGTGAGGTCATCGCTAACGTCATAATCAAAGAAGTGTGCATCCACACTGGCATCCACAATATTCAATATATACCAAAGGCCTCCGAGGATATAACTGAGTTCCATATTCCTTCTGTGGTAGTTTTTTCCGTCGAGCAGTTGCTGTTCGTCATATTCCCATACATAGTCATTGTCTATGCTGCTCGAATCACCTGATGCAACATAAGTGTATGCCTCTTTGTATTTTATATATTCGCTTCTGTTGCTGATCGCAAAATAAACAAACACACCGAAACCGGCATAAATAATAGGGATCTTCCAGTATTTCTTATTATAGGCCTGACCGAGGCCCGGAAGCACTGCCGAAAATATTGCAGCTTTGTTGGGCGAATGAGGTTTTGCCAGTGTGCTGTCTGCACCTATTAACTCCTGGGCACAGACTGACCGGGGCCATCCTGGGCCAAGCAAAGATAGCATTACGACAAGAAGCAGCCCTGAGCGGATCATTTTTCTCACCGTCCCGGTTTTCTTGTAAAATAATGTATTGATAACAGGCATATTATTTAGATGGAACCGATCAATCAAGCAATCCTATGATACGGTTGAAATCCTGGTCTGATTCAAAAGAGATAACGATATTCCCTTTTCCATTATTATTCCTGCGTATGATTACAGTGGAACCCAATTTTTCCCTGAGGGTTTCTGCGGACATTGTAAAGGTCTGGGGAAGCGGTAATTTGTCCTCTGTTTCTTCCTTTCCGCCTTGATTGAGCTTTCTGACCAGCTCTTCTACCTGCCGTACTGAAAGGTCGTTGTTGATGATCTTTTTGAGAATTCCGAGCTGTACATCCTGATCAATGATATTGATCATGGCCCGGGCATGGCCCATGCTGATCTTATCGTCTCGCATGGCAAGCTGTATTTCTGCAGGCAATTTCAGCAATCTGAGATAATTGGTAATGGTTGAGCGGTTTTTGCTGATCCTTTCACTGAGTTTTTCATGGGTAAGATCACATTCTTCAATAAGCCGCTGGTAACTGATGGCGATCTCAATGGCATTGAGATCCTTTCTATGGATATTCTCGATCAGGGCCATCTCCAGCATTTGTTCATCATTGGCTACCCTGATATAACATGCTATTTCATTGATCCCGGCCAGCTTGGAGGCACGCAGGCGCCGTTCGCCGGCAATTAACTGGTATTTGTCGTAACCAAGTTTCCTGACCGTAATGGGCTGAATGATTCCCTGTTTTTTTATCGACTCGGCCAGTTCAAGAATAAGTTCGTCATCAAAATTGTCGCGGGGCTGAAATGGATTGGCTTCTATCTTTACAATCTCAATATTAGCAATGGCACCAACTACATAATTCCCTGAAATATCCTTAGATGTGATGTCTGTTTCCGGACTTTGCAAAATGGCATCCAGCCCCCGTCCCAAGGCTTTCTTTTTAGTTTTCATCAGCAATGTCTATATATTTATCAGCTTCGTTGATATTGGTTAAATCATATTTTTGAAGGAGCTCTCTGGCCAGGTTCAGATAGTTGATGGCTCCCGTGCTGTTGGCATCATACATGATAATGGTCTCACCGAAACTTGGGGCTTCGCCCAATTTGGTGTTGCGGTTTATGATTGTTTCGAAAACCATTTGCTGGAAGTGGGTTTTTACTTCTTCCACCACCTGTCTTGATAAGCGAAGGCGAGAATCAAACATGGTTAACAGTATCCCTTCAATATCCAGGTCCGCATTAAGCCGGGTCTGAACAATTTTGACGGTATTTAATAATTTTCCAAGGCCTTCCAGGGCAAAATATTCACATTGTACAGGGATGATCACCGAGTCAGCAGCCGTGAGGGCATTTACCGTGATCAGACCCAGTGAAGGAGAACAGTCAATGATGATGAAGTCATAATCATCTTTCACCTGGTCGATGACTTTTCGCATCATTTTTTCCCTGTTGGGCAGATTGATCATTTCTATCTCCGCTCCAACCAGGTCGATGTGGGCAGGGAGAACAAAAAGGTGCGGTGTCCCCGTTTCCATAATCACCTTAGCCGGTTCAAGGTCATCCATGATACACTCATAAATGCTTGACTGTATTATTTTTGGATCATAGCCAAGACCGGAAGTTGAATTTGCCTGTGGATCAGCATCAATAACGAGTGTTTTGTATTCCAGAACAGCAAGACTGGCACTGAGGTTAATGGCAGTGGTGGTTTTCCCGACACCACCTTTCTGGTTAGCTATTGCAATGACTTGTCCCATATTTGATTAAGATGCTGCTAAGTTTTTTGTGTAAACAAAAGTACGAAGATATTGCTATTTTATTATGTCAGAAAAGAATTAGTTATTAACTCGATCATATTGGTTTCGCCAATCTTGTAAAGTTGTATCCCCGCTGCTTGTCGCTTGCGCCAAAGCTTTAGCGACTGAGCACGGCAGGGAGGTTCATTTTTTCAGCAAAAAAAAAAGCTGTCTTTTCTGACAGCTTTTATCAAAAAAAAATATAGATTCTAAATATTTTCTTCTTTGTTTTCTTCAGGATCGCCAAGGTCTTCAAACTCAATGTTTGTTACACTGTCAATTTTACTAACTTCCTCTTCCTTTACCTCTTCCTCTTCCTTTACCTCTTCCTTTTCCTTTACCTCATCCTTTTTTACTTCTTCCTTTTCCTTTAGCTTTAGCTCTTCCACTTCCGGCTCCGGTGCCTTTTTTCCTGTTTCGATAAATTCGATAACTTCGCTCAGGCCTCTGGCGTATTTTTCAAAATCTTCCTTGTACAGAAAAAGTTTGTGTTTCTCGTAATAGAACTTGCCTTGCTCGTTGTTAAATCGTCTTTTACTTTCGGTAATTGTCAGATATTGTTCACCTGCCCTTGTTGCTTTCACATCAAAAAAGTAGGTCCTCTTGCCAGCCCTGATCACCCTGGAATAGATTTCCTCCCTGTTCATTTCTTTGTTTCCTTGCTCTTCCATGTTTAATTTTTTGATTTATGTTTTCTTCAACTATGGCAAAAATAGAAATATTTATTTATCATTACTTCAAATTTTCACTTTTCCGGATAATTCAAAGTATAAATAAGAATAAAGAACGATTATTTGTCACAAGACAGGTAAATGCGAATAAAGGTTGCATATAAACTATTATTTTCAATCAAATGATTCCTCGTGGCTTGCCGCGAGGTTTCCTAATAAGCTTCCCTGATTTTCAGGGGAGATG
>JABMQZ010000020.1 GCA_013202965.1 Bacteroidota bacterium | reverse complement strand
GAATTGCACGATGGCATCGATTGCACGATGTATGAGATTGCGCGAAGTTGGCAGGCCTTCGGAATTCGAATATCGCGCAATCTTCTAAATCGGGCAATAAAAAATGCTTTGCCATCGAGGCGAAGCCCAGAGTGCAGAATCAAAGAAAGACTTTATTCACAAAATTGGTGTAGTTCTTAAGGAACTCAGAGAGTCAAATGTCAATCTCAAGATTCTGGCTAAAACCAGGATCATAAAAGATGAAAACATGATGGATAAAACCCAGGATGAAAGTCATCAACTGGTTTCTATATTTTACAGGACTGTTCAGACGGCTAAGAAAAGGTAGTAGAATTGCACGATGGCATCGATTGCACGATGTATGAGATTGCGCGAAGTTGGCAGGCCTTCGGAATTCGAATATCGCTCAATCTCCTACATCGCGCAATAAAAAATGCTTCGCCATCGAGGCAAAGCATTTTTTTGTGGGCCCACCAGGACCAGCGATATTTTCTAATACACTGAATAACAATAATATAAAATTTACTAAATCAAAAATCAGGGTAAAAATCAGGGTAAAATATTTGGCACTAAAAAACTTTGAATTTTGTGTCATTCTATATGCCCTGAAATCTGCAATTCTACAAGGAACATATTAAGGAATAAAAAATATTTCTTAACTTGGTAGTTTATTAATATTCATAATATCATGCTGAATGATGACAAAGGTCATATTCTTATTAATAGTTACTGTTATATCAGTTGGCCTTCAAAGTCAGGTTGTATATATCCCTGATAGTATCTTTAAGAGCAGGTTAATAGAGCAAGGTACTGACTTAAATGGTAATGGAGAAATAGAGTACAGTGAGGCAGAGGTAGAAGATACTATATATGCCTCTACATATTGGGGTGACAAAATTAGTGATATGACAGGTATAGAGGCATTTATAAACCTTGAGTATTTAGACTGCTCATTTAATCAAATCACTGATATCGATCTATCCTCAAATATTTTACTTGAAACCCTGATTTGTGTTACAAACCTGCTTGCAAATCTTGATGTATCTTACTGCCCTTTATTACAAAGACTTGATGTTGAATATAATTTACTTAATCACTTGGATCTGTCCAACTGTATTTTATTGGAGGAGATTGATTGTGATAATAATTTACTGTCAACCCTGATTGTTCCGCAAGGTCCTGCTTTGAAAAAGCTTTTCTGTAGAGGGAACAACCTTGAAGAGCTTGATTTAAATGATAATCAGGGTATAAAATACCTCAAGTGCCAGTTTAATGCATTAGAAAATCTGGACATTTCAGGCTGTGATTCTCTACAGTTTCTCTATTGTAATGAAAACAATCTTGATACACTAAATCTAACGCAAAATCAACAACTTAAGCTGCTCTGGTGTTATTCAAACCAATTAACTGCTCTACAATTACCTACCGTGTGTGAGCTTGAAGAGATCTTTTGCAGATTCAATCAGTTATCAGTACTCGATCTTTCCAATGCATCGCAGCTGAAAACTCTTAAATGCAGTAATAATCCACTTGGAGCCTTGGATATTAGTGCCAATACAGAGCTTATTACACTCAGTTGTGCCTATAATAATCTCGATAGCCTTAATTTGGAAAATAATACCAAGCTAGAAAGTCTTGTTTGTACTTACAATAACCTATCAAGGCTGGATGTTTCAAATTGCCCAGATTTGGTAACCCTTTATGTACATTCCAACCAGTTGAGTGAATTGGAGCTTAGGTACAACCCTCTGCTGGAGACTCTGGGGAGCGATAGTAATGATTTGGACTCTCTTGATATTACACAGAATACCTTACTTGATTTTTTACAAATTGGATATAACAATTACACAGAACTTGACATTTCGCAAAATACCCTTTTGGAATATATCGAAATACGATATTGTCCACTTCTAACAAAGGTCTGTGTTTGGGAAGTACCATTTCCTCCTCCTGGAGTGATTGTGAATGATGTGGGAACACCTGCAACATATATGATATGCTCCACAGGCCATGAAGAATACCATAATCAGACTAAAAATGATTTGATAATTTTCCCAAACCCAACAAATGGCTTATTCCAAGTGAAAGGGAATGATATCAGAGGAATAGAAGTATACGATATAAACAGTGAGCGAATAATAACTCAATCTGGAAATAGTATTATTGATCTCTCTAGCTATGTCGATGGAATTTACTTATTAAGAATTATCCTTTCTGAGGAAATAGTATTTAGAAAAGTAATCCTCACAAAATAGTAAGGTGAATTCTCAATCAAATGATTCCTCGTGGCTTGCCGCGAGGTTTCCTAATAAGCTCCCCTGATTTTCAGGGGTGATGTGCCGCTTTTGCGGGACAGAGG
>JABMQZ010000231.1 GCA_013202965.1 Bacteroidota bacterium | reverse complement strand
GACCAAGAATTGTCATCGCGAGCGCCGCGCCGTCGGCTAGCCTTTGGCGGCCGATGGGAGTCGAGCGACACATATACAAATGAATAAAACTTAGCAGATAAGCAATTCATCTTTTTAACCGGACAACAATGCATTTGAATTTAGAATTTGTTTCGGATTTAGCTCATTAGTGCTTAGGATTTACTTTATCCCTTATAACTTATCCGGCATCAGCAATACCTTCCCTCCCGACATATTCCTGATATATTGCATGAGCGCTGCTCCGACGTCTTTCATTTGAAATTTTCCCTGTATGCGTGTTTTGATCGTTCCGTTCGCTATGAGGTCCTGTATATGTTCAGAAACCATTTTGAATTCAGCTTTGCCAATCTCATCTTTCCATTCATTTACGTTAAATCCACGAATGATCTTGTTCATGAAGATGATATCCAGTGCAGGTATTTCCGATAAGGTCCTTCCGGCAAGTGCTCCATACAGATAAAGTGTAGCGTATTTGGGCATGGCCTTGAGGATGTGTCCGCTCAATTCTCCACCGCTGGCATCAAATGCAGATGTTGCACATAATTCATGGGAAAGAATGGCTAATTCCTCTGTGAAATTTTCCGACTTGTTGCAAAGAACATATTTATTTCCTTCTGCTTTCAGGGCTTCTTCTTGCTCTTCTTTCCTGACAATATTGATTACCTCGATATTGTTAATTGCTGCCAGGGTGCGGATAAAATAACCGATTTGTCCGGCGGCTGCATTCTGAATGATCGCCTTACTGCCATCCTGTTTTACCTGTTCAATCATGGCGTATGCAGTAAAGGGATTTACAGAAAGACAAGCGGCCTGCTCATCAGAGATTTCATCCCTGATCTCTATGCAATCATCTGCTTTTACAGTGATATGATGTGACCAGGTTCCTCCATCTTTACTTTGAGAAAAGAAACTCACTCTTTTTCCTGTAAGGGCTTGTGCATCTGTCGACTTCCCTGCTTCTATAACCACTCCCGCTCCTTCAAAACCGGGGATGGCCGGAAGTGGCTTGCGCACATTATATCCTCCCTGGATAAAGGCAAGATCGGAGGGATTGCATACTGCTGCAGTAATTTCCAGCAGGACTTCGTCCTGTGCAGGAGGTTTTATTTCAATCTCTTTCATTTCCAGGCTTCTCAATGCCCTGATAATATTTCCCTGGTAAGCGGGTAATAAAATAGCTTTGGATTTCATAATAGGATATTTATTTTTTCTGGAAGCTGCTTCTGGCATAGGGTGTAACATCCTGCGAGCAAAAGTCCTTCTCAAGGTATTTGTAGTATGCGGCAATGGCAATCATAGCTGCATTGTCTGTGGTGAATTCAATTTCAGGGATAAAGACCTTCCATGAATTATTATTACCTGCCTTTTGCAGGGCTTTCCGCAGTTCGCTATTGGCTGATACGCCGCCTGCCAGGGCAATGTTTCGGATACCGGTCTCTTTTACTGCCATATTGAGCTTTTTCATCAGTATCTCAATGATAGTACGCTGAATAGAGGCAGCCAGGTTGGCTTTTTCTTTTTCAATAAAGTTTGCATCCTTTTTTAATGCATCGCGAATAAAATATAGAAAAGAGGTTTTAAGACCGCTGAAACTGTAATCGAGTCCCGGAACCTTCGGCTCCGGAAAACTGAATTTTTCTGCATTGCCTGTTGTGGCAAGCTTGTCTATTACCGGTCCTCCGGGATAGGGAAGTCCCATGATCTTGGCTGCCTTGTCAAAAGCTTCACCAGCCGCATCATCAATGGTCTGGCCAAGGGTGGAAAATGTATAAGGATCGTCGATACGAACAATCTGGGTGTGCCCCCCCGAAACAGTCAGGCACAAAAATGGAAATTCAGGAATGGCTTGTGTTTCATCTTTTTTAATGAAATGTGCCAGGATATGGGCCTTCAGATGGTCAACCTCTATTATGGGTATATTCATGGCCAGGGAAAAGGCTTTTGCAAATGAAGTTCCGACCAGGAGTGATCCGAGCAGTCCGGGGCCCCTGGTAAAAGCAACTGCATCAAGCTGATTTTTCTGTATATTTGCCTGCTTAATAGCCTGGTCAACGACCGGTATAATGTTCTGCTGGTGAGCCCTTGAAGCGAGCTCAGGAACAACTCCACCGTAGTTTCGGTGAACTTCCTGTCCGGCAATGATATTGGCAAGGATTTTGGTGTCCTGTATAATCGCTGCAGAAGTTTCATCGCAGGAAGATTCTATACCTAATATCAAAATGCTCATCGGACCTGAATTTTTAAAATGCAAAGTTATCAAAAAAAGGCTAATTAAAATATTGCTGCACAGCCTGCTGGTGATGTTTACCATCCCCTTCGCATTGGCATGGATAACATACAATCCATTGGTACAGACTTTTCTTGCCCGGATAACTTCATCCTACCTTTCAGCTGAGCTGAATACTGTGATCAAGATCGATGGCCTCTACATTACACCCAGATTGGATCTGAATGCCTATGGTGTCCTCGCCCTGGATCAGCATGCAGACACCCTGTTTGCAGCCGGAAACATACTTCTGGATATGAAAAGCTTCAGACTTCAGAAGAATAAAAAAATATTTAATGTCAATAGCATTAGCGTCAGTGATGCTGCTTTTTCCCTCATCAAGGGACAAAACGACACGACTTTTAGCTATTCCTTTATTCGTGACCATTTTGAAACCGATGTACCTGAAGTGAGCCCGGACACCGTTTCCGGATCAGAGAATTGGCAACTAAGCCTTGGGGCTCTTGATCTGAAAAATGTGTGTTTCAGATATATTGATGAAAACCGTGTGGTGCGAGATGTAGGAATGGACTATAGGAACCTTGACATTTTTGTAAATGAATTGGAAATTGAAAAACTTAAGATACTGAATGACACCTTTGACTTTGCGATTAACAAATTGAGCTGCCACGACAGATGTGGTTTCAGGCTTGATGAGTTAAGCGGGAATTTCAGGTTGAGCCCTCTTTACCTGATTGCCGATAGTTTACTTGCAAAAACACCTCATTCCGATATCAGCCTTGATCTTGCTTTTCATTATAATGGATGGCCCAGCTATATCTATTTTACTGAAGAGGTTGAAATGTGGGCGGATATCCGGCCTTCAGAATTCAATTTTATGGATGCCGGATACTTTGCTCCCGATCTACTGGTCATGGACAACCAACTCAGAATAGGCGGTGAAGTAAAAGGTACGGTGAATAATCTCAGGGTAAAGGATTTTCGCTTCACCTATGGAAAGAGTACTCGGTTTAACGGAGATGTCAGGCTTTATGGTTTGCCGGATGTGAGAGAAACATATATCCATACCAGTATTGAGGAGTTTTCCCTCTCCAAAGCTGATGTTGAGAATTTCGCCATTCCGGGAACATACAGATATGTTCCGCTGCCTACTGAATTGAGTGCTTTTGGAACAATGAAGATCAGGGGGGATTTCACAGGTTTTTTTAATGACTTTGTATCAACGGCAGATTTCGAATCTGATCTGGGGCTGATTTCAACGGATATCTCCCTCCGGCAAAACGAAGAAAACACAGATGTTGTCTATCAGGGTACTGTTCGTACCAGGTGCTTCGATATAGGCAAATTTCTTAATCTTTCAGCATACCTGGGTAAAATGGAACTCAATGCCCATGTCGCAGGTACAGGATTGACAGGGCCAACGGTCGAAGTGCACATGAGCGGAGATATCGATTCACTGGAATTTATGGGGAATACTTTCAACCAGGTTCAAATTAGCGGGGAAATTGCTGATAAAAAATTTAACGGGCATCTTAACTTACAGGATGATTTTGGCAATATGGTCTTTGACGGGATACTCGATTTTAGTCAGAAGAAACCCTTATTTGACTTTACGGCGGATATTACCGATGCGAACCTGTTTAAACTGAATTTGCTCCATCGCGATTCTTTACTGAATCTGTCAGTAAAGCTTAATTGTAATTTTATTGGCTATGAAATGGATGACCTGGAAGGAAGGATCCGTATCGACAGTCTGGAGTATGCTGAGGGGGAAAAGAAATGCTTCATGAATCACCTTGCCCTTATCAGCCTGAAGGATACCGGCTATTATAAGAAGATCATGCTGACTTCAGATTTTTTGGACGCCAGCCTAAAGGGAAGTTTTACATACAGGGAACTGCCCTATGCAATTGATAATTTGATTTCCAGGGAATTTCCGCAGTGGTCATTCATGCCAGCTGCTGAATTTCCCCTTCGGCAGCAATCTCTTGACTTCGACCTGAAGGTTAAAGAAACTGCGGACCTTACTAATATTTTAGTACCAGAGCTGTATATTCAGAAAAACAGCGAGATCAAAGGAAATTTTAATTCTATCGATCATGAGGCAGTAATTAATTTCATCGCTCCATCTGTTAGCTATAGAGGAATAAATTCCGACAGCCTCATGCTGAATTTATACTCAGATTCAGGCCTGATCCGGCTTGACATGAGCACGGGTCATTTCCGGATAAAGGAACGAAGCTATAATGATTCCTTGCAGCTTGGCCTGGAAAACTTCAGTGCAGCATTACTCCTCGACAATGACAGCCTTGGTTTTTATATTGATTGGGATGATCATGATGCTATTAGGCACAATAAAGCGGATATCCGTGGATATTATACATACGTAGATTCTTTGAAGAGTGAATTGCGATTCCTGCAATCAGAAGTTCTTATCAATGATACCTTGTGGCGCATTCATCCTGAGAACAGGATCATTTTTGGCCCTGAATATTTGCAGTTTTCCAGGCTGTCCTTCATGGGCGGAAAGCAGGAATTGAATGTGAACGGTGTCGTATCCCCCGAGCCTGACGATACATTAAGCATGGGTTTCAAAAACTGGAGCCTGTCTAATTTCGGCATCATTTTTAGGAATTATAATTTTGATTTGAATGGTACCATAAACGGATATTTCGGTCTGAATAATCTGTATGATTCACCTAATTTCTTTTCTGATATACAGATTAATAGCCTGGAAATGAATCATGTACTTATGGGCGATGCGAATATCCAATCGGCATGGAATAAAGCACAGAAATCTGTTGATGTTGAATCTGAGATCATTTATCATGGCAATCTTGGCTTAAGTAAGATTATTTCAGTTAATGGATCTTATTTCCCTGATAGAGATAAGAATAATCTTCGTTTTGAATTGGGATTGGAGAACTTCAGGATGGAAGCACTCTCCAGCTTTGTTGATAAGTACATCTCAGGATTGAAGGGCATAGCGAGTGGTACTTTCAATGTCTCCGGCTCCACTTCTGCGCCTGCGCTCAAGGGTGAACTGAAATTGATGAGAACAGAATGCAGGGTTAATTACCTGAATACCAGATATGCATTAGGTCATACAATCAAATTTAGTCCCGGGGAGATTAGCATCAGGGATCTTATAGTATATGACACACTTGGCAATCAGGCAATTGGAAACGGAAAGATAAGCCATCAAAACTTGCGTAATTTTCGCTTTGACCTCATCTTAAAGCCTACTGATTTCATTTGTATGAATACGAATAAGTACCAGAATAAATTCTTCTATGGTAGAGCTATTGCAAGCGGGGATGTGAAGTTTTACGGGCCGCTTAATGACTTTCATATCGATGTGGATGTGGTAACGTCCAATGGAACAGATATCGTAATACCATTAAATAATACCTTCATAGAAACGCAAAATGATTTCGTCGTATTTAAAAATAGTGGGATTGAAATAAAAGAAGCTGTTCCTGAAGATTATAATGTTGATCTCAAAGGCCTTTCACTCGGCTTAAATATTGGGATTACCAATACGGCTGAAGTGATGATATTCCTTCCGGCAAATATGGGTAATATCAGCTCAAAAGGCACCGGTAATATCCGCATGAATATCAACCCGAATGGGGAATTCAAAATATACGGGGATTATAACTTCATCAGGGGTACCTTTTTCTTTACCCTGCAAAATTTGATCAACAGGAGATTTGAAATTCTGCAGGGTGGACATATCAACTTTACGGGAAACCCATACAATGCTGATGTTAGCCTGACGGCTCTTTACAGGCTCAAAACATCGCTGAGCGGCCTGGGAGCAAGCATTAGTCCGGAATATGAAGGACAACGTGTAAATGTTAACGCTTACCTGGGATTACGGGGAAAACTGGCTTACCCTGATATTCACTTTGGTATAGGTTTTCCAAATGTCAAAGACGATATCAAGCATTCAATTTATGCTGTTCTGGATACCAATGATGCCATGTTGATGAGTCAACAGATGATCTCATTGCTTGTGATGAACAGTTTTAGTTATGCCAGTCCTTCAGCCAACGTATCTTCTTCATCTTTTAATATCATTTCAAGTCAGCTCAGCAACTGGCTTTCCCAGATCAGCAATGATTTTGATATAGGAATAAATTATATTGCCGGTGATGAGATCAATCAGGATGAGCTTGAAGTAGCACTATCCACCCAGTTTTTCAATGATCGTCTGATCGTTGATGGAAATGTTGGAGTGATGACAAAAGATAATACCCAGCAACAGGCCAGTAATATTGTAGGGGATGTAAATCTTGAATACAAGTTAAGCCCGGATGGCCATATCAGGCTCAGGGCATTCAACCGTTCCAATAATCTCAATACCATCGATGATTATTCTCCTTATACGCAAGGGGTGGGTGTTTTTTATACCAGGGAATTCAACCGCTTTGGGGATATCTTTAAGCGAGAGCGAAAAAAGAAAAAGAAACAAGAGCTCTTTGAAGAATGATCTGCCTTATTCCTATTTAATGATCTTGTCAAGTACCGGCCTGCCTGCTTCCTTGTGTACCATGATATTCATCATTTTCAGTCTTATATAATCTTCATGGAGGAAGCGGTACCCCTTATTGGGACCGTCAAAACCACCGGATCCGGAGTCTTTGATCATATACCATCTTACTCCCTCATCATCCAGCACTCCTACAATATGAATGCAATGGTCATCAGTGGTGCTAGCATTTTTGAGTCGCATTTCCCTGGCTGATTCATTGATGTATTCAGAAGGAATATCGAAAACCGGGATAATACCAACTTCTGCCCATTTATCATAAGCCGGCTCACTGACATCGCCGCAAATACAAACAGTATAGGCACTGTCAAGGGCAGCGTCAATGACCAGCATAAAATCATCAATGCTGACATTGTAATAATCCTCGCAATGCCACCAGTTGTCTGGCTCTTTCAGTTCAGCTTTTTCATTGTAAGTTTCTGACATCGCTGACATGAAACTGAAATAGTCATCTACACGGATCTGCAATACCCTGCTGAGAAAAGTTTTTGGTGTAAAATATTCATCCTCAAAGAAAACATCCTGCGGTGGGGCTCCTATGTAATGATCCAGTATATCACGTATGGTAGACACCACCATGACAGTATTCCATGCATTTTTCTCTTTTATGCTGTTAAGATAATCACTCATTTCTTTTAGCATGCGGCTGTGATCATGGAATTTTTTTCCCTTCGGGAGGCCCGGGTAACTTTCCGCCGGGACGATGCCGTATTTCTTCATGATCCTGGGTATGCTTACAGCTTCGGAGCCCTGGGCGAAATATACATCTCCGCGCTTTTCAACAAATGCACGGGCTCGCTCGATGTATTCCCAATACACGATGTACATCTCGGAAAGTTTGATCTCCTGCCCGCTGATGCGATAGATCTCAGATTCCAGAAATGAAATGCTGGCAAAACACCAGCAGGTTCCTGTTGAACCCTGTGAAAGAGGAGGGAAATGCCAGTATTGCGTGTATGCTGCAGGATCAGTCGGAAATGCGATCCCTGACAAATCAGCCGCAAAATACACATGAGGTGAACGCTCCTTTCGTGGATTAATGTCAGCTTTGATCTCATTTTCGTAGAAACCGGGTTCGTAGTTTTTATATGTACCCTTAAGCGTGTCCTGTCCAAATGAAGTAAGAACGGCCGCAGTTAAGATCAGACTGAGTAGTGTTTTCATGGATTATGTTGTGAGGATCAAAGTTACACTTTTCAGGAATATGCCTGAGGCAATAAAATCTCAAAAGATAAAGTCATATTTTGTACTTTTACAAGGATGAGTTTCACTGTCTACAGATCATCGGCCGGATCAGGAAAAACATACACCCTTGTAAAGGAATACCTGGGCATTGTACTTGCAGATCCGCCTGCTTACAGGAACATTCTTGCCATCACATTCACCAACAAGGCTGCCAATGAGATGAGGGATAGGATTGTCAGGTCGCTGACAGAAATTGCTGAAGCTGAACAATATCCCAATACAAATGCAGTGAAATATATGCTGCCTGAGCTACAGCTGATCACAGGTTTTGAAAAACAATTGCTGATCAGGAATGCCGGGATCAGTCTTCGAAATATCCTGCATAATTATCAGGACTTTGCTGTAAGTACCATCGACAGTTTTATCCACCGCATCATCAGAACTTTTTCATTCGATCTGCATCTGCCCCTGAACTTTGAAGTTGAGGTGGATGAAGATGCCATGGTCACAATGGCAGTGGATCTCTTATTAAGCAGGGTAGGTTTGGATAAATCCCTTACCACTGTCTTATTGCGTTTTACGGAGTCGAGAATATCAGAAGAGAAAAATTGGGATATCGAGAAGGACCTTAAAAAGTTTGCCCGTCGCCTGCTAAAAGACGATATCACTGAATATCTTCCGGGACTCCAGAGCATGGACACCAAAACTCTTTTGACGGTCAGCAATAAACTGTATTCATATATCAACTCTTTTAAAAATGAATTAAGCAAAAAGGCTGCCGAATTGATTTCTTTATGGGAAAGGAATGGTATAGAAGTAACTGATCTGTACTACGGGAAGAGCGGGGTTTATGGGTATGTGAGCAGACTTGCAGCCAAAAACTTTTCCAATCCCGAACCTAATTCACGTGTCAGGAATACCCTTGGTGAAGACCAGTGGTATACAAGCAAAATTGATTCTGAAAAAAAATACATTATTGATGGTCTGAAAAATGAGATGTTTGACATGCTGAATTATATGGTTAACTACTATGAAGAGCATGAATCCAGGTATATCCTCTATGGATTGCTGAAAAGAAACATCTTTCCCCTCGCAGTCCTAAATGAGATTGAAAAGGTGATGGACCAGATCAGGGAAAACGAAGGGATCATTCATATATCGGAATTTGATAAACGGATCGCCGCTGTGGTTCATTATGAGTCCGTGCCCTTTATCTATGAACGCCTGGGAGAAAAATACAAACATTTCCTGATCGATGAGTTCCAGGATACATCTGTCCTGGAGTGGCAGAACATCATCCCACTTGTTGAAAACTCACTTGCCGAAGGACATTTCAATATGATGGTAGGGGATGCAAAACAGGCCATCTACAGGTTTAAGGGAGGAGAAGTTGAACAACTGGTGAAATTGCCGGAAATCCATAAGCGGCCTGATACTCCTGAAATGAAAAGCCGGGAAAAACTGCTTGAAAGGAATTACAATCCTGAAAAGCTGAAATTTAATTTCCGCTCCAGGGAGGAGATCATAAAATTCAATAATGCACTATATTCATTTATTGCTGAGGATCATTCTGAGCTGCTGAGCACAATTTATGCAGATGCTGTACAGGAAAGCCCGGAGCAAAAACCTGGAGGGGAAGTCCGGATCAGTTTCATCGAAAAGCAAGGAAGCAAATCAGATATGGAACCGCTATATCTGGAGAAAGTGCTGGGAACAGTCATTGAGCTGAAGGAACAGAAAGGATACACATTGGGTGACATTGCCATACTGTGCAGGTCGAACAAGGACGCAAGTAAAATAGCAAGGCATCTGCTTCTGAAGGGCATTGAAGTGGTATCGGCGGAATCCCTCTTGCTGAGCACCTCACCCGAAGTGCATTTTATTATTTTTTGTTTGGATTACATCTCAAACCCTGATGATCATCTTGCCCTTGGTGGCATAATCACTTATCTGGATGACAAATATGCGGACCCTGAGTTTCGTCACTTACTGCAAAACCACCTTCCGCGGAAGGGACAGGAAGATGTCCTGTCCATAAATGCAGCTTTTGCGGAATGCCTTAAAGCCCGTGATATCCGTTTTGTTCCTGATGAATTAAAGGGGATGGGTTTATATGAGAAACTGGAGGCGGTGATCCGGGCATTTTCGTTAAATAATTCTCCTGATCCATATGTTATTTTCTTCCTGGATGTAGCTTTTGATTTCGAAAAGAATAGAAGATATGATCCGGAGGATTTTACAGCTTTCTGGAAAGAAAATAGCCACAAATATTCCATAGTGGTACCTGAAGGCATGGATGCTGTCAACATCATGACGATACATAAGGCAAAAGGCCTTGAATTTCCTGCTGTCATTTATCCTTTTGCAAATAGTAAAGTGGATGTCGGCAGGGATCAGAAATGGGTGCAGCTTGATGAACCGGCATTTCCGGACTTCGGAATTGCTCTTCTTCCCATGAATAAGAGCCTTGAGAAAACAGTTTTAGAACCTATATATACCGAAGAACTGGAAAAGGTTAAACTTGATCTGCTCAATATTCTTTATGTGGCAACCACAAGGCCAACAGAACGCCTTTTTCTGATATGTGATATGCCTTCGGAAAAATCGATAAGTGTTAATATTCCTTCAATACTGAAAGCATTTCTTGAGAAACAGGAACGCTGGGAGGATGGAACATTTGAATATGTATTCGGAGAGCAGGCACCCATTGCGCATGAAGATAAGGCAGCAGGAAATCCGATGCATCTTGGAATGTTTATCTCAGGCAACTGGAAAAAGAATATACAATTGAGCGGACATGCAGCTGAATACTGGGACATGGAAGATGAGGGCCGGAATCGGGAATGGGGAAACCTGGTGCATAAAGTGCTTTCCGGGGTACTTACTGTTGATGACCTGGAAAATGTTATCGGGAATGAGATCCTGCAGGGAAATATTTCAGGAGAGAAAGGAAATAAACTCATGAGGATGCTGATTGAAATGCTGAAGCATCCTGAGATAAGCCCATTCTTTGACGGACGCTATGAAATAAAAAATGAAGCAGGAATATTGAAGGCAGGTGGTGGAGAGTACCGGCCGGATAGATTGATGTTCCGTGATAAGAAAGCGATAGTGCTTGATTATAAAACGGGAAAGGAAGATGCTAAACATATCAGGCAGCTAGAACAATACGGACAATTGCTGCACGATATGGGGTATTTAAATGTTGAAAAATACCTCTTATATATTTATAAGGAATTTACCTTGATGAAGGTATAATATCAAAAAAAAATATGTCCATTTTTGAACTTATTTTGTTCACCGATGGACAACAAGCAATGCATTCAGGAAATCTCTTATGGGTATATTCCTGATCATGAATATTTTAGACTTTTTGGCACACTATTGGCACTTAAAATGCTTTTTTATAATACCCCTCTGTCCCGCCAAAGCGGTACATCTCCCCTGAAAATCAGGGAGCTTATTAGGAAACCTCACGGCTTGCCGCGAGGAATTATTTAATTAAATAATAATATCAAAGTACTATGAAAAAAATTACACTTTTGATTTCGGCTTTCTTTCTTACACTTGCACTTTTTGCCCAGGATGAAGCCCGGCTTATGCGCTTTCCTGCCATACATGGAGAGCAGGTAATCTTTTCTTATGCAGGTGATCTATACACCATAGACAAGGATGGCGGCACAGCCAGGAAACTGACCAATGATGCCGATGGATATGAAATGTTTGCCCGATTCTCACCCGATGGCAGCAATATTGCTTTCACCGGCCAATACGATGGAAATACAGAAGTTTATGTGATGCCTTCGCAGGGAGGTGTGCCTTTTAGGGCTACCTATACCGCTACACTGGGCAGGGATGACATTTCCGACAGGATGGGGCCCAACAACATAGTCATGACATGGAAAGACAATGAGCAATTGGTATATCGTTCCAGGAAACAGTCTTTCAATTCTTTCAAGGGCCAGTTATTCCTTGTTTCAAAAGATGGAGGGCTTTCTGAGGAACTTCCCCTTCCGGCAGGCGGCTTCTGCTCTTATTCACCTGATAAAACGAAACTTGCATATAACAGGGTGTTTCGTGAATTCAGAACATGGAAGTACTATAAAGGCGGTATGGCTGATGATGTGTGGATCTATGATTTTGAAAACAAGACCACCGAGAATATTACGAATAATGAATATCAGGATATCTTCCCGATGTGGCACGGAACGAAGATCTATTATCTTTCCGACCGCGACCGTACTATGAACCTGTTTGTTTATGATACGGAAACAGCTTCAACAGAAAAACTTACAGATTATACGGTCTATGACATAAAATTTCCCTCTCTTGGGAATGAGCATATAATTTATGAAAATGGGGGATTCTTATTCACCTACGATCTCTCATCAGGGGAGCTCAGAAAAGTACCTGTAGTGATTGCGGAAGATTTCGCTTCTGCCCGGGATGAACTGAAAGATGTCAGCGAAAGCATCAATTCTTATGCCATTGCCCCTGACGGGAAAAGGCTTGTGTTTGGTGCAAGAGGTGACATATATACGGTACCTGTAAAATCAGGGATCACGAGGAACCTTACCGGATCAAGTGGGGTAAATGACCGAAATGTGGAATGGTCACCTGACGGGAAATACATTTCATACATTTCTGATGTAAGTGGAGAAGATGAGATTTACCTGATAAATCAGAATGGCACGGAAGAGCCTGAACAGATCACCGAAAACGGAGATACCTATAAGTATAATCCCATTTGGTCGCCCGACGGAAAAAAACTCCTTTGGGCCGATAAGAAATTACGTCTGCAATACCTGGATATTGAATCAGGGAAGGTGACACAGATCGAACAGGCAAAAGACTGGGAAATAAGAAATTATAACTGGTCGCCCGACAACAGGTGGATCACCTATACATTGCCATCCCACCTCTCGGTTACCAGGGTATATGTGTATAATCTTGAAACTGGTGATAAACAGTCAGTAACCGACAGCTGGTATGACTGCGGAAGTGCTGTTTTTAGTGATAATGGCAAATATCTTTTCTTTACATCCAATCGTGATTTCAATCCCATATACAGTAACACGGAATGGAATCATGCTTACCGTGATATGAGCAGGATATACTTCATTACATTGAAAAAGGATACTCCCAATCCATTTGAACCGGAAAATGATGAAGTTGCTGTAAAAGAGGAGAAAAAAGAAGAGGGTGATGAAAAGAAAGATAAAAATGGGGGAGAAGACAGCGAATTAAATGTTGAGATCGATTTCGACGGGATCATTGACCGCATCATCGACCTTCCAACTGCAGCCGGAAATTACTGGAGCATCAATCCCATTGGTGATAAAGTATATTATAATTACCGCAAGTCAGGTGGTGGGGGAGGAGACATAAAGATGTATGATTTGAAGAAGAAAAAGGAAACCTCCATCGGGGATTTCAGAACCTTTGTTGTTTCTGAGGATAAGAAAAAAGTGTTGGTGAGACAAAACAGTAAATGGGCAGTGATAGACCTGCCATCATCTAAAGCAAAGGTGGATAAATTTGTCGACCTCTCAGATATGAAAAGCTGGGTTAATCTTCGTGAGGAATGGGATCAGATATTTATGGAGGCCTGGAGGCAGATGCGTGATTTCTTTTATGCTCCGAACATGCATGGGAATGACTGGCCGGCAGTATATGAGAAATATGCGGTTCTTCTTCCTTATGTTAACAACAGGAACGACCTGAATTATATCATTGGGGAAATGATTGGCGAGATCAATATCGGACATTCCTATATCAGCGGTGGAGACAAACCTCAACCTGAGCGCATAAAGACCGGCCTGCTTGGAGCACAACTCAGCAGAGACAAATCCGGCTATTATAGGATCGACCTGATCCTCGAAGGCGAAAATTGGGTGAAAAATTCACGTTCACCACTCACTGAAGTTGGTGTTGATGTGAAGGAAGGCGATTATATCATTGCTGTAAATGGAAAATCAACAAGCGAAATGAATGATATTTATGCCTCGCTGCTTGCTAAAGGGGGAAAACAGGTAGAACTCACCGTGAATGATTCGCCAAAAGAAAGTGGTGCCAGAAAAGTGATTGTCAAGCCTGTTACCGATGAGTCGGGCTTGTATTATTACACCTGGGTACAGGATAATATCAGGAAGGTGAGCGAAGCCACCAATGGAGAAGTCGGCTACATTCATATTCCGGATATGAGTGCACAGGGATTGAATGAGTTTGTAAAATATTTCTACCCGCAATTAAACAAAAAAGGCCTCATTATTGATGACCGTGGCAATGGAGGTGGTAATGTATCACCCATGATCATAGAAAGACTCCAGAGAGAGTTGGTTTTGATGTCGATGGCCAGAAATACAGCGCCCGGAACCAGGCCTGCACAGGTTTTCGTTGGGCCAAAAGTTATGCTGATCGATAATTACTCAGCATCCGACGGAGATCTTTTTCCATACCAATTCAAGGCCCTGGAACTCGGCACCATCATTGGTATGCGCACCTGGGGTGGGGTTGTTGGGATCAGAGGGCCCATTCCATTTGTTGATGGCGGAACACTTTACAGGCCAGAGTTTGCACCCTACGGGATCAATGGTGAAGGCTGGGTGATCGAAGGATTCGGTGTTGAGCCGGATATCGAGATAGACAATGATCCTGCGAAGGAATATGCAGGGGAGGATGAACAGCTGAACAAGGCCATAGAAGTGGTTCTTGAACAGATGAAAACATATGATTATAAAAATCAGCTCCCTATCCCGCCTTATCCGGATAAAACAAATTAAGATCAATAAGCCCTGTCTGTTTGATGGGGCTTTTTTAATGCTCTTGGGTTTATATTTTCATTGAGGCTTGTCATTACTTCTTCAATCATCTATCCCCTTCTTCAATCATCTATCCCCTTCTTCAATCTTTTAACATTCAGTACCTACCATCAGGCATCTGGTATCTATTTTCCTGCCTGAGTGTTGAGTTGATCATTGATTATGCTCGCAAGGCGTTGACTCCTGGCCCCGAAGGGGTCTGATGTTCGTAGAAAGATTTGTTGTAAAAGAATTTAGCGCCCCGCAGGGGTGCAATGTTCAATCGCATATTTATAGTCAGGTTAAAAGTTTTAGGTTTTAAGTGTTAAGTTAAGTATTAGGTGAATTATACATTAACCTAGCACACAACACATTAAATTCCAAGTTCCAAATTCCACACTCTTATTCTTATTCCTCTGTTTCTTGTTAGTGATTTCTCGCAAAGACCGCTAAGATACATACGCGAAGACCGCATAGATATTATGCCCTTTGCGGTGCTTTGCGCTTCTTTGCAATCTTTGCGTGAAATGCAGGGACAGGAATGAATAG
>JABMQZ010000230.1 GCA_013202965.1 Bacteroidota bacterium | reverse complement strand
GTCAGAGAGTCAGCGAGTCAGAGAGTCAGAGAGCCAGAGACTTAGGGATATTATTGCATTTTCGGGAAAACCTTTGTGGTAAAAGAAAACCACATACCACATAATCCAAAATACAAAATAATTTAAAACTTAAAATTTAAAACTTAAAATTCTATTCCGGGATCGCTCCCTGCCTGGAAACATTAAAAATATAAATAAACCTGAGGGCAATCACCTGGTTGAATTGTTTCCGGATAAAATCTGAACTCCCCTGGGGATCAAAGTTCCGCTCCCGGATAGGTGCCAGTGATTGAGAATAGCGAAGATTGAGGTGCAGCTGTTTCCATATCCTTACCTTTACGTCAATGAGAAATCCCATATCATTCTTGTTGAAGGCCACACTATCAGAATAAGGAGCCTGGTTCCCGCTGTGCTCCTCCTCCCTCGAGCTTACCAGGCGGGCCCAGTATCCGCCGAGGCCAAAGCTCATCACATTTTTATCTGTATAGCTAACATATACCGGAACCTCAAAATAATTCAGTCGTAACCTGTACTCATTGGATTTGAGTTCGTCAAATTGCTTTTTCTGGAAAGATCCTTTCTGGGAAAAGAGGGTTTCCAGGTTTGCGGCCCAGTGACTGCCAAAAGGAATGATGGCACCAAGGCCACCATTGAAGCCAAGCTGGCTCCAGCCTTTGATCTCATCTCCTTCAACCTGTGACAGGTTGCCTCCGGCGATCACAGTTCCTTTAATACGCTGTCCGTGTGCAACATTGAACGACACCAGGCCAATGGCCAGGATGATAATACTGTATTGTAAGGCTTTTTTCAACATAATCTTATCCATGAAACTCTCTAATAAACGAAGTAAAGATTATAATATTTTTAATAACAATGATTATGACACTGAAATATTTTTCATTGAGAGCTGAATACGCTTCCTGTTGACATCGACTTCCAGCACCCTGACCTCTACTTTCTGGTTCAGGCTCACAATCTCATTCGGATCTTTCACATAGCTGTCAGCCATCTGGCTCACATGAACCAATCCGTCCTGGTGAACACCTATATCAACAAATGCCCCAAAAGCCGTGATATTGGTTACAATACCCGGAAGTTGCATCCCCTCCTTCAGGTCTTCCATATTATTGATCCCTGCTGCAAATTCGAAGATGTCGAATTTCTTCCTGGGATCCCTTCCGGGCTTTGCAAGCTCTTCCATGATGTCTTTCAGGGTAGGGAGGCCGGTCTTATCAGTAATAAAATCTTCAAGCTGCACCTTCTTACGCAGATCAGCGCTATTCATGAATTCCTCTACACTCGCATTATACTGCCGGGTGATCTTTTTCACCACGGAATAACTTTCCGGATGTACCGCAGAGTGGTCGAGTGGATTTTTTGCATCCCTGATCCGTAAAAACCCGGCTGCCTGCTCAAAGGCTTTTTCACCAAAACCAGGCACATTTCTGAATTCTTCCCTTGAGCTGAAAGGCCCGTTCTCACCCCTGTAGGAGATGATCTTAGCAGCCAGTGACGGCCCCAGGCCGGATACATTGGACAGCAACTCCTTACTGGCGGTGTTGACCTCCACCCCTACACTGTTCACGCAGATGGAAACCGTATCCCCCAGGCTTTTTGCCAGGGCGGCCTGGTTGACATCGTGCTGATATTGTCCCACACCGATAGACTTCGGATCTATCTTCACCAATTCTGCCAGCGGGTCCATCAGCCTTCTTCCTATGGAGACCGAACCCCTGACCGTGACATCATAATCCGGAAATTCTTCCCGCGCCACTTTGGAAGCTGAATACACCGAGGCACCACTTTCATTTACCATCACGGCGATCACATCCTTACGAAAACGTATACATTTTATAAACTTTTCTGTTTGCCGGCCGGCAGTGCCATTACCAATGGCGATGGCTTCGATCTTATAAGCATCCACCAGGGTCTGGATCTTTTTTATCGCCTCCATCACTTCATTCTGAGGCGGATGCGGATATATGGTCTCATTATGTAAAAGCTGCCCCTGCCGGTCGAGGCAAACGACCTTACAACCGGAGCGGAATCCCGGATCTATGGCCATCACGATCTGTTGCCCCAGCGGAGGTGCCAGCAGCAACTGCCTTACATTTCCCACAAAGACCTCTATGGCCTTTTTGTCGGCACGCTCTTTTGCAGCTGCTTTCATTTCAGTCTCCATAGAAGGTTGCAGCAAACGCTTATAAGCATCCTCAACGGCAATCCTTACCTGCTCTGCCGACTGATTTTCCGCCTTGACAAAAATTCCTTTCAGGATTTTCAAGGCTTCTTCCTTATCAGGTTCAACACTTAAGCGCAGATAAGCTTCCTTCTCCCCCCTGAACATCGCAAGTATCCTGTGCGAAGGTGCTGATGATATGCGCTCGGAAAAATCAAACCAGGATTTATATTTCTGGCCTTCCTCCTCCTTCCCTTTGATGATACGGGAAGTGATCATTGCCGAACGTTCAAAAAGCCATCTCATCCTGTCCCGGGCACGCTTCCGCTCATTCACCCATTCCGCGATGATATCCCTGGCTCCGGCAAGTGCGTCATCCACATTTAAAAGCTCTTTCTTTTCATCAACAAACTTCGTGGCCCAATCTTCCACATTGCCATCTTGCTGTGCCATAAGCATCTTCGCCAGGGGCTCAAGGCCTTTCGCCATCGCAATGCTTGCCCTTGTCTTTCTTTTCGGCCTGTAGGGGAGATATATATCTTCAAGCTCAGACAGGCTCAGGGCACGCATGATCAGATTGCGCAGATCATCATCAAGCTTTCCCTGCTCTTCGATGGAATGAAGTATGCTTTCCCGCCTTTTATCCAATGCTTCCATCTGCTCAATCCTGTCGCGGATATGCATGATTTCCTGCTCATCAAGGCTGTCGGTATACTCCTTTCGGTAACGCGCAATGAAAGGTATAGAAGCCCCGCCTTTCAGCAATTCTGCCGTATTGGCAACCTGGCTTGAACGAATACTGAGCTCTTTGGCTATTTTTTCAAAATATTGTGATAACATCCTGGTTTCTTGTTACTGGTTACTTTGTGCACCGAAGCTTTAGCGTAGGTGTACTGGTTACTTTGTGCACCGTCCGCGTGTCGCCGTAGCTTTAGCGGAGGCACAAGCTTTAGCGTAGGTGTACTGGTTGCTGGAACCCGGCACCAAAACAATTTAGTCAATTTTCAAATACAATCACTTTATTCATAACATTCTCACGTATCTTCAGGACTTTCACCCGCCCCTCCAGTGAATTAAAGATCTTTTCCAGTTCGTGTGCTTCCTGTCTGGCTTTATGATTGTACAGCATTTTATTGAACATGATCATCCCGTTTTCTGCAAGACAGGACTGTAAAGCAGCTATAAATTCCAGGCTATGGCAAAAGGCCGGAACTTCAAAGTCCACATACAGATCCACTATAATGAGGTCATAAGACAGGTTTTCATTCCTGATAAATTCTTCTGCATCTGCCTCAACGATCTCAAGCCCGGCATAACGCCGGGTATTAAAATATTCACGCCCAAGCCTGATCACTTCAGGGTCTTTTTCGACTCCCTTGATCTTGCAGGAAATTTTATATTCTTCCAGCAGGATGGAAGCTACGCTCCCTGCCCCAAAGCCCAGGATGAGCACATTGCTGATGTCCCGTTCAGCGATATTGATCTTTTCAAATGCCCTCCTGAAAACTCGGTGCAATCCCCCGAAGGAGTAATTGGTATTGGCAGAATTAAGCAGGATGGCATCTCCGACCTTCAGCACTTCCAGGGTATCGTTCAGCATGGAGGCACGCTTCTCGATCACTTTCCGTGATGAGAGGAATTTCAAGTATTTTGATGCATCTGTAACTTTTCTCTTCACCTTGATCTCCTCCCTTTATGAGAACCCTTTATTCACCCTGGCCTTAAATCTTTTATTGTTCAGCAGCATGATGATCATTTCATGTGCCGACCCGCGGAACCAGCCCAGCCTGATGAATATTTTCATCATTTTTTCCTGTATCCGGTTATACCTGATCACCGCCTTCATGGCGTCGGAAACCTCTTCCCTCCCGAGAATATATTCTGCCACCTCCAGCCCGGATACCAGCGATTGATAAATTCCTTCTCCTGTTAATCCGGATGCCATTCCTGCCGCATCGCCCACAAGAAAAACATTCCCGAAGCTAAGTCCCCTGTAATCATAATTGATGGGAGCAGACTGGTATTCAGCTTCGCTGATATCTATATCCTTTTCCTTAAGCCAATGCTGAAAATTTTCTTTGAGCTTTTTAGCGGACAGATAACGCGGATCACAACAGCATCCAAGCGCATTTTTTCCCCGGTGCGGGAAGATCCAGCCATACCAGGCATGAAAATGCTTACGGTCGAGAAATATTTCAAGTCTTTGCTCATTATTATTTACCGGGACCACGTATTGTATGCCGATAAGTTTTTTCTCCAGGGGGATTGCAAGGTAGCGCCGCACCAGAGATGCATAACCGTCGGCACCAACCAGAAAACGAAATCCTATCTCTTCGCTTTCATTTACAATAAGGCTTTCCTTTCTAATCTCCGTCACCCGTGCATTTTTCCGGATCACCACGGAAGTATTGTCAAGTTGTTTCCGCTGCCAGGCACCAAGGTTTCTGCGGTCGATCGTCACCACAACAGGATCGCGTGTTTCTGCCTGGCTGTGTCGCTTGCGTGAATAAACTGTTGTTTTGTATACCTTTTGCCCGATGATGTCATCGGGAATATCGAGGAGGGCAAGGCCCTTCCTGGTCAGCCCTCCGGCACATACCTTGTCACCAAAAGCATCCTCCTTTTCGAGCAGGAGTACTTTTAGCTCAGATTTACTTAGTTTCTCAGCACAAATCAGCCCGGCCGGGCCGCCTCCAACGATGATGACATCAAATTTCTCCATCCAGATTCAGGACATTTGTTATCGAATAATAATTTTTCCCGCATGCTGGAATTGCGCATTCAGGAAACGAATATAATACAGTCCTTTACCGTATGAAGAAAGGTTGATCTCAGTCTTGAAGCCGTGGCTTTGAAGTTGAAGGGTTTCGTGATAGACCTCGACACCATTAACATTCAGTACGCTTAACACAGTTTCTCCTTCGTACCCTTCTATTTCTATATTGAATAGCCCATATGAGGGATTGGGATAGATACGGAAGTGGCCGGAATGTGAAGGATCATCGATACCAAGACAGGCATCAAAATCAAAAATAATGGTTACTTCGGCAGAACCTGTACAGCCCTCGGCATTGACAACCTCAACAGAGAATTCCTGTGGGTCATAAGCCAGGCCGGTGGTCAGCACTGTAATTTGCTGTGTAGTATCGCCGGTAGACCAATCATAGGAAGATCCGGGATTGCCGGCATCCAGAATGACCTGCTCGTATAAACAATGTATCTGCACAGGCCCTCCAAGTTCAACCACGGGATCAGGAAGAAGATCCACAAACAGGCTGGCAGTGTAATTATTGTATCCATCGGAAAAATCAAGGAAAAATGTAGCAGGCTCATTTATTTCTACGATCGGATTTTCAAAAGCATAGGTATTCCCACCCGGGTCAGCCGTCCATAAAAAGTTCTCATAAGTACCGTCACCACCCAGTGCGCCGGCAAATAGCTGGACATTACTACCAGAGCATGACACAGAAGGTTCGGCAAAGGGCAAGGCCCCCAGCGGGTCTCCATCGATGATCACATCTACACTGGCATATTCACTTTCGCATGCTGTTTCCATGTCCGTAACAAAGAGTGTAAAAGTGGTTGTTGCGTAGATATTGTGTGTTTGCGGGTTGGCAAGTGTAGGATTGACAAGCATATCTGATGGCTCCCACCAATAGATAAAATTGCCTGAGCCGCCAATCACGTCACTGTTCAGGTCGATCCATATCCCGTGAGGGATATATCTGTCAGGCCCGAGATCAACAAGAGGCTTTGGCCCGATGGAAAGGTACATATCATCCGAATGCACAGAGCTGCCGTAAGCAGTCAATGTTAAAGTCGCTCCTTCATTGAGAATATCAATTGCCCCCGGGGTGTAAACCGGATTCAGTATCCCCGGATCTGAAAAAGTACCATCACCGGAGCTTGTCCATTCAATCGTAGAATAAAACAGTGCATTGCCATTGAGCTGATAAGTCATTCCCTCGCAGATGGCATCATCTTCACCGGATAAAGCAGTGGTCCCGGAAGCTATGGTCAACACCATCGCATCAGATGTATCACCGGCACATGGCACATGCGGAGCAGCATATATTGTAAGGGTCACCTGTCCTGCGGTGACATCCTCAATGGATGGGGAATAAACCGGTGAAATAATATTGATATCATTGAATGCACCCGTACCTGAGGTACTCCACTCTACATATTCATAATCGTGGGCAGCAGATGCCGGTGTAAAGGTTTCTCCTTCTGCTATAATGGCATCAGGGCCGGCGTCCACATCCGGATTAGCATATACCCACACCTCTTCCATCACGTCATTGGTGCAAATGGTATCTATACCAAAAGCGGTGACATCAATATAATAAATTGTATAAAATATTTCATTTAAGCCGTTGTTGGCCAGGTTGGGATAAAAAGTATTTCCAATAATACCCGGGCCGGTGAATACTCCTCCGGACGGTGATCCGCTTAACAAAACAGAATCTCCGTCCTCACAAAATTCGCTTATGATCCCAAAGGTCGGGATCGCGGTAGTATTATCGAGGATATCGATGGCAGTGGTATCGGCAGTAGGATCACAGCCTTCCATAAATTCAAAGATAAATCGAGCCGTCTCGGTCCCTTCTACCAGGTCGTCAGAATATGGAAAGAGGTTGAGGGTAACTTCCAGTTCCCCGGCAGGGATCCAGAGGGTATCACCGGAAGGTGAAAGGCCGTAGTCAAGATCCAGCGTAGCTGAACCAAAGGTTTGCTGCCTGACAATATAATAATCATCGTTCATCGTTTCATCAAGTATGAAAGTAAGCTCGGCATCGTTGCAGGCTTCAACAGCAGCGCCAAACCAGTTGGAGGAATTAGAAAAACCCAGGTTGGAACTGAGCCCGGTGCTGGAGAAGGAGTTGGCCTCGAGGAATACGCCGGAATCATATGCAGCATCACCGGCATCCCCAATAGCCAGTTTGATATGATATTGCTCACAGGGCACGACCACAAGCAAGGCAGTAAATACCGTTGTAAACGCATCATATACAATGGTAGTCCCCTGCATGCCTTCATTATCAACTAAATATTGCGGAAAAGATCCAAGGTTGACATTATTGATTGATACCGGCAGGGCAGTCCCGGGGATCAGGGCAATATTATAATCCACATAATTTCCTAAGCCGTTAGGCTTGGGGCCGTTCACAAAAAAGCCAAATACATCATTAAACGTGGAATTTACCCACTCATGGTATTCCTCAGAGCCAAAAACATAGCGGAACCTGAGGGTATCGGCGGTTGGCACAAAATCGAATTCCAGGACCGATGCATCATGCGTAAGAGCGGTTGCAATGCCATTCAGGGTAGGATCTCCGGCAAGGCCATAAGCGCTGTTGGCAAATACAGAGACATGGTTTGGTATCTGAAGCACATTTCCCGAAGCAAGTGCCACGCCACCATCCAGGCCCAGGTTTGTAGCATGGCCATTGGTAAAAGAGCCGCGCATAAAATTATTTCCCTGGTAAGTGACATTCGACACCGATACACCACTCCCAACCAGTACCTGCTGCACAAGTTGTTCAGGCGTGAGGTTGGTTTGCACCACCAGCTGGGCACGAAGGCCGTTGCCGGAAAGTGTAATGAAAAGAAATGTAAGGAATATTAAATGCTTAACAAACCCTGCTTTTGCCTTGCTTGTTTTCATATCATAATTTTTCTGAGTTGATACTGGCTGCATCAACATGCAATGATACAAAAGTAATAAATTTTTATTTAATTTAGCAGGCAGTTTAAAAGCCCGGTTCCAGGAAACACAAAATCCCGGGTATGCATTAAGAAAATTAATTACCAAATAAATCAAGCCATTATTATGAACAAGAAAATATGGATTATCATGGTCGTTCTTGCCATCCCCGCCTTTCTTTTTACTTCCTGTAAAAAAGATGACGAGGGTGATGACACTCCAGCCAACACGGCTCCAACGGCTTCATTCACGCTTACTCCGGAAACAGGAAACATTCAAACTGCTTTTCTTTTAGATGCCTCGGCAAGCAGCGATGCGGAAACACCCGCCAATGAGTTATTGATCCGCTGGGACGGGAATGATGACGGAAGCTGGGATACCGATTATTCAACAATTAAAACTGCCACTGTGACCTATGATACTGAAGGCACTTATACCATCAGGCTTGAGGTAAAAGACAGCGGCGGGCTGACCGGGACTACCACACAACAGGTCACCGTCAGTGGTGGTGGAAATCTTCCTCCTGATCCACCAGCAGATCCGGATCCTGCAGATGACGCCACGGATGTGCTAACGAACATTTCCCTGCAATGGACGGGTTCAGATCCCGAACAGGATCCCCTGAGCTTTGATATTTATTTCGGCACCTCTGCCGCACCCCCACTTGTCGGGCAGGGAAGTTCTCAAAACAGCTATGATCCCGGAATAATGGAATATGAAACAAAATACTACTGGAAGATCACCGCACATGATGATCATGGCAATACCACCGACGGGCCCCTATGGTCATTCACTACCGGATCGGCAGCATTCAGTTGCGGAGACGACATCACAGACCCGAGAGATGGTAAGATCTATGGAACGGTGCAGATAGGTACGCAATGCTGGATGGCACAAAACATAGATATCGGAACGCGCATCAATGGAGTTCAGAACATGAGTGATGACGGCAGCATTGAAAAATATTGTTACAACGACCTCGAAAGCAATTGTGAAGAATTCGGAGCCCTTTACCAGTGGGGTGAAATGATGCAATATGCCACTGAAGAAACTCAGGGCATTTGTCCTGCAGGCTGGCACCTTCCCGCACGGGAAGAATGGGAAGCACTTGAAATGGCCCTCGGCATGCCGGAAGAACAAGCAACGGCGACCTCAGGATGGCAGGGAACCAATGAAGGCACTATGCTGAAAGCAGGTGGCAGCAGTGGCTTCAATGCCCTTATGAGCGGATGGCGAACCAATGGCGGCAGTTTTGCCTTTGGTGATTTTAGCGCTACTTTCTGGGCTGCCACATCATCGAGCACTTTCAATGCCTGGGGGAGAACCCTTGATTCAGGCAATACTCAAATTCGTCATGTCGAAGGCAACAAGGAACTTGGAAATGCAGTAAGGTGTTTGAAGGATTAACAGGTGGCGGTATTTTTAGCACTTAAAAGGAGCATTGAGTAGATATCCCCATTTACTTCTTCATTCATCTATCCCCTTCTTCATTCATCTATCCCAACCCAAACAAACTTTTTTTCGGGACATTTTTACGATTCGGGTATTAATAGATATAACCCAATAATAAATCTAAATCTATGAGAAAGAATCTTGAATCCAGCTTGGTTGAGTTTTCATCAGCCATTATTACATTTACGAAAAACCTCAAAGAGGATAATTCATCAAAATTATTGGCTAATCAGATGCTAAGGTCGGCAACATCCGCAGCTCTTAATTATGGAGAAACCCAAAATGCCCAATCAAAAAAGGAATTAATATTTACACTAGCGAAGCAACATCACCGTGCCTGCTACTTTCACAGGTTTTGTGCCTTCATCGCTGATGGTTTGATAATCGATCCGCCAGGCGTACACACCCATGGGTGCAGGATTGTTTTTGATCTCTCCGTTCCAGCCTGTTCCGAGGTCTCTTGATTCAAAGATCATCTGTCCCCATCTGTCGAATATTTGCAGGCGGTAATCCTGAACTGCATTGTAGGGAACAACAGGTTTAAACTCGTGGTTGATGGCACTGGCAGGGCGAAATGCATTTGGAACATACATGTCATACAATATCACAATGATGGAATCGGTATTAAAACAGCATTGTGCATTTTGCACTTCCACCCAGTATTGTCCTGGCTGAGAAACATAGATCTCGCTGGATGTTTCCCCTGTGCTCCATAAATAAGAGGCCCACTGATCGCCGGCAGCCAGGCGTGCATTGTCGCCTTTGAAGATATAAATGGTATCCGGCCCGAGAGAAACCTCAGGAAGCGGATATACCGTAACAGATTCCGTGTATGAATAGTCCTGTCCCAGGTAAGTTTCCGTCACAGCAACCTGGTACTGGCCAATATCTGAGAATTGATGCGTAGGATTGAAAGGATCTGCAGTATTTGACATTCCTGATGCATCCTGAAAATCCCAATCGGCTGTTTCAACATTTGCCTGGTTGGTAAGCTTGAAAATGGTCACATCCTCAAGACAAACACTGTCATAGGTAAAATGCGGCCAGTCGACAAAGGACTGCACCACATTCGGCAAGCCCCAAAAACTAGACTTTCCCTGGAGGAAAAACTCTGTGTCGGCAGCACCGTCAAGGGTGTTGTAATTACATGCAAGGCCGGCACGGTTTGGATTATATACTACTCCAAGATAATCAGAATGATTGGTGGCATTGATGCTTTTTGCCATATATATTTTTCCGTCGAGGCCAAGCTGCAGGCCTGCATACCTGAAAAGATCAGGGCTGCTATGCAGGCTGGTCACTGTACCGAAGATGTTGGATGAGGAAAGGTCAAACTGGTACAATTCCGAAGGAAATACCGGGATGATATTCGCATAATCCAGTGTTGTGAGGTACACTTTGGTATTGTCGGGTGAGAACTCCAGGCCATAGGCTCCTGTATAATCTGGGGGTGATGTCAGCGGGGCCGTCACTTTTCCACTTGAGTTATTAAAGTCAAAGAACTCTACAATCTCACTTTCATACAGGGAAACAGCAAGTCGCGATCCGTCAGGGGATGCTTTCATAAATCCGAGCAGATTGTTATCGCCAGTACTATGGACCGAACCTGTATTACTGGAAACATAATTGGCATCCACTCCTGCGGCGGTCACCCTGAATGCACAAAATTCATTGGACTCCCATTTGTGTGATATAAGCCAGAAGTCTTTGCCATTGGCATGCTTCACTGCGGTAAGCCTGCCATCCATCCCGTCGGGGATCAGGTTAGTATTGAGCGCGGCAACACCTCCAAGTCCGCCATTAGCAGTCATAGAAATAGTCGTATAATTGAGGCCCTTGTCGCCATTAATATCGCGGTAAGAATCTGCTGTAAAAATATAATATTGCTCTGGGTTATCGGGTTTAGGGAGGATAATGGCAGGCTGTGTACATGAGAAATGCCCGAACAGGCCATCTACCATTAGCTCAAAATTCCTGTTGAATATCTTTTTCCCCGTTGTCATAAAAAGGAGATTCCCCGCGCTGTCGGCGATCACGGCAGGGCTAATGGGAGTCTGGAATACATCCGGCTGTGCAGTTTCCGCAACGGCTTCGCCCGTATTAAAGTTGATCCCGGCGTAAACGCCGAAAAACCACATGGCAGCATCTTTCATTTCGCGTTCACAGTTGGTATGATCCGGGAAAGGATTCTGCGCAAGAATAGTAAGTCGTAAAAAGAAAAAAAGATAAAATGATATCAGAATAATTTTGGTCAGGGCCTTCATCAAATAAGTTCTTATGATTTCGCTTTTATATTGATTAAGTTATAGATTCAAAAATGCAAGAATAATAAATTTATTACTCTCATTGGCAATTTTTTTATAAAGCATAGGTTTTCAACACACTTGAGCAAGGGCATAACACTATGCTTTAGTAAAGGATCACTTTTTCTGAATGATGGATACCGTTTCCTTCAAGCCTGATAAAATAGATCCCCTTAGGCTGATCCGACAGCTTCAGTATCTCTGTGACCACAGCATTCCCCTGTGGAACAAGAAGCTGATTATTAATACTGTTCCCGATTGAATTAATTACATGGATACGTATGGGTTCATACAGGCCTTCGATGACAATGTTCACATTGCCTGTAGAAGGGTTTGGATATATTTGTAATTTTATTTCCTCTCTGTTTTCTCCGATCCCGACACAGACATCATAGTCGAAGACAATCAAGGCATCAGCCTCCGCTTCACATCCCTCCTGGTTAATGACCATTACTGAAAATTCCTGTTCAACATTACCAAGGCCTGTGGTTCCCACTGTAATAAATTGTGTTGTTGCACCATTGCTCCACAGGTATTCCGATCCCGGATTTCCGGCATTCAGTACAATAGTATCGTACGGACATACAATCTGTACCGGAGGGCCAAGGTCGATCACAGGTAAAGGATCCACTCTTACTTCCACATAATTAAAAGCCTCATTGTATCCATCAAAAACCAGAACATAGAAGAAGTAGGTTCCGGGATCAAATAAGGTCAGGCTGAAGGATGCTTCCGAGGGTAATGTCATCGCAGGCTCGGAAGTCCAGGTATATGTATATTCACCAAAGCCGCCACCAGCATTGGCGTGCAACACGAATTCTTCCCCGACACAAAATACCGAATCAGGAAATGAGCTTGGGTTGGTAGAAAGAAATCCTCCAGTCACTTCTACGATGACCTGATCAGGCTCAATGGCCACACAACCGGTTTGTGCATCCTCCACAATAAGATAGAATGGGGTAGTTTCATACAGGTTCTTGGTTTGCGGGTTTGCAACTGCAGCATCTTCCAATTTGTCAACAGGAGTCCAGGAATAGAAATATTCTCCGCTGCCATTGCTGGCCGAGCCATCCAGGAAAGTATAGATCCCGTGTGGGATATTCTGATCCATTCCTGCATATGGTAGCGGAAGCGGAATGACAGTAAGCGTAACATCGCCGTAGGCGAAGATATATCCGTCAAACAATTGCAAGTGATAGGTCGTTGTTTCAGTGGGTATCACCACAGGGTTTTCCAGGGAAGATGTAAATCCTTCAGGAGTGGAAGTCCAGGAATATTCATAAGCACCTGAGCCACCACCTGCTCCCGGCGACAGGGTAACTGCATCACCAAGACATATTAGCGAGGGGCTGGCACTGGGGTTTACCGTCAATGGCCCGCCTATCTCCCCGACAAAATATGGCCCGGCAAAGGCCGAACAGGTATTTTCATCGATTACCTCAATATCATAATATCCTGACGAGACATCGATGAGGTCAAGCTCACTCCCAACAAGCTCACCCTGGTCATCCGTCCAGATATAGTCTGTAATAGTAAAAGAGGTGACGATCTCAATGCCCGTGATGGATCCATTGCTGGCCCCGTAATTTGCAGAGTTAATGCTGATATTGGCATCATCAATTTCCGGTGCACCAAATTCATCAATTTCCCATGGACCGCCGTATGTGATGCAATCCATCAGATCATGCACTTCGAGGGTATAAACCTCTGCCGGAGCATTCAGCAGGTCGATCGTATTCCCAACAAGCGTTCCCTGCGAGTTCTTCCACACATAGGACAGGGCTGTCTGCCCGGAAGCTGAAAGGCCGGTGATGGAGCCGTTGTCCATGCCGCAGGTGGCGGGGGTGATCTCTATTCCGGATGCATTGAGGGTGGGTGCGCCCAGGTCAAGGGTGAAGGGTATATCGGCACTCAATGCCGCGTTATCGCAGGCATCAACAATACCCGGAAAAGTAGTATAAACATGAAAGACATAATTTCCGTTAGATGCAAAGGGAGGGTCAATATAGAGCGTGAATTCCTTTTCCCATGTGCCACCCACACCACAGGCTTCACCAGTAACATCGATAACGGTATAAGGGCCACCGGGGCCGGAAATTCCAAAAGAAGTAGGAGTGACACGGTCACATCTCACATTTTCATCCCAGAGAAAGCCCAATTCATTGGTACTGCAACCTTGAACCTCATCGGCGTAAATTTCGTCGATTTCCGGGGGCACATCATCATAGATCTGCGCTGTTGACATGGAAAAATCAAGGGTGTAGCCAAATTGTGTGGAAGAGTAATTGCTAATGTTGATCACAAAGTTCTGGCCTTCCGTTACCGGGATCATTGCATTAAATGGGTTGCCACTGGCACCCTGGCAGATACTGCCGGATCCTCCATTGGGACCTGTAGAGCCAGGAGTTCCAGACCAGTTGCAGCTTCTCTGAAGCTGAGCTGCCTGACTGTAGATATCCTCGCATCTGGCATCCGTCAGGTCATACACGACCCAGTCATAATCATCAGAATTCTGATTTGGTGTAATAACAAAACCCATCAAGCCGTCACTTTGTACCGTTATATAGTACCATACACAGTTTTTCTCGCCGCTCAGCATACAGTTGCCCGGACATCCTCCCGATGCGGGAATTTCATTGGGATAATTCCCGGAACCGGAATACGAGTTCACCTGTGTATAAAAGCCCTCACATACGGGAATCGCCCCGAGGCAATCCTGGTCGGTAGGAATCTGTGCATTCAGGATAACAGACGTAATCATCAGGACTACGGGCAGTATGTGCTTTGCTGCATGTATTTTCATATCAACTTCTTGTGGGTTTAAGCTTTGGTTGAATTCCGCCAAAAATAATACTTTTTATTATTTCAGGATGATTTCGGTGATCTTCAAGGATTTGTTATTGTAAAATTTAATGATATAAACGCCTCTGGCCAGAGCAGACAGGTCGAATTCCTCTCTGAGACTGCCATCCGGTCCAGGCAGCAGCATGCTATGCATTTTTATCTCGCCAAGCATATTGTAGACGCACATATTTAGCGGACTGCTGACATCATATACTTCTACCACGATGTTTCCGCTTGTGGGATTAGGGAAGACCTTTACATTTGTTTCAGGAAGATGCTCTGTTATACCAACACAGGCATCATAGTCGAAAACAATCAATACACTGGTTTCAGCTTCACATCCCTCCTGGTTAATGACCATTACTGAGAATTCCTGCTCCTCATTCCCAAGGCCCGTGGTTCCCACAGTGATAGATTGTGTTGTTGCGCCATTGCTCCACAGGTATTCCGATCCGGGGTTTCCGGCATTCAGTACAATAGTATCGAAGGGACAGACAATCTGTAGCGGAGGGCCCAGGTCGATCTGCGGGGCGGGATCCACACGTACCTCCACATAACCGAATGCATCATTATAGCCATCGTTGATCTTCACATAGAAAAAGTAGGTTCCGGCTTCGGTCAGGGTAATTTCAAATGAAGATGTTGCAGGAAGGTTCATCACAGGCTCGGAAGTCCACAGGTAGGTGTATGATCCTGATCCGCCACCAGCATTGGCATGCAGCCAGAATGATTCGCCCAGGCAAAATACCGAATCGGGAAATGAACTGGGATGAACACTCAGTATACCACCTGTAATGTTCACGATCACTTCATCAGGCCCTTCACTTGAACAACCGGTCTGCTCATCGGTCACTTCGAGAAAAAATGGTGTTGTTGCATAAAGATTCTTGGTTGTGGGATCAGACAGTGTTGCATCTTCCAGCTTCTCAACCGGCGTCCAGGCGTAGAAATAATCCCCACTACCGATGCTTGCAGTTCCATGAAGCACGGTACTGGTACCATGTGGGATATTCTGGTCCAGGCCGGCATCCGGAATCGGCAACTGGTGAACCGTAACATCAACATAAGCTGTAGAATCGATCAAATAGCCATCCGAAAGCTTAAGGTGATAGGTAGTATTTTCAAGTGGGGACACCACCGGATTTTCAAGAGTAGATGAAAAACCGGCCGGTGTGGAAGTCCACAAGTATTCATAGATGCCCGATCCACCTGCTGCTCCGGGAGAGAGTGTGATGTATTCACCTCTACAGATCACATCGGGATTAGCTGAAGGGTTGACAGTGAGGGGCCCGCCTATTTCACCCACAAACCAGGGCCCGGCATTTACTTCACATGTATTTTCATCAATCACGGTTAAATCATAATATCCGGTGGAAACGCCTGTCAGATCCAGGTTGCTTCCTGCAATTCCGCCCTGATCATCTCTCCAGATGTATTCATCTATTATAGCTGAAGCATTTACTATAATTCCGGTGATTGATCCATTGCTTGCACCATAGTTAGAGGAAGTGATGATCATATTTGTCTCATCGATCTCAGGAGCACCGACATCGGGTATATCATAGGGGCCTGCATAGGTGATACAGTCGTTCAGATCATATACTTCCAGGGAATAGCTTTCAGCAGGAACATTCACAAGATCAAGCAAATTACCAACGATAGCACCCTGAGAATTTTTCCATACATAGCTCAGTGATGTTTGCCCGCTGGCGATCAGCCCCGTAATGGAACCATTGTCCATTCCACAGGTGGCTTCAGAGATCTGCAGTCCTGCCTCATCAATAAGCGGGGCGCCAAGGTCGAGAATAAATGAGAGTGTATCGGCAAGTGCGATGTTATTGCAGGCATCCTGAACCCCTGGAAAACCTGTGGCCATATAAAGGGTATATGTTCCATTTGATGAGAAGGGATGATCAACGCTAAGCATAAATTCCTTTTCCCACTCACCACCGACACTACATGCAGAACCGAACACCTCTGTGACCTGGTAAGGGCCACCCGGGCCTTCAATGCTAAACAGATAAGGTGAAACACCCGAACAAGTTACATTTTCAGAAAACATTATTCCAATCTCAGTTTCATCGCATCCACTGACAGCCCCGGCATCTACCGAGAAGATATAGGGAGGGACATCATCAAAGATGACAGCAGTAGAGGGGCTGAAATCCAAAGAATATCCGGTTGGTGACTGTGTCCAGTCACTGATATACAAAACAAAAGTCTGACCTGCGACAACAGGAATGTTGGCATTCCATTGTGTATTTCCGTTCGCATTCCCTCCTCCGGCACAATCGTCTGCTCCATTATACGCCCCGGTGTTACCATGCAGGCCGGCACCCCCGGCGGAATTACAGCTAAACGTTAAAGCCGACATATGAGAAACAATGTCTTCACATCGGTATAGGGTGAGATTATACAGTGCCCAGTCATAATCATCGTTTGCATCTACCGGGCTGATGATAAAACTCAGTATACCCGATTCCTGAACAGTAAACTGATACCATACACTGTTGATCTCTCCATCGAGGCAATTGTAGGGGCAAGTCACCCCATTGCCCACTTCATTCGGATAATTACCAACTCCATTTGATGTAAGAGGCTGGAAATAAAATGCCTCGCACACAGGGATAGCCCCAAGGCAATCGCCTGTGGTAGGAACTTGCGCATAACTCAGATTAGAACTTAGGGAGAAGAGAAGCGCCCCGGTGTAGATTGCACTGATTATCAGTTGTTTTAAGTTTTTCATATTGCTCCGATTTTGTCGGGCCATTTGGATGACGGGAATTCTCCACTAAATTACAACATATTTTGCAAAATGGCTTAATAATACCCATTCATATTTAATAAAAAAATCTTTGAAATTGATTATCCTCGGGGCAAGCCCACGAGGTATTAACCCAATTTCATTCCGCAATAGCGGAACCAGATTTTTATAATACCCCTCTGT
>JABMQZ010000229.1 GCA_013202965.1 Bacteroidota bacterium | reverse complement strand
AGTTTTTTAAGCACCTCATATCCATCCATAACCGGCATCATGATGTCCAGTAGTACCAGGTCTGGCTTTGTGTCTTTCAGTTTCTGCATAGCCACTGCACCATTCTCAGCCTCAACAACCAACATTCCTGATTCCAAAAGGTTATCTTTAACAAAGCGCCTGTTTATATCAGAATCTTCAACCAGCAATACCGTTTTTCCCCGCAGGGAAGCCATCGAAATACCTTCTTTCCTGTCCTGGGTGCCGGAAAAATCTGCCGTGCTTACATCTTTTAAGGTAACGATAAACGATGATCCCTCACCGGCTGTACTTTGAACAACAATATTCCCTGACATCATTTCAACAAGTCGCTTGGTGATTGATAATCCAAGGCCTGTTCCTTCAGTACTTTTATTTTTCTTATGCTCTACCTGGATGAAAGAATTAAATATCTCATCATGAAATTCCGGAGGGATACCCATACCACTGTCTTCCACCCTGATTTCAAGATCTAGTTTATTTTTCGCGGTTTTTTCCCCATGGCTTACATTCACCACAACCCGAAGAAATCCGCTACTTGTAAATTTAACTGCATTACCGACCAGGTTGAACAGAACCTGTCGTATCCGGGCTTTATCCAAAAGGAGGTATTCCGGGACTTCCGATTGTACATCGATCACAAAATCGAGGTTTTTCAGTGCTACTTTCACGGCAAAAACCTGGCTTATCTCAGTGATGAGTAAACGAATATCCACAGGACCCAGGCTAATCTCAAGCCTTCCGGCCTCTATTTTCGACAGGTCAAGGATATCATTTATCAGCATAAGAAGACTGTTGCCGGCAGATTTAATAGAGGCGGCATACTCCTTAAGGCGTGAGTCCTGCACGTGGCTGGCAAGCATCTCTGAGAAACCGATTATGGAATTAAGGGGTGTTCTGATCTCATGAGAAATATTCGAAATAAATTCACTTTTTACACGGTTTGCCTGCTCAGCCTTTTCTTTGGCCTCCTTCAGGTTCTCCTCGTACTGTTTACGATCTGTAATATCCCTGGCAAAGGCACAATTATATTCTTTCCCGTCGAACTCAAGGAAGTTGACCATTAACTCAACAGGGAACTCATGGCCGTCTTTGGTTCGATGTACAGATTCAATTGCAAAGGTCTTTTTCTCCTTGATCTCAGCCCAATAATCTTCCCAGCTTTCCTTCCGGAAATGTTTATCGACGTCAAAGGCCGTCATTCGAAGCAATTCTTCTTTGGTATAACCCAGTGCTTTACAAGCCGCATCATTCACATAAAAGAAACGGGCATCCTTACCCATCCAGAATGCAGCATCAGCACTCAGATCGACGGAAAACTGCGTTAACCTCAGGTCCTCTACAGCTTTTTTGCGAAAAGTGATATCTTCACTAAATTCCGAGGCTCCTGATAATTCACCTTTTTCATCAAAAGTGGGATATCCGCGGACCTTGAAGAAACGACCATCCGTAGTTTGAACTTCCGTGCTTTGAGGTTGTCCGGTCTGAAGGGCTTTAACAACAGGGCAGTTCTCGCATGGATTTTCACCGTTTTTCCAATATTTATAACACTTTTTCCCAATAAGATCTTCCTGTTCCATGCCAAGGTTTTCAGCATATGACTTATTCACCCACTTTATTTCAAGATCCGGGTTAAAATAGGCAAACATCTCAGTCATGCTATCAAGCACCACTGCTTTTTCGATCCCAATCTGCCTGATAGTATCCTCGGCATCCTTAATGGGGGTGATATCACGGATAATATCCAGCACTTCATCCTCTCCAATGGGTATATACCTGGCTTCGAAGTATTTCTTGCCATCGGGAACGTCTATTTTATACTCATCAGTAACGATCTCTCCGGTCTTCAATGCCTCCCGGATCATTTTCAAGCCCCTACGAACAAACTCATCCGGCAGATCAACTTCAGTAATTCTTTTTCCCATAAACTCCTGAGGTTGAAGTGCCAATTTACCAGAAGAATTTGCATTGTAATCGATAAACCGCCCGTTCTTATCAAACCTGAACATAATATCGGGAAATGCATTCAGTATAATCTCGTAACGCGTCAGCATCTTCTGTAATTGCTGCTCAATTTTTCTGGATGTTGAAAGGTCAAAAACAACTCCCCTGACTCCAACAACTTCACCGCTATCTATAATAGGATATGAATACAACATCACAGGGAAAGTATTCCCACTCTTTCTAACAGCAGTGTATTCTTCACCTTCTTTGTGCTCCCCTTTGAATAGCGATTGCATATTTCCCTTTGCCCGCTCACGTTCTTCCGGCACAACAATATTGAAGACAGTTAAGTTCTTACCTACATCTTTCTGGGTATAGCCTATCAATTTCAAGCCAAACGGATTGCAATAAGTGATCATGCCTTCAAGGTTGTACTCGAATATCCCCAGGGGGACCAGGTCGATCAGATGCCTGTATTTTTGCTCACTGTTCCCGTATGCTGTTTCCAGCTTTTGGAAGATCCCCTTTGCATTCTTATCAGCTTGATTATGTGTTTTTTTTGCCACCAATTCAGGAATTATTACCTAAAGATAATATATAAAATGAAAAGGGAGTGTTTCAAAAGGGAACTACTTCGGTCATTTCTATATGTATTACATAATTCGAGGATAGTTTTCTGCATAAATAAAGGAGCTATACCATACGTCCTACACATTGATGAAGGTGACAGAGAGGACGATGTTAATTGTCTGGTCTCGGCGGAGCTTATGCTGAACGAAGTAAAGTGCTCTTACATGTTAAGCAGTTTTATAAATTTTAATATTCGGTATAAATTCCACTAAGAGATGCTTCGACTTCGCTCAGCATGACAGTGGAGGCGATATTAATTGTCAGGTCTCGACTTCGCTCGACCTAGCTTTTTGCTATTGTATTCATGTGATGTGGCATTTTTGCATTTGGCCTTTTCGTGCAGGGTTTTCCAATCTTTTTTGAAAAAAGCTTCTTTTTTGGCTCTTGACCATTTTTTCAGTTTCTTTTCAATCTGGATCGCATCATTGATATTATCAAAATTCAGATAATATTTAATCTTAACAGGACGCCTCGAATACGTATAGCAACTGGAATTAACACCTTCCTGATGCTCGCGCATTCTCCTTGTTAAATTATTAGTGACACCCACATATGACGAATTATCACAACATTCTAATAAATAAACGAAATATTCCATTCTAATAATTAATACCAAAAAAAGAATTTCGTTCCCATAATTGTTCAAAACATTGGTTCGAGCGGAGTCGAGAACCATTAATATATGTAGCAGTAATGTCATGCTGAGCGAAGTCGAAGCATCTCTCAGCAATGACCTGATCAACATCCACCCTGGTAGCAATAAAACAGACAATAGGAATTTACAACAACACGATCAACTCAATCATATGTTCCTTCCAACATTAATGCATAATGTTTTGAAAGAGAATTCTTTGTTTATATCCCATAAAATTAGTAATTTGCAGGAAGCTAAGCCCGCATTACAGTTTTTTTTGGCTTGTCCTGAAAAACTATGCATTTGAATGCTTAAATGACAATTTTGATAAAAATCAAATTAATTTATTAAGGATAAGCGAACTCAATATTGCACATGTCTTTGAAAACCGAAATAATAAAAGCAATATGAAAACAAACGAAAAACCTAATTATAAGAAATTTGAAAGAGAAGAAGACAAAGCTTTTTATGCCGCTTATTTGAATACGGCAAAACAGAATGTTTTCATTACAATCAGAGATATTTCAGAAAGTCTCGGGCTTAATTTCAACCTGAACAATGATAATAATATGTTGAACGCAGGTTTGTGGAAAAAACTTGCAAGTAACAAAGAACCTGAATTGTCACAGGCTATCATTGAAAAGATTAAACAGAAATTTCCTTTTGCCAATAACCTTGCTGTAAGTTATGCTTATGTAAGCAGAAAAGAAATATCAGCAGAGCCAAATGATTTTAACAAAGTATTTGAATTACTTATCAATCAATTAAACAGTTACCGTAACTATTATTCACATGCAGTTCATAAACCGGTGGGAACGCATTCATCACTTATTACAGGAATGAAGAAGCTTTTTGATGCTTCCAGAATAAAAGTAAAAAAGCGCTTTAATTTGAAAACTGAACAGGTAAATCATTTGGTTAGATTAGGACGTGGCTCAAAGGAAATGGAGAATTTTAAATACAGTTTTTTAAACCATAATAACGAAATATCAGAAAAAGGATTTTTGTTTTTTGTTTGCTTGTGGTTGCAAAGAAAAGATGCACAAGAATTTTTAAAGAAACATCAGGGTTTTAAACGGAGTGAATCAAAAAGCCAGAAAGCCACTCTTGAAGTATTTACATATTTTAGTATAAGGCTTCCGCATCCAAAATTAAAAAGCGATAACAGTAAATTGTCAGTTTTTTTAGATATAATTAACGAACTAAATCGTTGCCCAAAGGAAATTTATCCATTGTTAAACGATTCTGATCGTGAGAAGTTTAAATTCGTTGATGATGAAAACATAGCCGGCAATGATGATGAATATGAAGCAATGCCCATTCTTAAGCGAAGCAGCAATCGCTTTTTCTATTTTGCACTACGGTATTTAGATTCAACTTTTAAATATTATAAATTTCATATTGATCTCGGAAATTATTGCTTTCATGTTTATGATAAGGAAATAGAAGGAATAGCCAGGAATCGAAAATGGATAAAACGTATGTTAAGTTTTGGGAATTTGGAAGATTTTGCTGATGAGAAGCGGCCACGGGAATGGAAAGAGAAAGTTCAAAAAATAGAAGACAAGCAAAATGGCAGTAAGGATATTTATGTTACTGAAACTACACCACATTATCATATTAATGGAAATAATATAGGTATTAAGTTTATTGGAAATTATGAGACTGTTAAAAAGAAAAACAGTATTTGGCCCGCTTTGCCCGAATTTGATAAAAGCAATAATGAAATACCCAATCCAACCAAGCCGGCAAATTGTCCGCCCGATTGCTGGTTAAGTCTCTATGAACTTCCTGCAATAGTGTTCTATCAATTACTGTATCACAATAATATTGCAAAATATTCTGCTGAAAATATCATACGTGACCACAGAAAGAAGATAAAAAAATTCTTTTCGGATATAGAAAATGGAAGTCTCACTAATAATTTTTCTAATGAAACTCTGAGGCAGGAATTAAAAAACTACGGCCTTGAGATATCAAACATCCCAAAAGGCATTATAAAACATTTAACATCAAAACAAACTAAAGATTTTTATTATAAGGCAAATAGGAGACTTGAAGATT
>JABMQZ010000019.1 GCA_013202965.1 Bacteroidota bacterium | reverse complement strand
TCTTGAAGACACGACTCAATATGTTCATCATATTACTGAATGAAGATTTGCAGGCGTTTCCCCAGGCCTGTCTCTATCAATTTATAATAAGTAGTCATTTGAATATCACTCTTGCCACGCTCGATTCTTGAAATATAACTTTTCTTTGTTCCGGTTTTATCAGCAAGTTCTTCCTGTGTCATTTTAGCATTCTCCCTGGCCTCCCTGAGCATCACACCAAGCCTGAAAGCTAATGATTCGGCATCGTATCTATCGCGCTCCGGAGTTCCAACTTTACCATATTTTTGGTTCAGAAGATCTTCAAAAGTCGTAATATTCTTATATTTTCCCACTTTAAATTTTTTTATTAAGTTTTCGTCCCCTTTTCTAATCTTCGAAATATTCATGTCTAAGTTTAATAGCTCTCTTAATTTCTTTGGCAGGTATTTTTCTTGTTTTCTTATTGAAGCAATTAATTAAGATTATTAAATTTCCTTTATCAAAAAATGATAAGATCCGAATACTACCTTGAGCAACCATTATCCTGATCTCATAGATTCCATTCGTTCCTTTAAGATGCTTGAAAAACTTCTTTGGTACCTGCTTCTCAAATCTAATTATATTAAGGATAAAGTCAATTTTTCTTTGAGTTTTTAAATCCAGGGATTCATAAAACCTGATGAAATCATCCGTATAAAAAGTTATTTCTCTTATTTTTTCCAAAGTTAACTAATTAGATAACTATTTCCATTAATAAATTAATATTTTGCTGAATGATCAATGATATAATGATATGAAGCCTTTTGAAACATCCCTCAATGATTAATACCGAAAAAGGAGAAATGTCGCAACTGTAAACACAAAAATTCAAAACCTTTTGAAATTTGAATTTTCCCTTTTGGATTTTATTTGGATTTTGTTTTTTGAAGTTTGAAATTTCCTAGCAGTAGCGAGATTGGCTTCGCCGGACTCTTTGGATTGCACGATGTAGGAGATTGCACGATTGCGCGATATTCGAAGGTAGCATCACTTCGGTAGATCTTATACGTCGTGCCATCGCTGCCATCGGTCAATTATATAACATGTGGCGAAATTGGCTTCGCCATACTTGTCCGACGTAGCCCACCACGTAAGGAGTTAAGCAGATGTATTAAAAAAGAAAAGCCCACCTACGCTTTTTCTTTGAAAAAGCTTCGGCGGGCGAAGTCGGAGTGGTGAGACTCGAACTCACGACCTCTAGTCCCCCAGACTAGCACGCTAACCAACTGCGCCACACCCCGATAGAATATACAATTCTGTATTTGCTCCCCGCCTCCGGCGGGTGTATGTACAATTTATAATTTAAAGAACAATGATGACCTCACAAGCTTCCCGCCTCAGGCCGGACACGCTAATCCAACAGAATAAGTCCTTAACAGAGTTAAAGTGCGATAATCTTCTTACTTTTTACTTATTCCATTTGCCTTATGCCTTATGCCATATTTGGGGACTGCAAAGATAATCCTTTTTCAACAAAAACGAAAAAAAGGATTACGATGACAAGGTTGGAGATCATTAAAAAGTCCTATCTTACAAACGTTTAATATCCTCATATTCTTAATCAAAAAATCCTGAAGATTGGATAGTCTTAAATAATTGTAAATGCTTATCAGATTACTTTCTTCCTTCCTTTTTCTGTCACTTCTTTCCTGCCAGCTTCTTTCACAGGAACAAGATACAGTCTATGTGAAGAAAAACTTATTGCAGAGGATGGATTCAATAACCAACTGGAAACTGGAAAAGGGACGATCAACCTTTATGCCTTTTATTGCACCCTCCTATACCCCTGAAACATCTGTAATGTTAACTGTTGGAGGATTGTTCACATTTATGACCAAGCCCGGAAATAAGTTATTGTCGAGATCTTCAGTTCCTTTTTCCGTAGGCTATAGCGTCAATGGGTCTTTGCTGATAAGCGTCAAGGCCAATATTTATATGCTGAGCGACAATCTAAGGATAACGGGGGAATATTGGAATAAAAACATGCCGGATAATTACTGGGGTGTAGGTTATGAAAAGGGCCGATATACCCCGCAATCAGATTCGACCACAGCATACCACCGGAACTGGAATCAGTTTAAGTTCAAAATTGCATACCAGGTATTGAAAAACTTTTTTATCGGCATCAATTATGATCGCAACAAAACAGTGGCTACCGAAGTAAATGAGGTCATGGCTGCCGACACCAACTACCTGAAATATGGGAACGATATAAACAATTCGGGCTTTGGCATGGTATGGCGTTACGACAGCCGCGACTTCCCTGAAAATGCCTTCAAGGGGGTATTTATTGAGCTTGCAGGCACAAGATATGGCAAACTTCAAAGCGGCTCTAGCCATTTCCAGGTATATGAACTGGACTATCGGCAATACCAGAAAATTGTCAGGAAAGGGAGCACCCTGGCGTGGCAGATCAAATCAAGGTTAAGTTTTGACGATGTCCCCTGGACTGAGCTTTCGATGATCGGAACGCCTTTCGACCTGAGAGGTTATATATGGGGGCAGTACCGTGATTATTCCTCCATCTTTATGCTGGCAGAATACAGGTATATGTTCGGACGCAGAAAACCTAACGGCAGAGGGGATATGTACGGTCCTTTTGGTTTTGTGGTTTGGGCAGGGACCGGTTCGGTTGCGCCTGACCCAGGTGATTTCACCTACTGGCTGCCCAATGGTGGTATAGGGCTGCGCTTCGAAATTCAAAAAAGAATGAACCTGCGCATCGACTATGGATTTGGCGCAGGTTCAAGTGCTTTTTATTTCAGTTTCGTCAAGTTCATTCAACTTGCGTTCCCTGAGCAGGATATTCATGGCATCGATACATACATGGGTATCGTTAAGAAGGGTTCCATTCCAGTCCCAGAAAAGTGTTTTTTGGTATTGTATGCCTCAAAAATACAGATAATGGAATACAAATTTGTTTTCTGAATTATATTCCAGTGTCGGGAATGGGATTTTAATGAATCCCAGAACTGTGAAGAAACCTTTAAGGACTTTTGACCTCGTCCGTATCCGGGTGAGATCAACATCGAGGGTGAGGAAATACTGACTGGTTCGCTGAAACTCGGGGATGGGGTTCCCCTCATGCTCTGTCGCATTTTCGCTTCCCCCGGTCATTCCTTTGGCTCCGTAACCCACGGCCACATTCAACCAGCGCGGAAAACGTGACTCTTTTCTCAGAAATGCATGGATATTTCCTGATAACCAGTAAGTTTGACCATTATAATCTTTGATCACCCTTTCAATGGTTGTACTACCAAATATATCGGGCCGATATTGCGCATAATCCGAAGGGTGATAGGAGAATTTTAGCAGGAAACGCTGTTCCTTCCACCCTAGTTGTTGTCCAATGAACAAACCCGCTCCTGCTGCATTTGCGACAAGATCGCCCAATGAAGCCCCCCATCGGTCGAAAAGCCATCGAAGATATCTACTGTGGTCAGGAAGAAAAAACCCATCGAGCCACCATACCATATGGCATGCTTTTCTTTAACGCCAGCCCATTTCAGGGAGTGATAAGAGAGCCTGCCTATCCAGTATGAAGTGAAAGCATGGCGAAACTTGTCGAGATTCATACAATATTTAGTATCGTTGGTAAAGCTAAAAGACGAATGTAGATTATCTTTATACCAGAGATGGTAAAGGCCGATCATAGTTCCAGTATACAATGCAGCTCCGCCTATCAACAGGAAATTGAGTCTCTTGGGATTAACACTTGAAGAATCTTGCTGCCCGAAGGTGTTAAAACTTATGCAGATAATTAGAAATACCAGCACACTCCTCCTCATCTTGCTGAATATGCAATTAAAACAAGCATGGAGGATTCTGGTCATAAGTGGATAGCTTTCTATTTGCGGTTTTCAATGGCCCTGTGGTAGCGTCGGGCATTGCGATTATGCTGTGATATCGATCTGGCAAAAACATGGTAGCCGGAGAGGTCATGCTTTGCACAGAAAAAGAGGTAATCATGTTCTTCGGTATTCAGTACCGCATCAATTGAAGCAATTGAAGGAATACAAATCGGTCCGGGTGGGAGACCAGGGTATTTGTAGGTGTTGTATGGGGAATGAACAGGGTGAGCGCTGTTTCGGTTCCCAGCCCCATTGAAGCCAGGTAAATAGACTGTATAATTGATTTCATCTTCGTAAAGTTGAACCTTTGTAAGTTTTTTATATACTTTCATAATGTCTGCTAAAATAAAAAAATCTTTGAAATTGATTATCCTCGGGGC
>JABMQZ010000228.1 GCA_013202965.1 Bacteroidota bacterium | reverse complement strand
CTTTGGCGGGACAGAGGGGTATTATAAAAATCTTTGTTTTAGTGCGATGGAAGTGATCCCATAATGAAAATGGCTGCAAAAGTAATATTTCTGCAGAATTACGAGGATAAATAGTTGTTAATTTGAGAAATCTCTACGAATTCTCTTATTTTTGTCCAATTCTGATATCATAAGGGTCCCTGACATTTACTTTAATGAGAATTGACTTTAATAAAATGATAATTTGGAAGCAGGCATTGCCATATGTCTGGCTATTCGGGATACTGTTGCTGACTTTCGGAGTTTATATGCCGGTAATGCAGTATGCCTGGATCAATGGCACTGACCATGTTTTTATTATCGAGAATTCATTGGTCCATAGCCTGTCAATGAATAGCGTTCTGAATATTTTTCTGTCTACAGTGAATGGCAGTTATCAGCCACTGACTTTTTTATCATATGCTGTTGAGTTTTCACTGAGCAGCGATCCCTACCGTACGATTCATCTTGTGAACCTGCTCCTGCACCTCCTTAACATTATTTTGTTTTTCCGCCTGCTGCAAATGATGAGCCGGAAGCTGTATATCGCGCTAATCGCTACTTTGCTTTTTGCCATTCACCCCATGAACGCGGAAACTGTTTCATGGATGTCTTCAAGAGGCCAGTTACTATGCGCATTCTTTTTACTAAGCGGATTGCTTAGCTATTTGCAATATTTGAGGGTGGAAGTAAGAAAGAAACGCTATATCAGGCTAAGCATGCTCTGGTTTATCTTTGCTCTTCTTTCCAATCCCATGGCCATTGCTTTCCCTTTCTTGTTGATGCTGCTGGACTTTCTGCAGAACAGGAAGCTCATGGAGTCATTGCAGGAGAAATTCCCAATGTTTATGCTTAGCCTTCTGTTTTTGTTGATCTCTGTTTTAAGCATGAACTTGGCGGAAACCCATTTGACATCAGGCCCCGGGATCTTCCACAGTTTGATGTATGGCCTTTACGCTATTGCGCTGTGGATGGTGAAGTTCATTGTCCCATACGGCCTGGCAGCATACCATCCATATCCTTCTGGATTCTCCCCGCTGATCATCATATTTATTGTATTTCTGACAGCATTATTAGTTTCTGTATTCTTGTTTTTAAGAAAGAACCGGCTTCTGATATCCGGATTCTTGTTCTACCTTATCACCATTGTTACAGCATTGCTTTTTTCACCACCTGAAGCCTCAATCTTACAGGAGCATGATGCCTATATTCCATATATGGGTTTGTTTTTCCTTACAGGGGCATTATTTTATTACCTGCTGAACCTGGAGATGCTGAAGAGAAAAATATTTGCTGCTTTGATCATTTCGGTGTTTTCTGTTTATGCACTGCTGCTGATCTACCTTACATATGAACGTGTGGGAGTATGGGCAAGCAGTGACAGCCTATGGTCGGAAGTAATTGAAACCTATCCCGATGATCATTATGCCTACTTTATGCGTGGCGATTACTGGGCCATGACCGGCCAGTATGAAAAGGCCATGTTTGACTATAATCAATGCATTCGCAGAAATAAAAATGCTTATGAGGCAATCAATAATCTAGGACTCATTTATCTCGAAGAAAAGGAAACCCGCCTTGCTTTGGCCGGGTTCAACAGGGCCATTGAGATCAATGATCATTTTTATAAGTCTTTTCTCAACCGTGGTATTGCTTATATGAGGATTGGAAAAAATAATGCTGCCATGGAAGACATGGACAGGGCGGTGGAGCTAAATCCTGATGAACCGCTGGTATATTATAATCGTGGCTTGTTATTTGAAAGACTTAATTTACTGCAGGATGCCATCAATGAGTTCAGCAAGGCCATCAGTATGGATCCTTACAGATCCATCTTTTATAAAGACCGCGGCAAGGCCTACGTATGGATGAATGAATTTTATTTTGCGGAACTGGATTTTTCAAAGGCCATTGACCTTGATCCCTACAATGCCGATATATGGTTCAGGCGTTCACTGGCAAGGGTATCGCAGGAGAAATTTGAAGAAGGGCTGGAAGATGCCTTTATGGCCAGAAAACTTGGATTTCCGGTGGAGGAAGAATATATCCGCGGCTTAACGGCGGAGATATTGAAAGATGAGTTATAAAAAAAAAGCCCCGCGGTATCCGCAGGGCTTAAATCTTTTAACTGATGATTATATTAAACTAAGCGAGTTTAACATTAACCGCATTAAGACCTTTTCTACCTTCAGAAAGATCAAAAACTACTTCATCATTTTCTTTGATCTCATCAATGAGACCAGTTACATGGACGAAGTATTCTTTTTCTGATTCTTCGTCTTTAATAAACCCAAATCCTTTTGAGTTATTAAAAAATTTTACTATTCCTTTGTTCATTGTAATATGTTATTAAATTTCCGCAAAAGTACATAAATTTTTTAAATACAATCATTTTTTAATATTTTTTCTTTTTTACTATATTTTGATAGACTGATGATTACACGAATTATTCTAAAATTCTTCTGTAATAAATGCTTAATTTCTTAGTTTTGACTTTTTAAATGCCATTTGATTCATAAGTTCTTGGAGAATATTATCCGTTAATATGGGCTCGATAATACACTATAGAAGCATTATACTATTGTTCCTTTGGTTCATCATGTTTCCGCTTGTTTCCCAGGCTGGTGCGAAAACCGATACTGTGTATTTGCAAAATGGAGACAGGATTACCGGTGAGATCAAGCGTTTTGAATATGGCATTCTGTTTTTTAAAACGGATGCCATGGGCACCCTCAAGATTGAGTTTAATGATATCAGGACTTTTTATTCCGATGAGCAATACACGATTCAGATGGCCAATGGACTCAGGTTTTTCGGCTCTGTCGATACTTCTGCTACCAACGGATATGTAAACCTGAAAGTGGGCAACTTCAGGATCCCGGAGCTTGTTTCTGCGATTGTGGAGATCTATCCTGTGAAACATGCTTTCTGGAAAAGGCTGGACGGCTACATTGACCTGGGATATTCATACACTAAAGCCAGCACAGTTTCCCAGCTGAATTTTTCAGGAAATGTTGATTATAGGCTTGAAAAATCTTTTACGTCGATCGATGTGAGTTCAATACTTACAGACCAGGAGGATAGAGATCGTATCCGAAAACAGGATTATAGCATTACTTATCGCAGGTTTTATAAGAAAAAATGGTTTGGTTCCGGGATTATTGGAGCGCAGCAGAATACCGAATTAGGTTTTGCTCACCGGTTTTCCTTGGGGATGGGAGCTGGCAGGGATTTTATCCATAGTAACAGGACCGTATTCTCCGGATTAATAGGGGTGCTTGTATCCACCGAGAAATCTTTGTCAGATTCCATAGTCCAGAGTATGGAAGGCGTAATGAACTTGAATACCCGTATCTTCAAGTTTGATGATCCTGAGATTGATATCACTTCCCATTTTAATGCCTTTCCCAGTTTTACCAGCGTAGGCAGGTACAGACTTGAGTTTGAACTTAAGGCAAAAATTGAGTTATTCAGTGATTTTTTCTTCGGACTGAGCTTCTATGATAACTTCGACAGTAAGCCAATTGATAAGGATGCTGCTACCAATGACTGGGGGGTGACTACTTCATTGGGGTATTCGTGGTAGGTATGTGGTGTTGGGCCCTTCGACAAGCTCAGGACATTTGTTGGATTTTGAATTATGGATTAATTTCTAATTTCTGCTATCTGATTTCCTCAGTTTTTGTCTGAATAACATGGTCCGTTCGATCGATCCGGGCTGACGGTAGGTAAAGTACACATAGGCATTCCTGACCAGTATCTTCTTAACAAATGGGTAGTATAAATTGTTTTGCGGGCCGTTTATCCCTGTATGAATGTCGACAGAACGCAGGCTGACCCTGTTTGAGTTGATAAAGACAAGATAGTATTCGTCACGTATTTCATCTTTGAGGATAAGCTCTTCCCAGTCCTTTTGCTCATGATAACTGATTGGCGTTGATTTTATTCGTTCGCCGGAAGGTGAAAAGAATTCGATCTGTGACTCAGGATGATTGAATATTAAAATTTCATCACCGCTTTTAAACAGGGGGGCATACACCGGGGTGTAAACCGTTGATCGAAGGTAATGGCCTTCAATGGATGCATCCCTGCTATACTTCAGTGCCAGGATCTGTTCATCAATGCTTGCGGATCCACCCATCAGAAACAGATCAAACTCCTGCTCATTTGTTACAGGGTTTACCAGCAGCATATAGTGCCAAGGATTGTCTTTAAGGATTTGTAGCTTTTTCCTGTCGTAAATCTGCTTGAAATTTGAATAGGTTTTCTCCACTGTATCATATCGCAGGTATTCTATTATCAGCTTGTTCATTTTCTTTATAGCGAAGTAATAATAGCGATCATGAAAGGCAACAAATGCATCTGCAATGGGTTTAAAAAACTTAATGGCCATGGGATATATTAACTGTAATTCCATACCCGTATATTGTACCTGGTAGGCTGTATCATCCGACAGGTAATGAATAAAGCCCAGACAGTCACGGTGTAATGATCCTGCTTTTCCGGGAAGTGTTTTGAGCAGGGCCAGGGTATCGTTCATAAATGAGAGTAAAACCAGTTCAGACCTTTTTAAGCTGTTTCTGTAGATCAATAACATCAGGCCGTTTTCGTGAAATTCAAAATCAAAAACAGCATAGGTGTTGTCCTTGAATATCAGCTCTGCTTTCTGATCTGTAATGGTCACACCATCCAGCATTTCTGCAGAAAAATTCATGCCCAGCATAAGGGTTTCATCTTTAAACTCCTCCGTAATGCTAAAATACTTGTCTTCAAATCCGATATGTGTAACCTTAATGCTTATTGGGAAATTGCTAACGCTCAAGCGAAATGATCCGTCAGGCCCCGAAATGGTTCCAAAGGAAGTTTTATGAACAAGGATATGTGCACCCGACAGTGGCATTTCCGTTTCCATTTCGTAAATAATACCCTTGATTACATGTCTTTCCTGGGAGAATGTTTGGGTGTTTATGAGAAAAAAGATCACGAACATGAAAAGCAAAGCCAATATCCTGGGGCCTGAAAATGGCAGGAAACGAGTGTGAAACTTTGATATTATCATACAAAACTCTTTTAAAAGGTTTTGTCATGATCAAAATGCTTTGCAGGGACAAACTTACACAAAAAAGAGCTCAGAGGGAATAAAGGCTAAAGCGTTTTTAATCAAATAATTCCTCGTGGCTTGCCGCGAGGTTTCCTAATAAG
>JABMQZ010000227.1 GCA_013202965.1 Bacteroidota bacterium | reverse complement strand
GTTCAATTATAAACAAATCTCTTCAAGGCTTGCAATTAAAGATAAGGCCGGGCGCGACCTGGTGGGTACCATCCTTGCTGAACTTCTGACGGAGGAATCTATTGTGGAGGTCGGGGCCGGTAAATACAAGCTGAATGCAGACCGTGCTTTTGAACAGAAGGATCTTAGCAGTGCCATCACAGGAACTGTTGACATGAAAAACACCGGAAAAGCATATATAATTCCTGAAGACGACAGTGACGATATTTTTGTCGCTCCCAACAATACCTATCACGCCCTGCATGGAGATACTGTGAAAGTGCAGCTTTTCCCTAAAAGAAAGGATCGAAAACCGGAAGGGCGTATCACAGAGATACTGAAAAGGGCCAGGGAGCAATATGTGGGTATTATTGAAATATCAAAAAAGTTCGCTTTTTTGATCCCTGACAGCCGGAATATGCCGGTAGATATATTTATTCCTGTGGAGAAGCTGAAAGGGGCCAGAAACGGACAAAAGGTGCTGGGAAAGATCACTGACTGGCCTGAGCATTCAAAAAATCCTTTTGGTAAGATCACCGACGTGCTTGGCGAGCCGGGCGATCATAATGTAGAGATGCAGTCTATCCTTGCCGAGCATGATTTTCCGCTCAGGTTTCCAAAAAATGTGGAGAAGGAAGCCGAGGCCATTCCATGGAAGATCCCTGCAGAAGAATACAAAAAAAGAAAGGATTTTCGAAAGATATGGACGATCACAATTGACCCCGAAGATGCCAAAGATTTTGATGATGCCATTTCTTTGAAAAAATTGAAATCAGGAAACTGGGAAATAGGGGTACACATTGCAGATGTCAGTTATTATGTCAGGCCCGGGTCCCTGATCGACGAAGAGGCATATCGTCGTGCAACTTCTGTTTATCTTGTTGACCGGGTTATTCCTATGCTTCCTGAAAAACTATCCAACAACGTATGTTCACTAAGAGCTAAGGAAGACAAGCTTTGTTATTCAGCAGTTTTTGAGCTCGATCAAAATGCAAAAGTTCTTGCTCAATGGTTTGGACGAACAGTGATCAATTCAAACAGGCGTTTTAATTATGAAGAAGTACAGGAGGTCATCGAGGGGGCTAAGGGTGAATTTGCTGATGAAATTGGTGTTTTACACCGGCTCGCATCAAAACTCAGGGATGCGCGATTCGAAAATGGTTCGATCAACTTTACCACTCAGGAGGTGAAATTCAAGCTTAATGAAGATGGCACGCCAATCAGTATTTCTATTAAAGAACAAAAAGAATCAAACATGCTTGTCGAAGACTTTATGCTGCTCGCAAATAAAAAAGTAGCTGAGTTTATCGGAAAGAAAAAGGGGCAGCAAAAACCAAAAACGTTTATTTACCGGGTACATGATACGCCCTCTCCCGAAAAACTGAATACATTTATTGAATTTCTTGGAAAGCTGGGTTATCATTTAAAAATTAATTCTTCGGAGAATTTAGCAAAATCCTTTAATGATCTTTTCAAGCAAATTGCCGGAAAAGGTGAAGAGAATATGATTGAAACAATTGCTATACGCACCATGGCAAAAGCAGAGTATTCAACTGAAAACATAGGACACTACGGGCTGGCTTTTCATTATTATTCTCATTTTACCTCTCCTATCCGAAGGTATCCCGACCTGATGGTACACCGTTTACTTGATCATTATCTGGATGGGGGTTCTTCTGTAAGCAATAGTGTTTATGAAGATAAGTGTATCCATTGCTCTCTCATGGAGCGCAGTGCTGTTCAGGCTGAAAGGGAATCTATTAAGTATAAACAGGCTGAATTTTTACTTGATAAGATTGGGCAGGAATTTGAAGGTTTGATCTCAGGCGTCAGTAAATGGGGTATTTATGTAGAGATCATCGGCAATAAATGTGAGGGCATGGTCAGGTTGCAGGATCTGGATGATGATTTTTATTATCTTGATGAAGATAATTATCAGGTGATCGGATCCCGTAACGGACAAAAATATACTCTGGGTGATCTTGTTACGATCAGGGTGAAGAAAATTGACCTGTCAAAAAAACAGATGGATTTTGATATTATTTGATGTATCGTAGAGACGTTACGTGTAACGTTTCTATGGTCAGGGTTTTTGTTTTTTGGGGAGGGACAGCCCCAATATGGCTGCCACCACAGGCGTAAACATAAACCCTATAAAAAATGTCCATTCTTCGCCCAGGCGACTATTTTTTCCTATTCTTTCCGATACGATCAGCGCACCTGCATACCAGACAACAAACACTATAAAAAAAATAAGTTCTTGCATTTTAATAGTAGTATATGAAAAGATAAACAATCGGAATAATAATACCGAGTATGGTCAGCCAGGCACCCCTTCCGGTAATTCCTTTTTTCCCTCTTACAATAAACAGTCCGGTAAGGGCCAGCGCGATCAGGGCTCCGGCATACAGATCAGAAAACCAGGTCCACCATTTAACAGGATTATAATGCAGGTAATTCATTTCGCGAAAAACCATACGGCGTCTGTTCTTTTCTATCAATCCTTTTCCTGAATTCAGGTTAACGTAAACATTGCCGCTTTTCAAGAAAATCCTTAAATTATTTCCATCAGGGAAATAATGATTCTTATAGTTTTTATGCTCATCGAAGGATTCCAGCATATCCAAAATCTGAGATTTTTCAACACCTTGTTTTAGTTGGGTCTGAATATTCTCTGTGCTTACAACATAGTTGGGGTTCCAGTCATCCAGATGGTTGATGGCGATACCGGAAATGGCATAAACCAGGGTGACTGCGAAAAAAAGATATCCGAAGTCCCCGTGTATAACCCTGAACCATTTTCTCCATTTAAGCTTTGCCATGAATGTTTCTATTAATAAAAAATCTTTGAAATTGATTATCCTTGGGGCAAGCCACGAGGAATCATTTGATTGAAAACAGGGAATCAATAAGCATGTAATGAAACATAATTATTGATTCCCTCTTCTTACAAAACAAATTAAAACTATTTTAATCTATCCGGCTTCTGAGTAAGCCAAATACCTATTCAGGAATTACTTCTTCCACTGTGTATTCAATTACAGCAACGGAATACTGAGGTATGTGATAGATGTTTACGTGGTCTTCGTCTTCTTCGTGCTCAGCTTCGCCTTCGTGTTCATGTTCGCCGTCACCTGCGTTTTTTCTCTCACCTTCACCTGTACCGTCACCCGCACGTTTTCCCTCATCAATTTCTTCCGATTCAACAGCTTCAACGATACCGTGTACACTTACATGGCTTCCTTCAAGTTCTGTGTCAAAAGAAATATTTTCTTCTCCGGATGTTATTTTTATTCTAACATCAGGATCGTCGGCAGTAATAAACATTTTTTTACCACCATGCTTACACACATGAATAATAGTACCTTCCAGAATTACTTCTTTACCAAGCAGTGATTCAGCCATGTCTTTGAAATCAGCAAGGGCCACCACTGTAGGTTCTTCAATAACAACTTCCTGCTCCTGAACTTCAATTTGTTCCTGATCAGCAGTATTTTGGCCACCGCAAGACCATAGAAATGCAGTTGCCATCATGATAAATAATAAATTTTTGTACATTTTTCCTCCTTATGTTAATTGTTTTATGGGGTCAAAAATACGAATTATTCAAAATCTTCCGTTGAATATTCCGTAATAATCCTGACGCCGTCATATTTCTTTTCAATGCCGTTTTCAAAAGTGATAACGAGAAATGCTGTGCCATCATAATTATATGTTGTCCATTGGCCATGTTTTCTTCCCATCACATAAGTTCCCCGGTCTTTTAATTTTCCGTTGTCCCAATACCAAATATGTTCGCCATGAGGGTTGTCTTCTATAAATTTGCCTTCAAATTTCAGATTTCCGTTTTTATAATATGATTTCCATTCCCCATCCCTCATGCCTTCAATAAATTCACCTTTTTCCCTGTGATCTCCCAGTTCATAGAACCAGCTTCCGTCCTCCATCCCTCTCCAGAATTCACCTTCGATGATCACTTTACCCAGCTGGTCATATTCTGTCATCAGTCCCTCTGCAAGGCCTGCTTTAAAATTTTCTTTCCTTTGTAATATTCCGGATGAATAATACCATTTCCAATTCCCATCCGGCCTGCCCAGGCTATCATAAACACCCTTTTGTTCTGTTTCGCCATTCCTGTGGTAAAATATCCATGCACCCACCTTTACATCATGATCATAGTGGCCTTCTCCTTTAAGTACCCTGTTATCAAAATATTCTTTCCACGGCCCGTTCATTTCACCCTGCTCTGTGATGATCCCCTCCCCAATGACGATCCCGTTTTTATAGATATATGATTTTTCTATTTCACCTTCTGCATTATATTCCCTCCACACTCCTTCCGGCTCATCATCTATATTATAAGTAGCTTTTACTTTTATTTTTCCATTAGGAAAATATTCTGTTCTTACATCTAATTTTGTAAGCTCTGCAACAAACTCCTGTTTTATACCGTCTGCATATTTATACGCATGAAGCAGGTTTCCTTCCGGATCATATTCTTTATAATAGCCATTCCTTAAGCCATGCTTATAAATACATTCTAATTTTAAATTTCCATTCTCATAAAAGTATTTCCAGTTGGCATGTTTTTTTCCTTCATTATCGAAGCGGTTTATCCTTTCCCTGCCCGATATAAAACCTCTTTTATAGGTGATCAATTGTGTGATCCTGCCATCTTTTGCATATTCTTTTGCTATTCCTTCTTCAAGGCCATCGATATAAAAAACCGTTTTTTTAAGTTCTCCCTCCGGATAATAATAGCTGGTAATACCCTGTTTTAAATCATCTGCAAAATTTTCCTCAATGCGTTCATTTTCCCTATAAGTCGTTCTTATTCCATTTTTCTTTCCTTCCTTATATGTTATCTGCAATTTTAGATTGCCGCTTTCATCGTAAAATTTCCATATGCTGTCAAGTAAATGAGCTTTCCTGTTTCCTTCTGATAATAAAATACCCTCTTCGCTATATGTTTTCCAGTATCCCTCGGGCTTAGCATTCTTAATAAATCCTTCACTGCTTTTTTTTCCGTTGGGATGATAAAAAATTGTTAAACCATCCGAAAGAGTTTTCTCCTGAGCATAAATCATCCCGGAAAAAGTTATTAAAGATATGATAACAAGCAGTTTTAAAGTTTTCATCTATTTTATAAGATTAAGTTTTCTGGAAATATCCAGCATCTTATTAATAGGTTTTTTTGCCAACTCAATGGTTTTATCATCAAGTTTTATTTCCGGTACTTCGTCTTCCATACATTTATTAAGCTTTTCCATTGTATTTAGTTTCATATACGGGCAATCATTACAGGAACATGTTTCATCCGTTGGAACAATAATAAATTTCTTTTTCGGAGAATTTTTTCGCATTTGATGCAAGATTCCTGTTTCTGTAGCTATAATGTATTTTTGTGTATGATCTGTTTTCGTAAAGTTAAGCATGGCTGTAGTAGATCCGATATAGTCTGCAAGCTCAAGTACCTGGGCTTTACATTCAGGATGGGCCACCAGCTTTGCATCAGGATGTTCAATTTTTAGATTTATAATGGCTTCAGTGCTTAAAATATCATGAACTTCACAGCTGCCATCCCATAAAACCATATTTTTCCCAGTTATATTATTAATATAAGCTCCCAGGTTTTTATCAGGAGCAAAAATAATTTTCTGATCTTCTGGAAAAGATTCAACAATTTGTTTGGCATTACCTGATGTACATATCACATCAGACATTGTTTTTATCTCTGCACTGCAGTTAATATATGAAATTACAATATGATCGGGATATTTATTTCTGAAGGCTGAAAATTTTTCTGGTGGACATGAATCGGCCAACGAACAACCAGCTTCAATATCAGGAATCACAACTTTTGTTTCAGGACTTAATATTTTGGCTGTTTCTGCCATAAAATGTACACCGGCAAATACGATCAGATCTGAATTTGCCTGGGAGGCCTGTTGTGCAAGCCCCAAACTATCTCCAACATAATCAGCAATATCCTGTATTTCTGCAATCTGGTAATAATGAGCCAGTATAATTGCATTTTTTGTTTTTTTCAATTGAATGATCCTGTCCCTGTAATTCATATCTTATCAGTTTATCAACAAGTATAATAAATAATAAATTTTTTAATAAAAACCTATGATGTATATATCCTGTTAATTCATTTGAAAACTTTTATGTTCTTTTCTTGACAAACGAAATTATAAAGTTTTATTAACATTTATTCAGATAGTTGCTAATTTTAATATCTTTATTAATAGTAACTTATATGTTTATTGACAAAGTAAACTTTTAAGTAAATGTGTATATTTAAATACCATTTAATGCTAATATATTGTTAATTTGTGTTTAATAAATATTAATAACTTAGCATATATGATGCTAAATTATTATTTATTGATGAAAAATTTGAATTAGGTGAAGATTATACACATTAAATAACAAAATTTATGGCGTATTAACTTTTTTTTGTTTAAAAGTGTAGAACTGAAATTTATCACTGAAAACAGCAGAATATATCAAAGTAATTTTTTTCAATCAAATGATTCCTCGTGCTTTCCGCCATGCCGGAACAGAAGGGTATTATAAAAATCTGGTTCCGCCTTTGGAGGAATAAAATTGGGTTAATAC
>JABMQZ010000226.1 GCA_013202965.1 Bacteroidota bacterium | reverse complement strand
GTTAGAGAGTCAGAGAGTCAGAGAGTCAGAGAGTTAGAGAGTTAGAGAATGTGGGACTGTGAGACTTTAAGACCGTGAGAAAAAACAATATAACAATTTAGCAATTTAACAATGTAACAATGAGAATTACAGCAACAATCATTATCCTGGCGCTTGTGTTTATAGTAAAACCCTGCGATTATGCTAATGCGCAGGAATTAGCTGCACTCGAGATTATCCGGAAAGCCACAGATAAATTAAATGGCAAAAGCAGTAAGGGAGCTATGAAAATGACCGTCGTACGGCCTTCATGGTCGCGGGAAGTAAGCATGAAAAGCTGGTCGATGGGAGATGATTACTATATGATCCTGGTTACGGAACCCGTGAAGGATAAAGGGCAAACATTCCTGAAACGGCAATCTGATATGTGGAACTGGATGCCATCTATCAGCAAAATGATCAAGATCCCTCCTTCCATGATGAGCCAATCGTGGATGGGATCTGATTTTACAAATGATGACCTGGTGAAGATGAATTCGTATGTAAAGGATTATACCCATAAAATCCTGGAGACAGAAGAGATTGAAAAGCTGGAATGCTACAAGATCGAACTGATACCGAAACCAGATGCACCGGTGGTTTGGGGAAAAGTTCTTCTCTGGATATCCAAAGAAGAATTTTATGAACTGAAGCTTGAGTTTTTCGATGAGGACGGTGAACTGGTAAATCGCCAGGAATGTTTTGACATCAAGCAATTCAGCGACAGAAAGCTCCCATCCAGGCTTGTGATGACACCGGTTCAGGATAAGGGACAGCAAACGATTATCGAGATCCTTGAAAGTGATTTTAATATCGACATCAATGAATCATTTTTCTCTCAGCAGAACATGAAAAAGATGAGATAGGTAAATATAGCTCTGTACAAAATGAAAGAATATTTAAAAATTGCCTGGCGTAACCTGTGGAGAAATAAAAAACGGACCTTTATCACCATGTCCTCTGTCTTTTTCGCTGTATTCCTTGCCCTGATGATGCGATCGATGCAGCTGGGAACTTACGACTCCATGGAAAGAAACACCATAAAAAACACCACCGGATACATCCAGGTACATAAACAGGGATACTGGGACGATAAAACCATTAACAACACCTTTGCTGCCTCCGCTTCTTTCTTAAACAGCATAACAGAAGTTCCAAATGTCAGTCAGGTCATTCCTCGTCTTGAGTCTTTTGCCCTGGCATCCACAGGAATACTTTCAAAAGGTGTGGCTGTGATCGGTACCGATCCGGAAATTGAGAATGAAGTCAGCGGGCTTGCAAAGCGAATCATTAAAGGAAAATATTTTGAGAAGGATGACAGCGGTGTGCTTATCGTAGAAAACCTGGCCAGATACCTGAAACTTGACATTGATGATACAATTACACTGATCAGTCAGGGATACCACGGCGTAACTGCCGCCGGAAATTATGCGGTCAGGGGTATTATCAGCTTCCCTTCACCGGCGATGAACAACAAATTATTGTACATGGATCTCGGGGCTGCACAGTATTTGTATGGCGCCACCGATATGCTAAGCTCCATATCAGTCATGCTGGATAATCCTGACAAGTTAAACTCCGCGATTGAAGCCATTGAAAATACGACAGGCCCGGATTATGAGGTCATGTCGTGGAAGGAGATGAATGTCGAATTGGTTCAGAGTATCGAAAGCGACAATATCAGCGGAATGTTCATGCTGGGGATATTATACATTGTGGTAGGCTTTGGCATTTTTGGGACCATGATGATGATGACCCTCGAACGAAAGAGAGAATTCGGTGTGATGGTTTCTGTGGGGATGCAAAGATATAAGCTCGCTACTATTATCTTTTTTGAAACGATTTATATCGCGCTGATAAGTGTGCTTGCAGGCATTGTAGCCGCCAGCCCTTTCATATATTATTTGCATGTGAACCCCATACGGCTTACAGGCGAAGCAGCTAAAGCAATGATGGATTTCAATGCAGAACCCGTCATGCCATTTGCAATGGACTTCCCGATTTTTTATAATCAGGCCATTATTGTCCTTATCCTGACCATGATTGCAGTGATCTATCCACTGATAATCATCCGGCGTTTTAATGTGTTAAAAGCGATCAGGGGACATTAGATTTACAAATTACAGTTTACAATGTACAATATACAATATCAATAACTTAAAACTTAAAACTCATAACTTAAAACTTAAATATGATTTGGTCAGTAGCATGGAGAAACGTCTGGAGAAACAAGCTCCGCAGCCTGGTGGTAGTGCTTGCAACAGCCATCGGCCTGTATGGCGGCATATTTATGATATCTCTCATGAACGGAATGGTTCAGCAAAAGATCGATGCAAGCATCGACAACGAGATCTCTGATATTCAAATCCATAATCCAAAATTCCTTGAAGACGAATCGGTTCAGTATACAATACATGATCCTGAACTTGTAGTAAAAGCACTTGATGGGAATGCGGAAATATCGGTCTGGTGCAAAAGGATTAAAGCAACTGGCATGGCAAGCACTGCACATTCAGGAAATGGAGTTATGATCAACGGCATTTACCCTGAAAAGGAAATAATGGTCACGGCCATCCATAATTTGTTGATCGATGGCAGCTATTTTATAAAAAAGTCACGTATTCCATCCATCCTGATCTCTCAAAAGTTATCTGAACATTTACAGGCAGAAGTAGGAAAGAAGGTAGTGTTGACAACAGCAGCCCTTAACGGGGAAACAGCGCAGGCTTTGTTCCGCATTGAAGGAATATACAAAACTTCCAATAATATATTTGATGAAATGAATGTTTTCGTCAATGCAGAACAATTGGAGCAAATGGTAGCCCCCGGCAGTATGCTTATTTCCGAGATCGCCATAAGAAAAACCGAAGAGGCTGATCTTAGCGCTCTCAGCAATTCCATTAAATCAGCCTTTCCTCAACTCAGCATACTTTCATGGCAGGAGTTATCTCCGGGCCTCATGGCAATGACAGCCCTGATGAATCAGTTTGGATACATTCTTATCATCATCATTTTGCTTGCCCTCACCTTCGGCATTGTAAATGCCATGCTGATGGTGATCATGGAAAGAACCCGCGAACTGGGCATGCTCATGGCCATCGGAATGAACAAGAAACGTGTATTCCTGATGATCATGCTGGAAACCATCTATCTATCGGTGACCGGTGCAGTGATCGGAGTAATCATTTCAATGGCCACAATAGCACTGACAAGCAAATCAGGAATTAATTTTGCCGCCTGGGCGCAGGGTATGGAATCAATGGGATATAGCGCCCATGTTTATCCTGTTGTTGAAACTGGATTTTACATTTTCCTGGGAGTGATGGTCATCATAGCAGCCACGCTTGCTTCAATCTGGCCCGCAAGGAAAGCATTAAAACTTCAACCGGCTGTAGCCGTAAGAGATGAAAGTTAAGAGGACAATGAATAAAACTGTCTATCATACCGCCCTTATTATACTTCTGCTGATCGCTTGGTTTCAACAGGCTGCCACTGCTCAGTCTCCTCAGCTAAATGAGGAAAAATACTGGGATTATCGCGACAGGTTAAAAAACGAGTTTATGATCGGGGTGGGTGCAGAAATGGGAATGAGCATACCTGCAAGTATCAGAGACACTGTATCAGGCACCCTGCAATGGACAGATTGCACCATGGCCCTGGCTGAATATATCGGTGTACTGGCAATGGAATTCAGGATACTTTCCAATAGATCAGTAAATACAGATGAAACTGTTGAAGAACTCTTTTATGCCCTTTATGCATTGAACCGACTGGATTATTATGCTGAATTGTTTTTTGGCGGAACACCCAGTCTGAACGGGTTTTTTATGAGGGATGATATCGCTGAAGATTCACTGGATATGGATGAGGTCCTGGAACATCTCAATCAGGGCCTTTCAAGCCATAAGATAACAAAGCTTAATTCAGACTATATGAACCTGATCCCGAGGAATAATGAGGAGAGCCTCGATCAGGCCATATTACTCATCACCGGCCTCGGCCTGGTTAAAAGATGTGTTCCAGAAGATGTGGTCTACCTCAATGGCAAAGAAATTCAGGAGTTTCAGGATTTCGAAACTTCTCTCAGCCTTGAGGCAGGACATATTATTAAGCGTATTGTCAATTATATGAAAGAAGGGGATTCGGTAACCGTCCACCTGGATCCGGCCGATCCAAACCTTTATGGTATTCAGGGAGATGCCTGGGATTTTTTGATTAAAAACCCCATTAGTATGCTGGAAGTTCTCCGGGGACCCAATGCATTTTTCCTCTCCAAAGGGTATACATCCGCAAAATATCATCTGACAGGTGTAGAATCCCTTACAACGGATACTACATCTGACATGCTGGCCGATACTATATTTTTGTATTTTGAGGAGTACATCCTTCCCAATGATCAGGATTTTAAAGCCATAAATCTTGAGGCCATGGCAAACTACTGGCCGGAAGGACAACAAGAGGATACAGCTTTTACCGGATACAATGCAAAGATACTTGGGCCGCGCTCAAAAAGCCAGTCATACGAATGGATTCCCATGCTCCACCAGCTTATGTTCGAAGGGAGCGATAACTACCTGATGAGTGAAGTACCACCCGACACACTTTTCTATAACGACCCTGCCGGATACTATGAATACCTTATCAATCTGGCCCCGCCCGAAGGCCCTTATAATTACGGAGACAGCCTGTATCCCAATTGGGAGTGGAGTTCGACATCCCGCACCATACAGCCGGGAAGAAGGGGTGAAATATCAAATGCATTTCCCGGAAATTATGATGGGCTGGATTATATGATGTATTACAATATGTTCACCCTGCTATTCAGCGATCCGATTGATATACCGGAGCCTGTGCCCAATAGTATTTTGGTTTATCCGAACCCATTCAGAGACCAGCTCAGGATGAAGACAAGGGGCAATCATGATATAATCATGGTCCACATCATCGATATGGCTGGCAAAGTGGTGTACAGCGAATCTTTCAGTGGAATTCACGGCCAAAGCCTGAATCTCGGGAGCCTGTCGCCGGGAATTTATTTGCTTGTCCTGAAAATGAATAACAAAAGCTACGAAATAAAGAAGATAGTTAAACACAATTTCTAAACAATAAATGACATGTCAATCATCCAAATCAGCAATTTGTATAAAATTTACGATGACATCAAAGTACCGGTCCATGCACTGAATGGCGTCGACCTGAATATTGAAGAAGGGGAATTTACGGCCATCGTAGGCCCTTCCGGATCAGGGAAAACCACATTGCTCAATCTGATCGGCGGGCTTGACAAACCAACAAAAGGAGAGGTTATCATTGACGGAACCGGGATCAATTCACTGAGATCAAGAAAGCTGATCGACTTCAGGCTGCATAACATAGGATTTGTTTTTCAGGCCTACAACCTGATCCCCGTTTTAACAGCCATAGAAAACGTTGCCTTCATATTACAGCTCCAGGGAGTATCTAAAGAGAAAAGGCTAAAACGGGCAAGAGAGCTTCTTGAAGCCGTAGGTATCGGCGATAAGGCAGATCAGCGGCCGGGCAACCTGTCCGGTGGCCAGCAACAGCGTGTAGCAGTGGCAAGGGCACTTGCATCTAAGCCGAAATTTATTCTCGCTGATGAGCCTACTGCAAACCTGGATTCTACCTCCACCAGTGAATTGCTTGATATCATGCAGAGAATGAACGAAGAATCAAAGATCACCTTCCTGTTCTCAACCCATGACAAGCGGGTGATGGACAAAGCCAAAAGGATCGTTACCATTGACGATGGAAAAGTAGCCTCCGATGAAAGGATTCAATAATACAATATTAACATCTGTACTGCTTTTTTCCATGGCAGCAGCTTCGGCCCAGGAGGTTAAGAAGCCCAGGAACTGGACCCTGAACGGCCACCTGCAAGACCTGGGAACAGTCTGGATACAGGATTGGGACGGGCGGTGGCAAAGCATGAACCAGGTCAAAAATCGCTTTGATTTTCGCTGGTATCCTTCAAATTCCTTTTCTATGCATATTGGGATGCGTAATAACTTCACTTTCGGGATGATGCCACAAGTATATTATCCATATATGGCCGATCTTGCCATTCAGGACCCCGGATACCTCGACATGACAAGGCTGGTAGCCAAAGATACCTCCTATTTTATGGTCTCTAACTTTGATCGTGCCTACCTTCGGTTCTCAAAAGGGAATTTCCAGGTAACAGCAGGCCGTCAGCGCATCAACTGGGGCATTAACATGGTATGGAACCCGAACGACATCTTTAACACCTTTGATTATTTTGATTTCGATTATGTGGAAAGGCCGGGATGCGATGCCGTACATTTACAATATTATACCGGTGCTACCTCCTCTGTAGAGGCTGCGCTTAAGATTGACAGCAGGGATAAGATCACTGC
>JABMQZ010000225.1 GCA_013202965.1 Bacteroidota bacterium | reverse complement strand
TTAATACCTCGTGGGCTTGCCCCGAGGATAATCAATTTTAAAGATTTTTTTATTGTTAAAGTAGCATAATTCCCGTTAATACTCCGGCATTTATCCGCCGCCAAAGTTATTAATATTTCATTTCAAATATACATGATCATGCAGTCGCTGAAAATTGCCTAAATTAGCAAAGACTTATAACATTTTGAAAGGTCCTTCTTTGTGAACAGTAAGATTATAATATGGTTATTGAGAGCTGGCATAATAATGTTGCTTACACTTGGATTTTCCTTTCACTCAGCAGCACAGTTTTATAACGGCTCTCAGTTATCGTTCGGAAAGAACAGGGTGCAATACAAGGATTTTCTGTGGACGTATTACAGCTTTGATAAGTTTGACACTTATTTTTACAGGAATGGAAAGGAACTGGCACAGTATACAGCGCGTTATGCAAAGGATCATATCGATGAGATAGAATTGAAACTTGAATCTACCCTGGACGATAAAATACAGTTCATCATCTTCAATAATCTCTCAGACCTGAAGCAAAGCAATATTGGATTGATGCAGGATGAACAATACAATACCGGGGGGATCACCCATATTATCGGGAAAAAGGTATTTCTGTATTTCGATGGTTCGCATACGGATTTTGAAAAACAGATAAGGGCAGGGATCTCTTCCATCATTTTCAAGCAGATGATGTTCGGACAGCGCCTGGGTTCACAGATCAAAAACAATACCCTTTATACCATGCCCGACTGGTTCGAGGACGGCCTGATTTCCTGGCTTTCGGAAGGCTGGAACACAGATGTGGACAACCGGGTCAGGGATGGCATACTTTCCGGAAGATATGAGAAATTCAATCATCTGACCGGAACAGATGCCATTGATGCAGGCCACTCATTATGGAAATATGTTGCGGATAATTTCGGAAGCTCTGCAGTACCCAATGTGGTGCATATGACAAAGGTTACACGGAGTGTGGAAAACGGGTTTTTATATGTGCTGGGCCTTTCTTTCAAAAGCCTCATAAAGGAGTGGAAAGCATATTATATGGAAAAATACACCGCTGATGAAAGTGGCCGCTACCTTCCTGCTTCAGTCGTTCAACATAAGATTAAAAACAAACTGGTTTATTCCAGGCCGGTCATCAGCCCTGATGGTAACTTTCTCGCCTATGGAACCAATGAAATGGGGAAGTATAAAGTGTATCTGCAGAATATGTTGAACGGCACAAGAAAGTGTATTATGCGGGGGGGGTATAAGCTGGATGAAAAAACCGATTACAGCTACCCCTTAATAGCCTGGCATCCAGTTGGAGAGGTGATGGCCATCATCGTAGAGAAGAAAGGGGAGATATACTTGTATTTTTATACACTTGATGAGAAAAAGTATAACAAGATCGTCCTCTATAATTTTGAAAAGATCCTTGGCCTGTCATACGCTCCCGATGGAAGAAAACTATTGATCTCGGCAGTGCAGAAAGGGCAATCGGACATCTTTCTTTTTAATATTTCATCGGGTTCCCATGAGCAGATCACCGACGATGTTTTTGATGATCTGCAACCACGCTTCATTGATCATGGCCGCATGATCATCTTCAGCTCTAACAGGATCTCCGATACCCTTCCGGAAAAGATGGCACCGGCACCGGAGCTGATCCCACTAAATTACGATCTGTTTGCCTTCGATTACAATAGCAAGAGCAATGTGCTCAGAAGAGTGACCAATACGCGCTTTGCAAATGAGCGTTATCCCATGGATTATTCAAATGGCCGTTTTACCTATCTGAGCGATGAAAATGGTATTTATAACCGTTATATTGCCCGCTTCGACAGCGCAATCATTGCCGTGGATACAACAATACATTTCAGGTATTTTACCGAATCGGTCCCTGTGACAAACTACACAAGAAATATCCTGTTCCAGGATGTTAATCTGAATACCATGCAACTTGCACAGGTGGTTTACGACGATCACCTTTATAAGATATTCATGGAGGATGTCATTCCGGAAGGAATGCCGGAAGCAGCAAAACTGCTGAATACTGCTTATATGGACATGTTGCTCGGACCACGGGCGAAACCCGGCCTAATCCGGCCGGAACCTGTTCCTAAAAAACCTGACAAGCCTCCCAGACAACGATTTTTTAATGTCTATGAAGGTGATACCATCAATGCCAAGGAACAGGAAATCAATATTGAAAATTATGTTTTCGACCGGCAGGCCATTTTGGATGCCGGGGGAACAAGTCAAGCCATAGGGAGTGTCGAAACTGATGGTATTAAAGAATTTGTTGTTCCTAAAAGACTGAATTACAGGGTTGAATATTCAATGTCCGAATTCGTTACACAGATCGATTTTAATTTCATTAACATGACCTACCAGCCCTTTGCAGGTGGAGGGGCACCCATTTTTCTGAATCCCGGATTTAATGCCTTATTCAAGGTTGGCATGACAGACCTGCTTGAGGATTACAGAATTGTTGGAGGGGTCAGGCTGAATATTAACCTGATCAACAATGAATATATATTTAGTTACAGTAACCTGAAGCATCGTCTCGACAAGGAAGTGGTACTGCACAGGGTTACAGTAGAAAATATAACGGGTTATGATATCATCAGAAATCATTCCCATGAAGCCTATTATGTGCTGACATGGCCCTTTAGCCCTGTGTTTGCTGTCAGGGGAACAGCGTCTTACCGCCATGATGCAAGGGTGGTATTGTCGACTGACAGGATCAGCCTGAAAGAGCAAACGCTCCGTAAAAACTGGGCCGGATTGAAAGGAGAACTGATCTATGACAACACCCGTAAACTGGGGCTGAACCTGTTTGAAGGAACCAGGTATAAGGTGTTCGGAGAGTATTATCAGCAAATTGAAAAAGGAAATCAGCAACTGATCGTTTTGGGAGTGGATTTCAGGCACTATACCAAGATTCACAGAACCTTTATCTGGGCCAACCGTTTTGCTGCCAGCACATCCCTGGGCCATAACAAACTCATCTATTATATGGGCGGTGTGGACAACTGGCTGTCTCCAAAATTCAACAGGGGAACCCCTATCGATTATTCTCAGAATTATGCCTTTCAGACACTGGCAACCAATATGCGTGGTTTCCATCAAAACATCCGTAATGGGAACAATTTTGTGTTGATCAATTCTGAATTACGTATGCCAATATTCAAATACCTGTATAATCGGCCGATAAAATCCGATTTTCTGAATAATTTCCAGATGCTTGGATTCGTGGATGCCGGTACCGCATGGACAAGCTGGAATCCATATTCCATAGAAAACTCTCTGTATACAAAATATATTTACAACGGCTCCCTGCTCATCAGGGTAGAGCAACAGCGCGACCCAATGGTAGGTGGGTTTGGCTTTGGTCTCAGAAGCCGTATTTTCAGCTACTTTATGCGTGGCGACCTTGCCTGGGGTGTGGAAGACGGCAGAGTAAATAAACCCGTATTCTATTTTTCTTTATCTCTTGATTTCTAGAATTCTACTTCTCAAGAATGTCTGTGAGTGCCTGGTGCCTGATGGAGATTTGTAGTGAAAAATGAAAAGTTTCATTAATGAAAGAATACGTAATACTTGATACTTTGTACTTAATCTTAATATTTTTGGCACACTAATTGAATTATTCTGGTGGGGCCCCATATTATTAAACTTTAAATACCCACTGAAATGAAAACACTTGTTCAAAACCCAGCCCGGGAATTGATCGCCGAAAAGGCCAGACCCCACATGAAATGGCTTAGCCTGCTGTTGCTCTCCTTGCTCATTACATCATGCTATACTGAGCCATGGTATGGCCGTGACGGCCGTCCCGGCTACGCATTTCTTTCGATTAGCTGGATCGATGCAAAACCGGATTATATTGATGCCGGTACAGCTGATATTCCGCCTGTATTTGAATACGGAAGGTATTACAGTGCCTGGCCGGGCTATTATACATTATACTATGATGGCAGTTTCTGGAACGGACAGGCATGGGCATCCTATGCCTGGGAAGTGGATTACGAAATATGGACTGTACCCGGTGAACCGGGAGGGGCTTATCATTCTGGGGCGAACGCACCGGATAATTATTTTACGGTCGAGTGCAGCCCCTATGGGCCATGGGTATATGGTCCCGGATATAAGTCAGCTGAATTGCCCGAAGGCTATGAACTCAAAGAGAGTTCTGAATATAGGATCGTCATCGAAAAAGAAGGCCACAACTTTGGAATAACCCTCATCTATAAAAAGGTTCCCGCTCGTAAACTCCCTGAATAAGGGACCCTGAACCAGGAAGGAAGAACCTGGAATAAGAACAGGACCTGACCTTTGAAAATCGAAAATCGAATATCGAAAATTGAAAATTGAAAATTGAAAATCGACAATCGACAATCAATATCCTTCCTTTATTCCTGTTCCTTGTTCTTTATTCTGTTATCTTGCAAGAAAAATGAAGAATGAAATACAAGTCAGATAACCGCATCATCCTCACCCTTGATGCGGGTGGAACTAATTTTGATTTTGCTGCTGTGCGGGGAGGTGAAGCTTTTAGCGGGGGGATCAGGTTGCCTGCTGAGGCAGACTCACTGGAGGGGATGCTAAAAATGATCATCCGTGGGTTTGAAGAGGTGATGAAGCAAGCGGAAGCCAAACCTTCAGCCATCAGTTTTTGTTTCCCGGGGCCGGCAGATTATGAGAACGGCATCATTGGTGACCTGGAAAACCTGCCACTGTTCAGGGGAGGGGTGCCATTGAAGAGCATGTTGGAAGAACACTTTGGGATTCCGGTATTTATTAATAACGATGGTGATCTTTTTACTTATGGAGAAGCCATTGCAGGCTTGTTGCCGGAAGTTAACAAGGCATTGAAAAATGCGGGCAGCCAAAAAGCGTACAAAAACCTTCTGGGCGTGACATTCGGGACTGGATTTGGTGCTGGCATTGTCAGGCAGGGAAAGCTTTTTACCGGTGATAATTCTGCCGGTGCCGAGATCAATCGTATGCGAAACAAATTATATCCCAGTACCAGTACAGAGGACAGTGTCAGCATCAGAGGGATCAGGCGCGTGTTTGCAAGGGAAGCAGGATTGTCATTGGATGATACCCCCGGGCCGGAAGCCATATTCAATATAGGAATGGAAAATGTGGAAGAGAATGCTGAAGCAGCAATAATTGCATATAAAGAATTTGCAGAGGTGGCAGGCAACACACTTGCAGATGCTATTACACTTATTGACGGGCTGATCGTGATTGGTGGCGGGCTGGCGGGTGCATGGCCGCTGTTCTTGCCCGGACTGATGGAAGAAATGAATTGCTCATTCAGGGAAATAAGTGGGGATAAGCTTCCACGACTGGAGATTTCTGCATATAACCTGCAAGATCAGGCCGGCTTTAATAATTTTCTTAAGGATACATCTTTATATATCCAGGTGCCTTTCAGTAACAAACAAATCAACTATGATCCTGTGAAAAAGCTTGGTGTAGGCATATCACGATTAGGAACTTCTCAGGCAGTGGCTGTTGGAGCTTATGCATATGCCCTCAATGAACTTTCCTGCTTGTAATTGGTTTATTTATCGATGTAATTTAAAACTCAAAATTCAAAACTTAAAATTTTAATGAAACTTTTTCCCATAGAAACCAGTAACCTTAAACTCGATGGCGGCGCCATGTTTGGCGTTGTTCCTAAAGTGCTCTGGCAGAAGCAATACCCTGCCGATGAAAATAATCTTTGCAATTGGGCCATGCGATGTCTTCTCATCGAAGATGATGACCGGCTGATCCTTATTGATAACGGAATAGGAGACAAGCAGGACCAGAATTTCCTGAAGCATTATTACCTGAACGGCGATGATACTCTTGAAAATTCCCTTGCCAGGCATGGATTTTCCCCGGAAGATATCACGGATATGATCCTCACACATTTGCATTTTGATCATTGCGGAGGAAGTATTAAACATAATAAAGACCGCAGCGGGTTTGAACCTGCCTTCCCAAATGCAACTTATTGGGTAAGCCGTCAGCAATATGAATGGGCAGTAGATCCAAACCATCGTGAAAGTGCATCTTTCTTAAAAGAAAACATTTTTCCTATCGCGGAAAGCGGAAATCTGAAACTGATAGAAGAGGAAGGGGAGATCATTTCGAATATTTCAGTCAGGATATTTAATGGGCATACTGAGGGTCAGATCATTCCATTGATCAACTATCATGGCCGGACAGTCGCCTTTATGGCAGACCTACTGCCTGCAAGCACGCATATTCCCATGCCGTGGATCATGGCCTACGATACCAGGCCTCTGGTCACATTAGATGATAAAACCAGATTTTATGAAGAGGCGGTTCCCGGTGATTTCGTGCTCTTTTTCGAGCATGACATTTATAACGAATGTTGTACGCTCCAGCAGACTGAAAAAGGCGTGAGGGTGAAGGAAACCTTCCCGCTTTCAGAAATATAATTTAGGTTTTGGGTGTTGGGTGAATTTGCCATTTTGCTCAGAACTCAAATGAACCGTTTTCCGTTAACGCTTTGCCCTTAACCGGCATGAACAAAGAGCAAAACTTCAGAAACTATAAAGACCTGCTATTTCAAGGAGCATTTCTTTATCCAGCCCATGAGCGATCCCTTTCCTTTCACAATACTCCAGAAGTGAGAGCGTATTCAGGTTCCCGACCAGAACCTTGTCGGTCATAGGACAACCACCGATGCCTCCCAGCACGGTATCAAAACGCCGGACACCGGCTGAATAAGCAGCGTCTACTTTATCATAGTATTCATCGGGGGTGGTATGCAGGTGGATGCCGAACTCTACATCGGGGAACGCAGGAGCCAGGGTAGAATATACATCATTTATCAGGTCCGGACCGGCTGAACCAAGCACATCTGCCAATGGGATCACCCTGAAGCCCTGTTCGTACAAATATCCGGCCATATCACGGACAAATCCCACCGACCAGGGATCTCCGTAAGGATTCCCGAAACCCATTGAAAGGTATACAATAAGTTCTTTATTGTGTTCTGCTGCCAGTTCCTGTAATTCCCTTATGACCACCTTTGATTTGTCAAAACTTGAATTGATATTCTTGTTAAGAAAAGTCTCGGAAAGTGCAAAAGGAAATAACAGTATATCTGTTTTTTCCTGTTTCACTGCATCGGTTCCACCTTTAACATTGCCAATGAGCACCATTACTTTGGATGAGGCATTGTTCAAATCAAGGCCATCCAGTACCTCAGCAGTATCTTTCATCTGGGGAATGGCTTTTGGAGACACAAAACTACCAACCTCAATGGTATCGAAACCTGCCTTGAACAAGCGATTGATATATTCCGTCTTGATGGAGGTCGGAATAAAATGCGGCATCCCCTGAAATCCATCACGGGGGGTTTCGATGATCTTGATACTCACTTTTTTGGATTTTGGATTATAGATTATGAATTAACTCATAAATCTACACTCTAAACTTTAATTCTCCACTCGGCACTCAGCACTCGGAACTCAGTACTCCTGCTACCTATCTCTCCCACTGAGTTCCTTGGGAATCCTTCCATTCTTAATAGATTCGGAGCGAAGTGGACGGCCAACGATGCGTTCTACCATCTGCCCGATCTCCAGGACCTTGTCAACATCAAGTCCGGTATCAATGCCCATCTCATCCATCATAACCACCATGTCTTCAGTAGATACAAGTCCGACAAGATTGGGATCTTTGTAATAATAACTTCCTGTTCCGGAAACAGGTACGCCACTAACAAAGTTTGCAGGCTGGCCGCCGATACCACCCATGGTAGATTCAAAATTGGTCATGCCGGCCTGTAGTGCTGCCAGGACATTGGCCGAACCCCATCCCCTTGAGACGTGGAAGTGAACAATATGTTTTTCCGGATTTGGGATCGCATCCAGAAGCATGGAATAATATTTATAGACCCTGTCGGGAGATGCAGAACCATCATGGTCGGCATGCTCAATGTCGTCGGCGCCTATATCAAGAAAGCGTTTTGTAAACTCTATGGCTTTGGATAATTCGGTAGGGCCTTCGACCGGACATCCCCAAATGGTGCTTACTGTTCCATTTACGAGAATGCCTGCATCGTGACACTTGGGAATATATTTTTCACAAAACTTAAAATATTCGTCAATGCTCAGTCCGGAGTTTATTTTCTGGTGTGATTCAGATGTTGAAGCCATCACAAGTATCCTGTCAGGACCATATCCATCCTTCTTGGCCTGGATAGCTCTGTCGATAGCTCGTTCCCGAATGGTTATCGCAGTAACCGTAACATCATCCAGCAAATGCTTTACCTTTTTGCTTTTGTGAAGATTGATCATCAGCTCATCGGCATCCTTGAACTGGGGCATCCCTTTCGGGTTTCCGAAATTTGTAGTCTCTATATTTTTGAATCCGGCCAGGATCAGCTGTTCGAGCACCCATAGTTTGGCCTCGGTCGGAATGAATTGTTCTTCATGCTGGAATCCATCTCTAACGGTAATGTCTCCTATTCTTACTTTTTTGGGATAATTGAAACTCATACTTTTAAGTTTTAAGTTTTAAATTTTAAGTTTTAAGTTAAAGTGTTGAATATAAAATGAAGAATTTCCTATGGGAAATGTTCTGGATATTATTCTGTGCTAAGATAGGAAAATTTCCTTTCATAATTTCTTGCACTTACTACTTGAATTTACTTGTTATAAAAAGAAACGAGGGGATAGCAGATTTGGAACTTGTTTTTTGTATTTTGTATTTTGTATTTTGTATCAGATATCCTCCGTGCACCCCTTTGGGGTGCTTCCTCCAAGCTCTTCGGGTGCCGGACGAATTTTTGGCTCTAGAAGTTCTGTAAACTTAATTTTCATATCACAGAAATTTTGAGTATAATTGCATCCCTCAGTATTGAGGAATACTCAATTGTACATTTTATCTTCTTAATAATAAAAGCCTTCAAATGTTCAAACTAGAAACCAAAATCGATGTAAACTCAAAGGAGTTTAAAGAGAACAGAAAAGCCTTTCTGGAATTACTTGACAGGTACAGGGAGATCCATAAGGAAGTCACTAAGGGAGGATCCGAGAAAGCAATTCAAAAACATAAGGAAAGAGGGAAGCTTCTTGCCCGGGAACGCATCAATAAACTGATCGACCCGAACACTCCTTTTCTTGAACTTTCCTCACTGGCCGCCTATGACCAGTACGACAACGGATTTCCGTCAGCAGGTATCGTAACCGGGATTGGTGTGATACAGGGAAGGGAAACGGTGATCATTGCCAATGATGCTACCGTTAAAGGCGGCACCTATATGCAGTGGACCATCCGTAAACATCTCCGTGCACAGGAAATTGCCATAGAAAACAGGCTTCCGACCGTATACATGGTGGATTCCGGTGGTGCCTTTCTTCCTGAACAGGATACGGTTTTTCCTGACAAAAATCATTTTGGGCGCTTCTTTTATAACCAGGCAAAACTTTCTGCCATGGGCGTTCCGCAGATCGCCATTGTGATGGGATCGTGTACCGCAGGGGGTGCTTATGTGCCTGCCATGAGCGATGAAGCCATCATCGTGAAAAATCAGGGAACCATTTTCCTGGGTGGCCCGCCACTGGTAAAGGCTGCAACAGGCGAGGTGGTCACGGCTGAAGAACTTGGCGGAGGTGAAGTCCATACCAGGATTTCCGGAGTTGCCGATCACCTGGCTGAAAACGATACGCATGCCATACAGATCTGTCGTAACATCTTCGAATCCGTGAAAGAAAACAAAAAGCAGATCCTCGATGTCATCGCTCCCGAAGATCCGGCTTATGATCCTGAAGAACTTTATGGCATTGCCCCGGTTAACTTTAAGAAAGCTGTTGACTCCCGTGAGGTGATCATGCGCATCGTGGATGGAAGTAAATTTCATGAGTTCAAGGAAAAATATGCACCCACACTGGTAACCGGCTTTGCCCGTATCATGGGTTACCCGGTAGGGATACTTGCTAACAATGGCGTGCTTATGCCCGAATCAGCTGTGAAGGGGACACACTTCATAGAACTTTGTACTTCGAGAAAAATTCCACTGGTGTTCCTTCAGAATATCACAGGGTTTATTGTGGGTAAGGATTTCGAGCATCGGGGCATTGCAAAAGACGGTGCCAAGATGGTGCATGCGGTGGCCAATGCGAATGTGCCGAAGTTTACCATTCTTTTTGGCGGATCATTTGGCGCAGGAAACTATGGGATGGCAGGCAGGGCTTACGATCCGCGCCTGTTGTTTATGTGGCCCAATGCAAAGATCTCGGTGATGGGTGGCCAGCAGGCAGCGAATGTGCTTATTACGGTCAAGAAAGACCAATATGCCGCAAGAGGAGAGGAAATGCCCCAGGAAGAGATCGACAAAATGCGCAAAACCATTGAAGATAAATATAATGTGGAAGGCTCAGCTTATTACAGCACTTCGCGTTTATGGGACGACGGCATCCTCGACCCTGTCGACACCAGGAAAGTGATCGCCATGGGGATTGCCATGTCGCTGAATCAACCCTTCCCGGATCAGAAATATGGTGTATTCAGAATGTAAATCCAGGATCATGAGTTACAATAACATTGAATTTGAAATAGCTGAAAATGCCGGGATTATCTGGCTGAACCGGCCGGAAGTTCACAACGCTATGAATGCAGAGATGATCGGGGAGATCATTGATGCTTTTGAAAAGGTGAACGACATGGATGACGTCCGTTTTGTGATCTTACGTGGCCGTGGGAAATCATTCTGTGCCGGTGCCGACCTTAATTATATGAAGGGGATTGCAGAATTTGGCTTTGAGGAAAATTACCAGGACAGCCTGAAGCTGGCAAAGTGTTTCAATGCCATTTACACTTGCAAAAAACCAAGCATCGCCCTTGTTCATGGAGCAGCTATTGGCGGTGCCAATGGCCTGCTGGCTGCCTGCGACTTTGTGTACTGTGATGATGAAACCAAGTTTGCTTTTGCAGAGGTTAAGCTGGGTATCGCCCCTGCCACCATCTCTCCATATGTTTGCAAACGCATTGGTGAGTATGGTGCCCGCGACCTGATGATCACCGGCAGGCGTTTCCTGGGTAAGGAGGCAGAAACCTGTGGACTGGTCAACAAATCCTTTGCAGATGAAGAAGCTCTCGAAGGGCAACTGGCATTTACAAAAAAGATGCTGATGAGCAGTGGCCCGGCAGCCATGGGAGCAACGAAAGAGCTCATATATAACCTCTTTAACAAATACAATTTTGAGGATTCCATTGATTATACTGCAAAACTGATTGCCGAATTGCGAGCCTCCGAAGAGGGGCAGGAAGGAATGGCATCATTCCTTGAGAAACGTAAGGCTAAATGGAATGTTTAAACGGATCAAGAAACTGAAAAACTAAGAACTAGATATGGCAAAAAAGAGACCAATAAAATTCAGCCTCGTCTACCGCGATATGTGGCAGTCCTCCGGGAAATATGTCCCGCGGGTTGACCAGCTCACAAAAATAGCCCCGGTCATCATTGACATGGGCTGCTTTGCGCGTGTTGAAACCAATGGTGGAGCCTTTGAACAGGTGAACCTGCTTTACGGTGAAAATCCAAACAAGGCCGTGCGTGAATGGACGAAACCATTTAATAATGTAGGTATTCAAACCCATATGCTGGAAAGGGCCCTGAACGGAATCCGGATGTTTCCGGTTCCGGCAGATGTCCGACAGCTGATGTTTAAAGTAAAAAATGCACAGGGAACAAATATCTCC
>JABMQZ010000224.1 GCA_013202965.1 Bacteroidota bacterium | reverse complement strand
GGTCGAAGGCGCACGCCTGGAAAGCGTGTATGCGCCGAAAGCGCATCATGGGTTCGAATCCCATTCTCTCCGCATAGTGTTGCACGTAAAGAAGAGAATAAATAAATAAATAAGTAAAATAATATTAATCAAAAATTATCCAAAACGTAGAATTAAACAATTATTGGCTATGAAAAAATTAATTGCTTTTCTGACCATCGCAGGAATGCTCGTGTTTGTGGTTTCAACCACAACTTTCGCGCAAGATGAAGACGCTGTCGTTACAGATACCACTGCTGTTGACACAACAGTCGTTGTTGAAGTTGTCCAGGCGGAATCTTCTGCTACCACATTAGAAGACGAAGTTGTTGAAGCCAAAGGCTTCCACCAGGTACTTAAAGAAGAATTCATTGCAGGTAATGCCATGTTCATGAGTTTTGTACTTCTTGCATTGATCTTCGGCCTGGCTATTTGTATTGAAAGGATCATTTATCTGAACCTTTCCACCACCAATACCAGGAAACTACTTAATAAAGTAGAAAGTGCCGTTGAAACCGGAGGTGTTGAGGCCGCCAAAGAGGTTTGCAAAGACACCCGTGGCCCTGTTGCCAGTATCTTCTACCAGGGACTTAGCAGGTATGATGACGGACTTGAAGAAGTCGAAAAATCCATTGTAGCATACGGAAGCGTTCTCATGGGAAGGCTTGAAAGCGGACTATCATGGATCTCTCTCTTCATTGCAATTGCACCAATGCTTGGGTTTATGGGTACTGTGATCGGGATGATCTCTGCTTTCGATAACATTGAAGCAGTAGGTGATATCTCACCAGCTGTTGTTGCAGGTGGTATTAAAATGGCGCTGTTGACAACTGTATTTGGTCTGATCGTTGCTATCATCCTTCAGATCTTCTACAACTATATTTTATCCAAGGTTGACGGGCTCGTCAATGCCATGGAAGACAGTAGCATTTCATTCATTGATATTCTTGCAAAGTATAAAAAATAAAACTTCATGATTATGACTGTTCTAGCATCAAAAATATTACGTATATTTCTGGGAGTGATCCTTGCCATCTCTGCGTTATTGGCGATTTTATTTTTTGTAAATGTAATCAGCGATGACTATTTTATCTACTGGGGCTACTTTCTATTGATCTTAACTGCAGCGCTCTCGATCATCTTCCCCATTATTAACCTGATCATGAATCCAAAGAATTCAATCAAGATCTTCATTGCGCTGGGTATTATGGTTATCCTTGCCATCATTTCTTATTCGATGTCACAGGTGACCTGGACCGAATTTCAGCTCGAAAAGCTCGGAACGACTGCCACAACAGTTAAATATGTTGGCGCAGGATTGATCTTTACGTATTTCCTTGGTGGCCTTACCGTGCTTTCGATCATCTACTCCAGTATTTCAAAAATCTTTAAATAACAACAATCATGGCATCCAGAAAAGTACCTGAAATAAATGCCGGATCAATGGCGGACATCGCGTTCCTGCTACTGATCTTTTTCCTGGTAACCACTACCATGGATGTTGATACAGGGATTACAAGGAAGCTACCTCCGCCTGTTGAAGATGATACAGAAATGGATATCAATGAAAGAAATATTTTCAAAGTCTTGGTAAGTAGCTCCGACCGCCTGATGGTGGAAGGTTCACTGTCAGATATCCGTACCCTGAAAGAAGATGTCAAAGAGTTTATGACAAACCCGGGCAACAGGGAAGACCTCCCTGAAAAAGAGCTCAGGTATATTGAGAACCTGGGAGATGTTGAGGTGTCGAAAGGGGTTGTATCACTGAAAAATGACAGGGGAACTTCCTATGAGATGTATATCAAAGTCCAGAATGAACTTACCACCGCATTCCGGGAGCTCAGAGATGATATCTCCTTGAGGTTTTATGGTGTTAAGTTCAAGAACCTAATTAATAAGGACCGACGAAAAGCCGTGCAAAAGGCTATACCTATAGCAATCTCCGAAGCTGAACCTGAAAATATAGGAGGAAATTAATATGGCCCGCTTTAAAAAGAAAAAGTCATCAGGTATGCAAGCGATTAATACTTCGGCCCTGCCGGATATTATTTTTATGCTTCTTTTCTTCTTTATGGTCACCACCACCATGCGCGAGGTTACACTTATTGTACAGGTTATACCACCGGAAGCCAGCGAGGTTCAGAAGCTTGAAAAGAAATCTCTTGTAAGTTATATTTATGTTGGTGTTCCTATGAAAAAAGCAAAGTTCGGGACTGAATCCAGGATTCAACTCAACGATGCTTTTGCCAGTACCACCGACATTGCGGAATTCATTGCTACAGAAAAAGAACAACGCAGTGAGGAGGATCGTCCGTTCATGACAACCTCCATTAAAGCAGATAAAGCTACCAGAATGGGAGTCATCACTGATATCAAACAGGAACTCAGAAAGGTAGGGGCTCTTAAGATCAACTACTCTTCAAGAAAAGTAGCAGGGATAAGCTATTAATTTTTTTAAGCCAAAATATTCGGGAAGCATCAATCAAGGGTGCTTCCCTTTTTTTTTGCCTCGGAATACCATATTAATGCAGTCAATGCGATCACCATAACCAGGCTGGCGATAATCAAAAATGTCTGCCCTGTTTCCCCAAAGGAGGAAGCATCCGTTGATATATTGCCCCTGGCAAACATCCATGCTGCAAATACAGCAATCCCATTGTTAAAGAAATGAACAAGTATGGGAACCCAGATCGAGCGCGTCCAGACGAAAAGATACCCCAGGAAAAGCCCAAGAATAAAGCGGGGAAGGAATCCATAAAACTGCATATGCAGCGCACTGAAAAGGATAGCGGAAATGATCACGGCAAGATGTACATTTTTTGTCAACTCACGAAAAAGCCGTAATAATACAGCACGAAAAAGCAGCTCCTCTCCTATGGCCGGTAAAATAGCTATCATCAGCATATTCACCATCAGGCCTGCAATACTGCTTGTGCCAAGGAAAAGATCCGTTAATTCTTTGGCTTGCTCTTCGCTACGCTTCATCCAGTTTTCTATCCCCGACATCCATTCCGGAAGCAGCATCATCTCATTGATGTCAGCAACCCAGTGCAGGAAAGGCAGGATCACCACTATCGCCGCAATCGCTGTAAGAGTGCTGACAAATGCCGGATTACGGTGAAGATTCAAATACTGCCAGGGCTTCCTGCTGACCATATAGGCAAAGATCAATGGAGGAAATACGAAGAGTCCCAATGTGTTAACAATTTGAAGGTATTTGAGCATAGGCAGGAGCTCAGGATCCGAAAATGACAGGCTCTCACTCAGATAATCCATCATATCACCTCCGTAAAACAGAAAACCTATTACAATGCTTATGATCAAAGTAAACAGGAGACTGAGAAGGATGATAAGAAGGACACTCAGAAGTTTAAGCGTTGGTGAAGTTCTGTATAGTAATGGCTCTTTGATGAGCATGGGCCAGGGTTTAGTTATGGAAGCGTAAAAGTAGTAAATTTGTAGAAGAGATTGGGAGACTATGAGACTAGTGCCATGTCAACTTGATAATGTCTGTTTTATTTTGTATATTGCAGGCAAAAACGATGGTTCGATACAAGGTTACACTTATAAAAGAAGAGCGTGAGCAACTGCAATCTGTTATG
>JABMQZ010000223.1 GCA_013202965.1 Bacteroidota bacterium | reverse complement strand
TCCCTGATCTGGTCCACATCAAGATCGCATACGTACGCTTTTCCTTTTTTTATTAATTCAACCGCGTATCCGTAAAGCTGATCAAAATAATCGGAAGCATAAAACAAACGGTCTTCCCAGTCGAAGCCCAGCCATTTTACATCCTCAATAATGGAATTGATATATTCCTCTTCTTCCCGTGTCGGGTTGGTATCATCGAAACGAAGATTGCACAAGCCCTTATACTTATTGGCCAGTCCAAAATTCAGGCATATGGACTTGGCATGACCAATATGCAAGTATCCGTTCGGTTCCGGAGGAAAACGCGTGTGTACACGGCTTTCGTTCTTCTTATTACTTATGTCGTCCTCAATGATGGACTCAATGAAATTGAGTGACCTTTTGGATTCCTTGTTTTCTTCTGCAGGCTTTGTGCTCATCCGTTTTATACAATTATTTAGGGTGCAAAATTAAGAAAAAAATGGTTGCTGGTTGCTGGTTTGGTATGTCTCATATTCTCATAGTCCCATAGTCCCACAGTCTCAAAGCCCCTCATCCGGCGATTCTGCTACGACATCCTTTACACAGCGGACAGAAAGCCCGTAATTCTTGGTGATGATCTGCCTGTCGATGCCCATCTTGGTTTTTTCCATCACACGAGCCCAACCATTTATTTCATCATGTTCGGTGGCAGTCCAGAAGTAGGCATGTGTATAGAAATAGGCATCATCACTAATGGGGTTGACAATTCCGGCAAAATCAGCATCAAATCCAAGGCCTCCGTCAATTTTTAAAAATTTCCCGACAGTACCGGAGTTACGGTTATAGCGTTTATCGAGGTCCGCTTTATCCATTCCGATAAAGGTTTCCAGTGCTTTCCAGTCTTCATCGCCTGGCAAGCGATATCCCTCCGGGCACGCCCTTTGTGCTGCTTCCCAGTTATACCAACGCCCCTTGAGCATACAGTTTGTTTCATCACCTTCATAACATGATGAACCTTCTCCTGCATCGAATTTAAGGTTCTGGCACATCCACCATTGGTTGTTAAACTGTATGAGCAGGTAAATGTTGCCATCTCGTTCATCCAAAAGGAAATCAGAATCCTGGGCAGGCAGAATCTGCACACAAAATACTGTGATCAAAAAGAGAAATAGAAATTTCATTGGTTTTAAATATCAAATTATTTGATTTGCAAAATAAGTGATTTTTATAAGAATCCCGGCTTTTTGCCTGCAATTATCTTATCTTTGTTATAATGCGATTGCGAATAATATTTACTCTTTTCCTGTTGTGCGCAGGCCTGCTTGCCCAGGCAGGCATGATTAACGGACACATCACCAATCAGTCTGGCGAACCACTTGCATTTGCCAGCGTATACATTATGGGAACCACCATGGGCACAGCTTCAAATCCCGAAGGATATTTTGAACTGGAACTGCCGGATGGTGCCTATGAACTTGTTTTTCAATATGTCGGATATAAACAGCATCATGAAAATATCTTAGTGGGAAAGGAGCTGCTTTCTTTAAATATTGTAATGGAAGACGAACAGGTTTCCCTGGATGAAGTCGTTATTTCTGCAGATGCGGAAGATCCTGCTTATCGTATCATCCGCAATGCCATCCGCATGAGAAAATATTATTTGCGTCAGGTGGACAACTACAAATGCGAAGCTTATACCAAGGGCATTTTCAGGGTCACGGAGGCCCCTGACAAAATATTCGGGGATTCACTCAATACCAAAGAAGATTCCATTCTCGGTATTGTATATTTATCAGAATCGGAATCGATCATCAGCTATGAGCAGCCGGATAAGTTCAAAGAGGAAATGATATCGGTAAAAGTGAGTGGGAATGACCAGGGTTTTGGATTTAACTTCATCACTTTTTTTATGGTCAACTTTTATAATAACAACATTATCATACCTGTTGACGCAAGTGAGAGGGGTTTTATTTCTCCAATAGGATCAAGCGCCATGTTTTATTACAAGTATCGTTTGGAAGGGACTTATTTTGAGGAGGATTACATGGTGAACAAAATAAAAGTTATTCCAAAACGAAACATAGACCCTGTTTTTGGCGGCTATATTTATATCATTGAGGACTCGTGGAGAATACACAGCCTGGATCTGATGATCAGTAAAGATGCCAATATTGACTTTATTGATTCTGTGAAGATTGCCAAGAGCATGGTGCCGGTGAATGACTCCATATGGATGCCATTGACACAAAAATTGCAGTTCTTTTTTTCAATTAATTTCTTCGGGAAACGTTTTGCCGGTAACGGGATCTTCCATTCCCAGTTTACCGACTATATTTTCAATAATGAGTTTGAACGAAAATATTTTGGCAATGAGATTGTCCGTGCAAACGAGGATGCAAATAAAAAGGATTCCCTCTACTGGGCAGAAAACAGGCCTATTCCTCTTACTGCGGAAGAGCAAAGAAATTATTTAAAAGAGGACAGCTTGCAGGATTTGAGGAGTTCAAAAGAATACCTTGATTCTCTCGACCGGAAAAGAAATAAGATCAAATGGGGTGCATTGCTCTCAGGCTACAGTTATTACCGGAGGCATGACAGCACAAGATACAGTATTAATTCACCCCTTACCACCGTTAATTTCAATACGGTTCAGGGTGTGAACCTGTATCTTCGAACGGGATTCTCAAAATCTTTTTCTAACGGTGATCGTTTCACCATCTCACAGAATGTATCTTATGGCTTTTCGAATGTCCGTTGGGGATATGGCTTGAATTCACGTTATTACTATAATCGCAACAAATCGGCAAACATCAGACTAAGAGGGGGAATAGGTCCGGTGCAATATAACGCCAGCAACCCGATCTCTCCGTTTGTGAATACCTTTTACACTTTGCTTGACGGGAATAATTACATGAAAATTTATGAGAAAAGCTGGGTGGGCGTATCCCACTTTTCCGAGCTGATCAATGGTATATTTTTTATGGCGGGTATTGAATATGCCGGCAGAAGTGCTCTCGTAAATACAACAGACTATTCATGGGTAAAGAGCAGTAAAAACCGTTTTACAAGTAATGATCCACAGCACCCCCTGAACAAAGGGCCTGCTTTTTCATGGAACAAATCACTTACCATTGATCTGGCCTTCAGGATCAGGATCCGCCAAAAATATATGTCCATACCAAATAAGTCGATCATTGGATCAAAGTACCCTGATCTTGTGATCAGCTATAAAAAGGGCATTGATGGATTTCTGGGCAGCAACGTAGATTACGATCTTCTTAAAATTGGCATTGAAGGAAAACAAAAGCTTGGCTTATTGGGCACTCTCCAGTTCAAAGGCACTTACGGGACTTTTCTGAATAACCGAAAAATGGAATTTATGGATTACAAGCATTTTAATGGTAACCGGACCATTTTTGCCAGGTATCGGCTAAATTCCTTTCAAATGCTGGATTACTATACACATTCTACCAATAAAAACTATGTTGAAGTATGTGCCGAGCACCATTTCAACGGTTTTATCTTCAACAAACTTCCCCTGATCAGAAAGGCCAAATGGAAAGCTGTCGGAGGCTTCAGGTATTTCACCTCAGAATTCACTAACAACTATTTTGAAGTCAGTGCGGGAATAGAAAATATTTTCACGGTCTTTCGGATTGACTTTGTTGCCGGCTATGATGCAGGCAAAAACGTAAGAACAGGTATTGTGATCGGAATGAAAATGGATAATTGATCATTTAATATTGTGCTTTCCAGGCCTTCCATTCTTTCTTCCCAATTCTTTTCATAACATTGTAAAAACTCTTGGCCCAGTAATTACGGATGCCAAATCCACCTACTTTTCCATTCATTTTTTTGGAAAGCAGCACTTCTTTTGTTTCAATGTCAAAGAAGCTTACCCACATATATCCCTGTTCTTTGGTTTTATTGAAACTTTCCATAATAAACACAAGGCCAATGCCTTCTTTGCCTGTGATATCATATTCTGAAATGATCTTTTTTACCTCATCTTCCCCGAAGGAATAATTTTCTTCAATGACCAGCTTGTCCGGATCAGGAAGTGTATTTCTTTCTGTCACAATGCTAAGATCGTTTTCAACCGAAGATTTGGAAAAAACCTCAGCCAAATTATACTTTTCAGGTTCAGAAATGATAAGATTGTTCCAGGAATTAAAAAACTGGTTCTTAATGGCATTTGGATCTGTAAAGCCTTCAGAGCCGATAAGCTTAATGTTGGAAAAATCAAGCCCGTACCAGGTGATGTTGTCTACCTTGAATACATCAGTTGTGGTGTACTGTCCTTTAGAAACAAAGGAAAATACCAGAAAAATTCCGGCAATTAGAATAAGTTTTTTCATGATTTTAAATTTTATAGTTATAAATACAAATATAATCAGAATTAAAAAGAATATACGAAAATTATATCCTTTTATCAATAAAGTTTATTGCTTTCCGGCTCTCTTCAGGGAACTTGACCTTGTCAATATTTTCCACTGAATCAATGATAATGGATGGAGCCACGCGAAGTTTTGCGCGGAAATGGTCTTTAAGCCTGGTTTCAAAATTTTCACCGGCTTCTGTGGTTCCAATCCTGATGAGGATCTCATCCGTACCAATATCATTGGTGAATACCTCCACAACATAATTTTCTATTCCATTAATATTGTCGAGGATATCAAATAAGGCGGGTGGATATAAAGTCGTTCCCTTGAACTTGATCATTTGTTTTTTACGACCGATGACAGGCCCAAGGCGTGTAGTGGTCCTGCCGCAAGCACAGGGTTCTGTATAGTGATAACAAATATCGCCGGTCTTAAAACGCAACAATGGCATTCCCTCCACTCCAAGAGTGGTTATCGTTACCTCACCGGGTTCATTCTCCGCAACAGCTTTATTGTTATCATCCAGGAATTCAACAATGATCAACTCCGGATGATGATGCCCACCCCGGCCGTGTTCGCACTCGGTAAAAGCGGTGCTCATCTCTGTGGAGGCATATGTTGAGTACAGCTCGATATCCCATTTTTCTATGATCTTCTTTCCAAGGGTGGTAAGGGAAAAATCAGGGTTTCGCAGAGGTTCACCAATGCAAACCGCTTTCTTCACTCCTGTATCACGATAATTGATATTATTGCTCTCAGCGTATTCGATCAACTTCAGCAGGAATGAGGGAACCACAATAAAAGCAGAAGGTTTCATCCTTTTTATGGTGTCCCATTGCAGTTCGGGCATGCCGTTGCCTACCCTGATGATGCCGGCACCAAGCCGCCTGGCACCAAGAAAATAAGCAAGCCCGGCCATAAATCGCCGGTCGATGGTGGTCATCAACTGAAAAATATCTTTCTCACTCCCTCCAGCACATGACAGGGATAAATATTCATTATAGGCCAGCCTGTCAAGATCTTTGTCGGTCATGGCAAAGGTAACAGGATCGCCAAGTGTCCCCGAAGTGGTAATGTAGTCGATAATCTTTTCGTGCGGCACGCAAATAAAATCTTCGTTATGCTTGTAAAGATCATCTTTAGTGGTAAGGGGAAGCTTAATAAGGTCATCACAGTCGTGAATGCCGGAAATATCGATTCCTTTCTCTTTAAACAGATTCGAATAATACTTCGAATGCATGCTCACATATGCCAGCATTTCAAGTAATTGCTTGTCCTGAAATGCCCTGATCTCTTCTTGTGGCCTGGTTTCTATGTTAGGGATGTGGTTCATGTCATTGATCTTCCATGCATTCCTCCAAACGTTTTCTGATCGTATTATTTTCGTCTGCAGAGGAAACCTCCTTCGATAAGGCTAAATTATAATATTTTATTGCTTCACTGAAATTTTCGAGTTCCTGATAATACTGCCCAAGAATGGAATACACATGAAAATACTCAGGATTGGCAGATATAAATTCCCTGACCGTTGATTCCTCGCTATCAATTTTGTCCCCATTGTTTATTGCATCCTGAAAGACAATAAGCAATTCTTTATAATGCAAAAAATGAGCATATTCAGCACTGAATAAGAAAGTATCTGCGGGAATATTCATCTGGATTTCGTAAAGCTTGGTTTTGGATTTTCTTTCACTCATTTCGGCAAAGACCGTATCCAGATTGTAGCATAAATAGGTTCCGAGCTGATAGGGTGCAGTGCTTATCCAGAACAGTTTTTCTTCGGGTATGAAAATGACGGAATGATGCGCAATTAACTGGTTGATGGCTTTTTCATTGGCAAGGCCGATGTCCTTGTTCCCTTTTCCTCTCTTGTTGCGTAGCATGCCGGCAGCTGTATGATAATCAATGTGCGGATGAAGGTCAAGCAATTCTTTCACTCTCTCATGTCGATAAGAAGAAGTTTCGTTAGCCAGGTTTTCAATGTTCAGTTCATCATCATTAAAATAATCTGACTGAAAGTGATTTGTTAGGATAATAAAATTGGTATCGGGATCATACAGAATCGTGTGATCTATTGATTTTTCAATGACCACTGCTTTATGATCTTCAGCAGAGCCAATGAGAAAACTTTCAGAAACAAAGGATTTGCATTTCGAGGCGATGGCCATTGCTTCTTCAATATTGGAAGCGTACTGCAGGATTTCCCGGGCGATAATAGATACCGGGGTACGTGCCCCAAAGGGCATTTCAGATTTCGCAGAATTCAGGGTGATTGTCAGCCCTTTTTCATTCATTCCTGATACAACACCGATCATCCCGGCCCATGTCACACTCGCAAATTTATAGCCCTTATCAGGATTCACAAATGCGATGATCTTATTTTTTGCGAATGCATCACCTACATAAAAATCAAAGTTACGGCCGATAAGCAATGCGCTGTCAACAGATCTTTCATCCCAGACTCCGAAAGCCGTGCACTCCACCAGCTGCATATTTTGCAGGGCATGGCCAATGTCATGGGCGGCATGATAATTCAGGATGCGATGATATTTAGGGCCGATGAAACCATAGTCTTCAGAAGCAAAAGCTGACACTCCGTATATTTCCAGCAGGTATTCGTTACTGATATAACTGTCGAGGTCTTTATTGAACCATGCTAAAAAATATCTCAGGAATTTCAGGTATGATTCGGAAGGGATCATCACCCTGATCTGGTTTACAAAAGCATCTTCCTGCGCCTGTATTAGTTCACTGCTGAGTATGCCGTTGATGATCCCTAGCTCAAAAGGATTGCCTTTAATATAAAGCTCCCATAAACCGTATTCGTTGAGATTGAGCCAACTGCTCTCACAGGCATAGAAAACAGTATCAGTTTGAGATCGTGTATATCCCATCTCATGCGGATCCATTTCCGTTGGGGGATCGATCCGTACCACAATATTGAAATATATGACGAAAGCTATTATTGCCAGAACAAAAATGGCCAGTATGTACAACAGTATTTTTCTTTTCCGCTTTTTAGCCATCAGCGATTTTTTTGGTAAGATATTTCAGGCCGACGATTTCGGAACAGGTGATCACTGCACTTGCCGCAACGCCTAAAATTCCATGCAGATTCATGTTCTGGCCTGTAAAAAATAAATTACTGATCTTGGTTCTTGGCAGGATGATAGACCGTAAGGGATCATTGCAGTTTTTCATGATCCCGTATGCCGAACCTCCCTCTGTCCCTGTATAATCGCGGAAAGTAAGTGGTGTGGAAGTATAATATTTTACTATTTTTTCGCGTATGCCGGGCAGCCTTTTCTCCAGGGTATCCAACAGTTTCTCTGCTTTTCTCTTCTTAAAGCTTTCATAGCTTTCGCCCCGCTTATTTACTTTGGTTCCCAGCCATTGGCTTACTTCTTCGAATTTCATGTCAGCCAAAACCACTATGGACTCAGTATACGTATCGGTATTGGATGTAGCCGGGGTATAGAAATAGTAGTTATCCGGCCAGTGTTCCTCATTATCAATTGCACCAAGTATCCCGGTAGCGTTGTAATGAAAAAAGTTTCTGTTCAGATAGGGGAAGGAGTCCTTTTTTAGAATAACATATAAGGAAAACGCACCCCAGGTATTTTCCAGCCCAATAATCCGTTTACGGTATATCTTTTTGATCTTTCCCTCCCCGATCATATTGAGTGTTGAGACCGGATGGGCATTGGAAATGAAATTATCTGCAAAAATTTTCTCCCCGTTTTCCAGGATCACAGCATCAGCCTTCTCACTTGAAATATCGAATTTCTTTACACGGGAGGAAGTTAAAACCGTACCTCCGTATTTTCTGATGCCCCCGGCGAGGAGGTCAGCAATTTGCTGGCTTCCATCAATGGGACGCCAGCTGCTGTTGATTAATGAATCGCGTGTGCAGGCATGAATATATAAAGGAGTGCTTTCCGGGTGCCCGGCATAAAGAGAAAATGCTCCGGCCAGCACGTTTTTCATACGTTCATTGTCTGTAACATCATTCAACAGGCTCATGGCACATTGCTCCAGTAAAGCTACATCAATGGTAAAGGCTTCTACCTGGGTAAGGTCGTACAAGGGGAAATTTTTTACCACTGCTTTTAATCTGTTAGTATAGCGTTCAAGACCATTTCTTTCTTCCGGAAAATATGATAGTAATTGTGCAATGAAGTTTTCATAACCCTGGGACATCTTGTATTCGGTAGCATCATCGTCGAAGGTAATGGTATCGTAACCATCTATATCCAGCTGTTTCAGCCTGAGCTTATCAGTCAATTCAAAATATTTAAAATATTTATGCAAATACTGACCTTCACTCATGCTGCCGATATAATGCATGCCGGTATCGAAAATGCATCCGTCACGGCTAAAGGTTTGCAGGTTGCCTCCTATTTTACTGTGTTGTTCTAGGACACATACGTTCATGCCCTCCTTGCTCAGAATAAACCCACTGATCAATCCGCCCAGGCCACTGCCAATTACCACTGTATCGTATTTTATCATTGCTTTTTCCTTAATACATAAACAATGTTAGAGGTTATTTTTGTTTCATCTATGATCTCTACATGTAGATCCAGCTGCAAAAATATTGTCAAATACTTTTCTTTTGAAATAAAATATAGTTTTTTATTTTTCCCTATGGTTTTATTAAAACCAAGATGAGTGGAAAACAGTTCCGAGATTCGTGTACCAAGATGCTTCTTCTTTAAAGCGGCATTTGCATCACGGATAATGATCACACCCATATCATTCAGTTTTTCTGTGCATTTAGCAATAAGGTTTTCCTGCTCATCTTCAGGCATATAATGCAGCACATCGGCCAATATGAATGCATCACTCTGAGGGATTTCAAACCGGCTTACATCAGCATGGTGGAATTGGATATTATTATTTTTCAGCGCACAATGATTGGCAGTATCTATTTTATCCCGGTCGTAATCATATGCTATGATCTTTCGCTGCGGAGCAAGTAAATGAAGCATATACGACATAAATCCATATCCACAGCCAATATCGGTAAGCAGGCCACTTTCCGGAAGGTGCTTATGAAATACGAGATAGTTATCTTCCATCCTTATCTTTACTTTCATGTACCATTCAAGAACAGGCCCGCGATAAAGAAAACTCCTGATAAGCTTTTTCCTGAAAAACACAGGAGTTTCTATACTTGATCTGATAAGGGCATATTCTTTCTTCATGTATTTGCGTACGGATTTGGATGTAGCAAGAAGGCTGTCCTTGATCAGGGGATCATCCTGCCTGATCCTTGGCAGGATGGTCATGGTGCTGGTGGAAGTTTTAAGGAATGGTTCAAATTTGGGCATGGTATTTCCGGAACCATAAGAAATAATTGGAATTATTTCCAGGTTCAGCTCTTTCGCAATATGGAAAGCTCCCTGATGAAAGCGTCCGATCTCGAGATTGGGAGAACGTGTACCTTCAGGAAAAACGAAAATAGAATAGCCTTCATTTACCCTTTCGCGCAACTTATCCATGATAGGATCCAATCCCCGGGTGACCGGATAGAAGTCAGCGAAGCGGATAAACCAGCCGAAAAAGATACTTTTTTGTACCCAGGGTGCGGTAAGCAGTAACATCCTGGGGTTTTGCAGGATGTTTAAAACAGTATCGAGATGAGATTGGTGATTAGATACGACCACTGCAGGTTTTTTAAAATCTTCCCCACTCCTGTTCCAAAAGATCTTTCTGATATTTACAGATCCGTAAACAATGGTCCAGCATGCCGCCGAAAGCATCCGGTGAAAGATCAATTTCTTTTTATACAATTTAATGGGAATGGCATACTTAAGTAAAAGTCCGAATATATTCAGAAGGATCACCCCTATAAGAAAGATCATAAAAGTGTTAAAGGAAAAGATAAAATCACGCAAAGTGACTGGCCAATATCGTTTTCTGCCTTCATGTTCAACCAGGAAACGGAACAGCCGTGGTAAAAGCGTATAAGTGATAAAGATCACTGATGTTATGCCGATAATGGCCGAAACCGCTATGGACTGAAGGGCCGGATGCCTGGCAAATATCAACACCCCAATTCCTACAAGGGTAGTGATACCCGAAAGCAGGATGGATGTTTTGTATGAGTTCAATTTTTTTCGGCCAAAGCGGTATTCCTGTAAAAGGCCGCGCATGATGAAGATGGCGTAATCGATCCCCAGCCCGAAAATGAATGTTGAGATGATGATATTAAAAATATTGAACCGGATCCCAAGCAAGCCCATAATCCCCAAGGTCCAGATCCAGCTGATCAGGAGTGGGATCAAGGTTATAATTCCCAGTTCAATTCTTCCGAATGACAGGGTCAGGATCAGAAAGACAACAGCCAGCGATAAGATGATCAATAAATTAAAATCATGGCGCAGGCCATCCATAAAAGAAGAGGTTAAGGACTGCCTGTCGAAAACAATGATGTCGTCCATTTTCTCAAATGCCTCATAAATGGCCGGTTTGTCTTCCGGTGCAACCTTAAGCAAAGTACTAACAAAGGCGAGGCTGTCCTTTTCGGTGATATATTCATCAAGAAAGGCTTTTCTGAGTGGATCAAGAGTAGATAATTCGAAACTTTTGCTTCCCGGCTCAAGAAGTTCAAAAAATTCGGAAAACGTATTTTCTTTAAACCTGAATTCTTCTGAGGCAATGCCTAATGAAGTTTTAAGCGCATCGGATTTTTGCTGATCCCAAAATCCATTCCATTTTTCGATTTTTAAGTTTCGTAAGTTTTCCGAAGGATAAAAGGTATGGACTGAAGTATAGGATTTCACAATTCCCGATCCATGAAGGCTATCAGTAAGCGGGATAATGCTTTCATTTATTGCCAGGGCTTCTTCAAGGTTTCCTGCTGAAGACACCAGGAAGACAGAGCGCAGTTTATAACTGGAAATGCTGTCGAGATGATTTTCACTCCGAATTAGCTTTTCCGTTAAATAGTTCATGCTGTCCATATTGCTTTCAAATTTCACTTTTCCGGAAGTGATAAAAAAGAAAATGAACAGGGTGATAATGGCAAGAAGCAGCTTACTTTTCCTGTCATATTTGTATGATGCGATGCGCCCGATGAAGGCTGCAAGTCGATTTGGTTTATTTCCAGCGGAGGGAACAATGGCCTGCTTAAAAAATTGAGGCAGGATGGTGAGGGTAAACACTGCTGAAGACAGCACACTGACAGCCGCAAAAAGTCCAAGATCACGCAGGGCTTCTGATCGCAGTACCAGTAAACACAGGAAGGCAGATGCCGTGGTAATGCTGCTCATGATCACAGGGCTGGCAATATCATTGATCACTGTTCTGACAGAGCCGGTTTGCCTCAGATGAGAAAGGAAATGCAGGGCATAGTCCACGGAAATACCAAGCATCACTGAACCCAGCCCGAGGGAAATTGCTGAAACCTCAGATTTTAGGAGAAATATGAATGCGATGGAAAACCCTCCCCCCAGTATTGCAGGCAGAAAAATCAGGAGAAAGACTGCTTTCCTGCGGAAATACAAACCTATAAATATGATCAGGGCGATCGCAGCAATACTTACTGTTTTGATTATGTCTGCTTTGATCTGGGATGCATTGCTGACAGATGCAGCCATGGAACCAAAAAAGCTCATGCCGGCATGGGCCCGGTAATATTCTTCAATGCTGTTGCCAAAATTGTTAAGCATACTGAGTAATACAGCATTTTCAGAAGTTTCTGTTGAAGGATTAGCCGGAATGATGAAGAACAATAAATTCCTTCTGTCCTTTGAAAGAATATAGTCATTATACAGCTCAAAGTTTTCACTCAATTTGAGGGTTTCCAGCTTTTTGAGCGCAATGGGAGTAAAGCTTAGTGGATCTTTCAGGATGAACTCACGCATCACAAATCCTCCGGGCGAGATCAAAGCCTGGTAGTCGTTTCGGATTGCAAGTGCGACAGCAGAATCGCTGAGCATTCCCTCCATGGTATGATAGTCTTTCTCGTCAAGAAAAAGTGGCAGGTTCTCATAAAATAGCCTGTAAATTTCTGATATGGATCCGGGTGATACTTTGCTTTCTATGGATGATATGTATGAGGCTGCATCGGTATTCTCCAGTGAGTCGATCAGGGATTCGGTAAAATTGATCAGCAGGCCTGGCCTCGCTTCCGCATCTTGCTCAGATTGAGTAATACAGACGACAAGCCTGTCGGCAAATTTTGAATGTTGTAGCACCGAGATCAGCTTGCTGTTTTTCTCACTGGCAGGGATTACCCGCTTAATATCTTCCTCCAGCCTGATCTGTGATCCAAACCATGCTTCCGTTCCGAGTAAGATCACAAACAAGATCACAAAGGCCACACGATGCCTGTGAAAAAAATCGTATATGAGCGTAAATACCCGTCCCATTCCTGCTATTTGTTTTTGGAATTGTCAGCTGCTTTTCTTGTTGGATGCTTCCTGAAAAAAAGCAGTGCAAGATAAGTGATAAATCCCAAAGCCAATGCCAGTACCACGCCAAAAATGAGAGAACCGATGATATACTGAAACAGGTTGTTGGTCACGAATTCCAGGGTGATCCCGCTGTGGAAGTCAATTCCCACCCCTTTTCCCAATACAATACCTCCGGTGATATAGCTCAGGTAGAGAATTACAGGGATCATCGGAGGGATGCTGATATTTGATACAGCCAGCACGATGATCTTGTTCAGCCTGAAGGCAATGGCAATGCCGAGGGCGATGGCCATCTGCCAGCCCCAAAAGGGAGCCACCCCCATGAATGCACCCAGCATTACAGAAGCTACCTTTACTCCATTGGTCTCTTCCGGATTGAACAATTCTTTACGGATAAAAGCCTTGAATTTTTTATAGGTCATATCTGAAAAGAAGAGGTAAGGCCTGTAAAATAACAGGGCGAGGATCACCAGTACAGTATTCAATACACTGATCCTGAAAAAGTCGGTGAATGGCCTGAAGTGGCTTATCCTTTCGCCTTTCGGAGGGTAAAAAACCTTAACGGGAACAGGAATTATATTGATCTTTTTCCAGGCCGCCCGTACAAGTACTTCCACCTCAAATTCGAAGCGGCGTGTGACAAAAGCAATGGAATTAAGCTTCTTCAGGGGATACAGGCGGAACCCGCATTGTGTGTCGGGAAGCCTGATGCCTGTGGTGACGGTAAACCAGAAATTTGAAAACCTGAAACCAAAATTGCTTTTTCCCGGTGCCCCGGCACCTTCCATGTTACGCGCCCCGACAATCAGTGTATCAGGATTATCTTCAAGGGTTTTCAGGAAAGCAGGCAGGTCTGAGGCAAAATGCTGGCCGTCGGAATCTATGCTGATGGCGTAGCGGTAAGCTAATTTCCGCGCTTTTTCAAAGCCTTCTCGTAAAGCATATCCTTTCCCTTTGTTTTTAGGATAAGCGATAATCACAATTTGTGAATATCCGTCGAGGATCTCAGGAGTTGAATCTGTTGAGCCATCATCCACAAGGATGATGTGGCCGGTATAATTCAGGATGTCGTCAAGAACTCCTGCAAGTGTTCCCTCGTTATTATAAGTGGGGACAATAACACAACAATCATTGTGTTCGAAAGCTTTATTATCTGTTGATATCAAAGACGGCCTATTCCTCCATCAGTTTATCAGCTTCGGCATTGGCCCAAGTGGTGATCACCCCAATCTCCTCGTCTGAAAGCGCTCTGTCGGGGTAGTTCTTGAGATATTTTTGCGTTGGCATTGACTTTTCCTTCACCTTTTCGCTGATCGCATTGAGTTTGCTGATCTTTTTTGTGATTTTATAATCTTCCCATTTGGAAAAATTAAGTTTGCTTTTCGCTTTCATATTGCCTGCATCACTGTGGTGGCAATCGAAGCATGAACGCTCGAGCAAGCTCATCACTTTATCAGGCCAGCCAAGGTCCAGGTCTTCAGCAAGAGGTTCAGCAGGCGGGTCTGAAAGCGGGTTTTGCGCTGCAACAAATACAATGATTGCCAGCACTGGGATTAAGCTTAACAGGATTATCTTTTTCATAATAGTATAATTTTGTTTAGGGATAACAAACTTACATAAAATTGTTAAATCAGAAATGCCGGCTGATGGTGAAGTCTGAGGTTTTAGCAGGGTTGCTTTTATGAGTTATGCTAATTCAAACCTTCCTTTAAACTTAAAGAAAACCCGTGAGTCAAGGTAAATACCGGCCTTAAACAAAAGCATATTGTCCTCGGTAAAAGAGAAACTTCCGCTACACAGAACCTCCGGATGCTCCCGGGGATCGATCATATTCAGGAACTTGATATTGTTTCCATCTTTAAGCAGGACTTCCCTTTTTGCAATGATGCCTGCTATCTCCTTAACAATATGTATAAGACAAACGCCGGGTACTACAGGCTGGCCGGGGAAATGGCCTTTGAAAATATCATGATCCGGATCAAAGGTAATAAGGGCATCAAATTCATCCTGCCTGATATTCTGTTCACTGATGGTAAATAGAGACTGCAGATCCATTTGACAAAAGTAATATTATAAGTGTTAGGTGTTGGGAAATCAGATATCAGATACCAGATACCAGAAATCAGAAATTCATCATTTACGAACCTCTGTGTTTTCGCATCTTTGCGGTGAACATTAATATAAGAATAGAACACGGATAATAAACTTAAAATTCCAAGTTCCAGGATCCAAAATAATCTAAAACTTAAAACTCAAAATTCAAAACTTAAAACTTCTCAACAAGCTCAAGGCTAAAACGCAATCTCAAGCCCGGCTGCTCAATCAGGATACTTTCTGGGCTGTTGTTGGTTTTCTTTGCAGATAGGGCAATGGTAACCCGGTCCTTTCCCCTGAGGCCTCCGATGTTTACTATTTCGGAATAAGGCTCAATGAGGTTCCTGCCTAAATAAGCATCGCGGCCTTTATAGGACCTGAGCATTGTCATGATCCTGCTGCCGTCTTTCTTTAAATACGTTTCAGAAACAGTTTCGCCTGACCCGGGACTGAGCAACATGCTGAAATATTTTTCCATGCAGTTTAGGATAATCTTTCTGTCGAGCTGTGAATAGATGTTATTGGCCTGTAATTCCATCTTGTTGCCATCTGCTGATGGCTGCAGCTCGAAATCGAAAAAATTCAGGCCCAATTCACTGAAGAAAGCTACTTTGTAATATCCGTTTCCGAAGGCTTTGATCATCATCAGCCCCGAAAATTCATGTCCATTTACACTCAAATCCGACTTATACAATGCTTTTTCAAAACCGGGGGAGAAGGCCTGTAATTCACGGTATTCGACACCGGAGATTTTAGTCTTGCCGGCTTTCTGATACTGCGACATATAGCATCCGCCGGGAATAAGCAGGATCAGGCTAATGCAGATCAAATATATGCTCCGGAATCTCTTCATTCAGGTTTTTGTTAATGAATCGGATGTGGGTGTAATCCCCCGATTTTTCGATCATATAAAGTTCATCCACCGAATAATCATTCTTATTGACAAACAGGCGGATCTTCGAAAGAAATTCTTTCATGCCCTCTTCCAGTGGAGTCAGTTCAAGCATATAGGTGGAAGGATCTTCAAAATATTCAAAATCAAAGTTTTTGCTTTCCAATATGGTGCCGTTTACCATGCTCAGCATGATATTGTTTATCTCCCTGAACATCCTGTTGGAGGCTGCATCATAGCTGTTCGTTTTGTTTTCATCCTGTATGAGGATGGTATCATGATTGAAAATGATCAGGTAAAAATAGGGTTTGCTATATTCCCAGCGCAACTGATTCTCTTTTTGAAAGTAAAACTTTCCTTCACTTTGAACATCTTCTTCAAGAAAACTTAATCGCTTGATCTGTACAAAATCACTGGAGATGCT
>JABMQZ010000222.1 GCA_013202965.1 Bacteroidota bacterium | reverse complement strand
TTCAATAGCAACTTTCGCCTTAAAAGCTCCTGAGTGTTTTTGTCTTTTTGCTTTCATAATTCACTGGTTTAAAGTTATCAAATTTAACACTTAACCAGTGGTCTTAGTTCCGGGTAGTATTATACCCTACCCAAATCCAAACCTATGAAACGACTGACTTCAATTACTATACTTATTATAGCATTTGCTTTTAGCCTAAGCGGACAGGTTTCCATAAATACCACCGGAAATCTTCCGGACGAATCTGCAATGCTGGATATTTCATCCTCCAATTCAGGTATTCTGATACCCCGGGTAGCATTAAGCGGACGTAATGATAATACAACAATTCCCCTGGCAATTGAATCATTGCTGATTTATAATACGACAAGCAATTCAGACTTAAGGCCGGGATTCTATTTTTGGAGTGGTAGCTACTGGAGTGAAATAATCACCAGTGAAAATCAGGGGGCTTTCTATCTGCAATTCGGAGGAAATGTTGATGTTGGTAAGTTTGCAGCATACAACGGAACCGTTAACAGTTCGGCGGTGGGAAGTAATATCTCTACAAGGGGCGTATTTGCAAGGGGAGGATACATTACCACGATCTCATTTTATGCAACGAATGATGATCCGTCTATCGACCTGGTAATTACTTCCAATGGAGGGCTTATAACCACCTCATATACCATCGATCTCTCAGGATCAGGCGTCTATGGAAGTGTTGATCTGCCAACGCCAATACTGGTTGTCCAGGGCGATTATATGGAAATTACCAGTCCTTCTATAGGAATTCCACCGGGTAAAGCGGTATTTGGGGTTTTTGTTAACTAAGACCTCATATTCAGGGGATTTTTAAAACTTTAGTATACAGGCCGCCCAGGAAAACCCGACTCCGAAGCCTGCGAGGATAAGTGTATCTCCCCTTTTCACGCGGCCATCGACAATGGTATGGTAAAGTGCGATGGGTATAGTAGATGCTACCGTATTACCACAATCTTCGAGATGAAAGAGCGTTTTCTCTTTCGGGATCTTCATCTTTCTGAAAATGCTTTCAAGGATGATCCGGTTGGCCTGGTGCAGCACATACATATCCACCTCATCTTCTGACATTCCTGCTTTATCCAGCAATTGTTTTATCATCACGGGTACCTTTTCCAATGAAAATGTAAAGACCGCGGCACCATTCATATAAAAACACCTGTCATTACGAATATTCCCTGCTGCATCACGATAATCTTCAGCATCAAACTTTTTTATTGGGTATCGTGCACCACCATGTTTGATGATGATGGTATCAAAGCCTTTCCCATCTGTACCGAAAACAAAGTCTCCGATTTCCGATCCTCGCATATTTTCATTCAGGGAAACAAGAGTGGCAGCTGCTCCATCGCCAAAGATGGCGCGATTGCTTTTGTCTTCGGGATGTATGAGTTCAGAGATGTTTACGGAAGTAAGTAAAAGGACATTCTTTGCCCCGCCGGTGGCGATCAGGCCATTGGCCACACTCAATCCATATATAAATCCGGTACAACCCTGATTGATATCAAGGGATCCGGCATGTTCGGGTATGTCAAGACGATCCTGCAATAAACAGGCTGTTGAGGGTGTAATGTAATCCGATCCCTGGGCACAGAAGATCACATGATCAATTTCAGCAGAGCTGATACTGTGCTCCTCAAAAAGCTTTAAGGCCGCATTATATGCAAGGTCGGCAGCTGTTTCCTCTTCAGCAGCTATATACCTTCGCTTCACCCCGGTCAGCCTGGTAAGGTCATCAATCTTCAGGTCGGGAAATTCACGAGCCAGGTCATCGTTCGTGACAAGCCTTTCCGGTAAATGGTAGCTGATGGCTTTTATATAACTTTTCATTATTGTCGTGGCTGAACTGCTTCCAGATATTTATCCCTGTATATTTTTGCCTTTTCCATATCCCCTTTATCGAGAAAGTACTGGCCGAGGAAACTGAAAACTTGCGGTCTGGTATTCCTTAGGGCAGCCTCCTCATAACTTTCAACAGCCTTGAGCGTATCGCCCTTCATCATAAAATAATTTCCAAAATTAACATATGGCAGTGCTTCCTGAGGATCCAGCCGGATGATCTCTATGTTCAGCCTGATGGCTTCTTTTTCATCGCCCCTCATAAAATTGAGGTTTGCCAGCCTGGATCTGGAATCAATATCGTCAGGGTTAAAATAGATGCACTGCTCGTAAAAATACGCAGAAGAGTCAAATATTCCCATATTTTCATATGTCAGCCCCAGATTGAATAAGGCCTTAGCATCCCCAGCTTCGATCTCCAATGCTCTACGGAAGCTTGAAATTGCCTTTCTCTTATAAAGGACGGCAGTTGAGGTATCACCTTTTGCAATGAGGTGCTCTGCAATACGAGGGTGGTTATAGATCATCGCCATATTCTTCCAGGAAGCAGCATGGCCCGGCCAAATTTCAACAGCACGCTGAAAATGATTTAAGGCCTTTTCAATTTCCGGCATCAGGAATTGTGCAACATTCACCTGCTTGGAGAGTTCAAGCTCTACCTTTCTCATGATTCTTGTTCCCAACAGATCGTGGGCCTTAACGGAATTATCAAGGTATTTCATATCTGCCCTGTAAAGTGTCAGGTCAGAATACCAAAGTGCATTCCTGTGAATGGTCTTGTAGGAATAAGGAACAAGTACCACTACAGTGAGTATCAGGGTAAAAAATATGCTTGCTCCTTTATTAACCGGAGATTCAGGCTTTGCTTTGAACAATTTAAACATAAGCCAGGCAAGTACGATCACAAATCCCAGCGAAGGGATCAATAGAAACCTTTCGGCAATAATACCGGGGGCAGCTTGCACAATATTGCTGAACATTGCGATGGTGACCAGGTAAAAGAGTATAGCATAGGAGATCACATGTTTCTCCCTGAACTTCCACAGAGCAATAAGCAATATACCGAGATGAAATACTATGGAAAGGATAACCCAAATATTTCCCAGGTTTACAAGAGGGATCATATTATATCCGTAATAATACAGGAGGGGATGGGGAATAAGCAGGATCTTGAAATAATATCCAAGGCTGTACATTCCTGTACCAAGGATATACCAGATATTGTCTTCAAAATAAAGTGGGTTTTCCACCATGGAGAAATTCCTTACTTTTTCCAGGAACCAGAATGGCATCATCCCCCCGATCACGATCATTATTGAAAGCAGGCCAAAGATGATCCCTATCTTTTTCAACTTCATATTCGTGAAGAAGTATAAGGTAAGCGGAAACACAAACCAAAATGCGAGAGCTGTTGGTTTAGCTAAGAAAGCAAGAATATAACTGAGTAAAGCGATAACAAGGAAAATTACCTTGTTCTTGTCAGCATATTTGAGCAGCAATTGCAAGCTCAGCAGAGAAAACAGCATACTTAACAATTCATCACGGTTTTTCAAACTGTCCACAACTTCAGTATGTACCGGGTGGGCTATAAACAACAGGATGATCACAAATGGAAACCAGATTGAATAATTCCTGAAAATTCGCCTGAGCACCTGGTATAATACTAAAACCATCAGCAGGTAAATCAAGACATTAATAAGATGACTGATTCTCGGATTTAGTCCGAACAAAGAATATTCAATCGCAAAAACAGTCCGTACGAGGGGTCGGTAACCATATGATTTTTCAAGGCCATCCGAAGTGCTCCTGCTGGTGTAAGTTGTTGTAAATATGTCGCCGATAGATGCAATACCTTCTTTAACAAGTTGAGCACTTTTCCCTTTAATGATATAATCATCAAGAGAATAGCGGTTGTTTAATGTGTTTCCATAAAGTATGAAAGTATAAATGATGATGACAAGAAGAAAAATGAGCCTGGTGGTTTTGTTCTTTGCCGTGGAAGTGATTTGGTTTCCGGATATTGCCTTCTGTTTTCCCATATTGATCCTGAAGTATTAAACTGAATGGTATAAGCTAAAACTGAAAGCAAAAATAATCAATTATGTCTTTTGCTTTATGATTTAACAAAGCTTAACATTCGCGATGTATTGTTGGTTTCATATTTAATGTCTGATAAAAAGAACTTCGATGTTCATTATTCTTTATTCGTTATTCGATATTCGATATTCGATATTCGATATTCCTTTTACCCACCCCCTATCCCCCTCCCTGCTAGCATGGAGGGGGCACGAAGTTCGAAATATTATCTACAATTCATTCCTTGTTCCTTGTTAACCTTTATCGTTAATCGTTAATCATAAGGTCTTCAAAACACCTTCCTTGCAAAGCCCTCAATGATCTTTAGTGTAAGTTTCCGTGCTTCGATAAATCCCATATGACCGACATCATCAAGCAGCAGGATTTCACTGATGGCGGGCAGGGCAGCCTGGGCGAGTGTTTTTTCGAACGGGATCCTGCTGTCCTTTTTGCCGAGGATAAATAAGACAGGCACCCGGGCATTGATCAGCACGTCCAGTTTATCAGTCCTGTATTTCATTCCTTCCATGGCAGCAATAATGGCTTTGCGGGAAGTTAGCAAAGCTTCATCAAATAATTTCTTTATTTCTTTTTCATATTTGGAAACATTTTCGGGGGCAAAAAGCTCAGGAATGAAATTATAGATGAAGCCTCCACGGTCTGCTTTAACGACACTTATTGCCCTGTTCCTGTTAAGTATGGCTTCAGGACTGTCAGCAAGGGCATGTGAATGAAACAGGCCGAAGCCTTTCAGCTTCCCGGGATATTTGGCTGCATAAGCCAGCGTGACATATCCCCCCATGGAATGACCAAGCATCAGGCACTTTTTCACCTCCAAATGCTGCAGGACTTTGTTTACCGCATTGGCCATCTGCTCCATCAAATGCACCTTTCCCAGGCACTCACTCCCGCCAAAACCAGGCAGGTCGATGGTGATCACCCGGTAATCTGCCGAAAGTTTTTTGGAGAAATAATCCCAAATACTCTTGTTTTCCAAAAATCCATGTAAAAGTACAAGTGCATTCCCTGCGCCCCTATCAGCAAAGCTGATTTTTTTCCCTTTGTATAAAATGCTTCTGCCTATCAGTCTTTCCCGCATTCCTTTTTCGTTATTCGCTATTCGCTATTCGTTATTCATCAGCTCTTCCACTTCATCCACAGTTTTTGGTATCGGCTTGCCAAGAACGCGATATCCATCATCGCTTACGAGTATGTCATCCTCAATCCTGATGCCACCGAAATCCTTGTAAGTTTCAGCTTTATCGTAGTTGATGAATTCTGTGAATTTGCCTTCACTGCGCCACATGTCGATCAGGGCGGGAATAAAATAAATACCGGGTTCATCGGTCAGCACGAAACCGGGTTCAAGTTTTTTGGCCAGGCGTAAAAATGCCAGTCCAAACTGTTCGCTCCGCTGAATGCTTTCATCATAGCCAACGTAGTTTTCGCCCAGGGCTTCCATATCATGCACATCCAGTCCCATCATATGTCCGAGGCCATGCGGGAAGAAGAGTGCATGCGCACCCTGTTTTACGATCTCTTCCGTATCCCCCTTCATGATGCCAAGGTTTTTCAAACCATCAGCGATGGTACGGGCTGCAAGCAAATGAATATCCTTGTAATAAACACCAGGCTTGATGGCCTCAATGGTCACCATGTTTGCCTTAAGAACGATTTCATAGATCTCTTTTTGACGGGCATTAAACTTGCCGCCAACGGGTACCGTCCTGGTGATATCACTGGCATAATGCAGTGCAGATTCCGAGCCGGCATCGGTCACCATCATCCTGCCTGTCTGCAATACATTTCCGTGATTGTGGTTGTGCAGTGTTTGTCCGTCGACACTCAAAATTACCGGAAAGGAGACCGGCCCGCCATATGAAAGGGAAATTCCTTCCACAGCACCGGCAATTTCCTGTTCAACTACGCCCGGCATAGCCATCTTCATGGAAGTAGTATGCATCAGATAAGCCACATCCACTGCCTTTTCTATTTCAATGATCTCGCCTTCATCCTTAATGGAACGCATTTTCACAACGGCCTTGATCAGCTCTTCTGAAACATATTGTTTTATCTCGCCGTGATTTTTCCCGAATATGGTTTCAAGGTAAAGCCAACGATCTCCGCGGTATGGAGGAAGGATATGTACCTTGCGGCCCTTGCTGATTGCATTTTGGATGTAGTCAGCAAGTTTGCTTTTGGAGAGGGTATGTTCAGTACCAGACTGCATGGCCTGATCCTTCATCAGGGGTTGCGGCCCCATCCAGATAATATCATCCATGGTCACATCATCCCCTACCAGGAGGTCCTTTCCCTCGTCCACATCAATGATCCCAGTGAGGCCATCATGGTCATGGCCAAAATAATAAAGGAAATCACTGTCCTGGCGATAATGGTAAGTGTTTGCGGGATAATTCATGGAGGCTTCACCGTTGCCCGGCAGCAACACAAGGCCACCTGACAGCATTTCTCTCAGTTGCTTTCTTCTGGCTGAATATACTTTTGCTTTGAACATATTTTGATTGTTTGTTGGTTATTAAAGTATTGAGCTAACAAAGGTAGTAAACTTGGTATTAGGTACAAGGTATTACGTATTACGAAATTGGACGATTGCCGGTTGTAGATTTTCGATGGAGATGTTCTATATTCGTCATTCAAAACGGTGTTCGTTCTTCGGTCTTCGGTCTTCACAAAGTCTCCAAGTCTCTCAATCTCTGACTCTCTTACTCCCGAATTCACGAACTCATTATTAACTCAATCTCTTCAACCCCCACCGGAATCTGCTCCGTAAGATTCACCGGCCCATCTTTCGTTATCAGGATATTATTTTCAATGCGGATGCCACAGTTTTCTTCACGTATGTATAATCCGGGCTCACAGGTCAGGACCATGCTAGGCTGTAACGGCTCATATTTTGATCCTACGTCATGCACATCCAGTCCAATGGGGTGAGAAGTGCCGTGCATGAAATATTTCATATAAAGTGGCTTCTTCGCATCCTGCTTCTCCACATCTTTTTTACTAAACAAACCCAGTCCTATCATCTCTTCCTCCATCATCCTGTTCACTTCCTTATTGAAAGCATCGATGGTAGTACCCGGCACCAATAGCTGTATGGCTTTATCATGAACCCGGAGCACTGATTCATAGCATTCTTTTTGCCTTTTTGTAAATTTCCCGTTCACCGGGATGGTACGGGTAATGTCGGCTGCGTAATTGGCATATTCCGCTCCGAAATCCATCAGAATGAGATTTCCCTCATTGCACATCTTATCATTATCCACATAATGCAGCACACAGGCATTTGCACCCGATGCAATGATAGGCCTGTAAGCATTTCCGGTAGCGCCATTGATGGCGAACGCGTATTCAATCTCTGCCTGCACATGGTATTCCGGCATACCCGGTTTCAGTGTCCTCAAGACCCTTTCGAATGCCTTTGCCGTAATCTCCCCGGCCTTTTTTATCAAACCGATCTCAACATCAGATTTGATCTTTCTCAGCTCCATCATCAGGGGGGCTGAGCGTTGAAAATCATGTGCCGGATATTGCTCTTTCAGCTCATTAGCAAAACGTAAGTCTTTGTAAGGGACCGGATTAAAATATTTTGGGTATTCATTCGCATTCAGGTATATCCTGGCACAGCATGTCATGAGATCCTTAAGTAAAAAGTCAAAGTCTTTGGTCCAGTGTACAGTTTTTACACCTGAGGCCTTGGCGGCTTCCTTCTTTGTCAGCTTCTGCCCTTCCCATATGGCAATCTGTTCACTGGTTTCCTTTATGAACAAAATTTCCCTGAAATCCATGTTCGGGTGATCGGGGGCCAGCATCAGGATGGTATCCTCCTGGTCGATCCCACTCAGGTAAAAAAGGTCGGATTGTTGCCTGAACAGAAAGTTTTGATCCCCATTACGGGGAAACTCATCGTTGGAATGAAAAATAGCCAGGGCTTTTTTCTCCAGCTTTGATATGTAATTTTTTCTGTTGGCGGTAAAAAATCCTGGATCTATCGGGTCATATCTCATAAATTCACTCTTATTTAAAACCAATATTAATTATTTATTATCAGGGTTTTCAGGGCTGTTACACAAATTTAAATTTTAATTTTGTACATTTTCAAAAATACACTTATTTGACGTAAGAAATATTTTTTCGCACCTATTTTCTTTATGTAAAAACAACATTTATGGCCAAGTTATTACATTACTCCTCGCTCACGAAAAAATTCATCATGGCAATAGCAGGTTTGTTCCTTGCGGTGTTCCTGATGGTGCACCTAGGCATCAACCTATTCATTTTACCAATTACGGAAAATCATGTGGAAATTTTCGAGATTGCTGTTCATTTCATGACCAGCAATCCCCTTATCAAAGTATTTGAGATTGTTTTGTTTGGCGGGTTTCTCATCCATATTATCTACGGACTCATCCTGCAAATCCAGAATTGGATGGCCAGGCCGAAGAGGTATAAGATAGAGGGCTTCTCTCATACTTCTTTTTTCAGTAAGTATATGATTCATACAGCCATCATCATTTTTATTTTCCTGGTGATACATTTTATTAACTTTTACTTTGTGAAGCTTGGTTTCACAGAAGCACCACAGGGGCCAAATGAGGTAACTAACAACCACGATTTCTATAATATGGTTGTGAATCTTTTCAGTACCACATGGTATGCCATCATGTATATCGGGCTGATCATTATTCTCGGGTTCCATCTGAATCATGCCATACAGTCTGCATTTCAGTCATTGGGACTATATCACAGCAAATACACACCTTTCATCAAGATGGTCGGGACATTATACTCTATCATTATTCCCCTTGGGTTTATCATCATACCCCTTTATTTCCTGATCAATTAATTTAAGAACGCAAAGCATACCATAATACACATAAAATATGAAATTAGATTCCAAAATACCTGATGGGCCTCTCGCCGAAAAATGGACTAATTATAAAGCCAGCCAGGATCTCGTTAACCCTGCAAACAAGCGAAAGATTGATATCATCGTTGTGGGCACAGGACTAGCCGGTGCCGGTGCCGCTGCAAGCCTGGGAGAACTTGGTTTCAACGTAAAGATCTTCTGTATCCAGGACAGTCCGCGGAGAGCACATAGCATTGCTGCCCAAGGAGGGATCAACGCCACTAAAAACTATCCCAACGATGGTGACAGCATTTACCGCCTTTTCTATGATACTGTAAAAGGCGGCGATTACCGGGCTCGCGAAGCCAATGTTTACAGGCTGGCGGAGGTAAGCAGCAACATTATTGACCAGTGCGTGGCCCAGGGCGTTCCTTTTGCCCGTGACTATGGTGGGTTGCTCGATAACCGTTCATTCGGTGGCGCACAGGTATCAAGGACTTTTTATGCCAGGGGGCAAACAGGACAGCAGCTTTTGCTCGGTGCCTATGGAGCACTCAGCAAAGAAATTCATAAGGGTTCCGTAGAACTGTTCACCCGCAGGGAGATGTTGGACCTTGTGGTCATTGACGGAAAAGCCAGGGGTATCATTACCCGCAACCTCATTAACGGAAAACTGGAAAAGTATTTCGGCCACGCCGTAGTCATCGCCACAGGAGGATACGGCAATGCATTCTTCCTTTCTACCATGGCGATGACTTCTAACGGAAGTGCAGCATGGCAGGTTTACAAGAAAGGGGCCTTCTTCGGAAATCCCAATTTTACACAGATACACCCTACCTGTATTCCGGTACACGGCGATTATCAGTCCAAGCTAACCCTGATGAGCGAAAGCCTCCGGAACGATGGCCGCATATGGGTTCCCAAGAACAAAGAAGATGCAGAAAAGATCCAGAAAGGAGAGTTGAAGCCCGGCGGGATCAAAGAAGAAGACCGTGATTATTATCTTGAAAGAAGGTATCCGGCCTTTGGAAACCTTGTTCCAAGGGATGTGGCCTCCAGGGCCGCCAAAGAACGTTGTGATGCCGGTTACGGAGTTGGCAGCACCGGCCTTGCAGTATACCTCGATTTTGCAGATGCCATTAAACGGCTTGGCAAGAATGTGATCGAAGCCCGCTATGGGAACCTCTTCCAGATGTATGAAAAGATCGTGGATGAGAATCCCTATGAAACGCCCATGATGATATATCCTGCGATACATTATACCATGGGTGGTATCTGGGTTGATTATGAATTGCAGACTACTATTCCGGGACTCTTTGCAGCAGGTGAAGCAAACTTTTCTGATCATGGTGCCAACAGGCTGGGTGCTTCGGCCTTGATGCAGGGGCTTAGCGATGGATATTTCGTTCTCCCTTACACACTGCAGAATTATCTTGCAGACCAGATCCAGGTAGCCCGTATCCCAACCGATCATCCCGAGTTTGAGAAAACAGAAAAGGAAATTACAGAGCGTCAGGAAAAGCTTATGGCAGTGAAGGGAAGCCAGTCTGTGGATGGCATCCACAAAAAACTTGGCCGCATCATGTGGGAATATGTTGGCATGGGCCGTAACCAGGAAGGCCTTGAGAAAGCGATCGGTATGATCCGTGAACTCCGCGCTGAATTCTGGAAGGATGTACGGATCCCGGGTAGGATTGACGAACTCAATATCGAACTCGACAAGGCTATGCGCGTCGCCGACTTTCTTGAATTGGGTGAACTGATGGCAAAGGATGCCCTGGACCGCAAAGAATCATGCGGCGGACACTTCAGGGAAGAATATCAGACACCGGAAGGAGAAGCGCTGCGTGATGACGAGAATTTCACCTTTGTTTCGGCATGGGAATACCAGGGTGATGACAAAGAGCCGATTCTCCATAAAGAACCGTTGATCTATGAAAATATTGAAGTAAAACAGCGGGACTATAAATAATTGTTAGAAAAAAATACATTAAAATATTCACCATGGATTTAACATTAAAGATCTGGAGACAGGAAAACGCACAGGCCAGGGGGAAATTCGAAACCTATAAAGTTACGGGGATCTCCGAAGATGCTTCTTTCCTGGAAATGCTTGATATTCTTAATGAAAGTATGGTTGACAAGGTACAGCTGCCTATCGCTTTCGACCATGATTGCCGGGAAGGCATTTGCGGCATGTGTAGTCTTTACATCAACGGCCGCCCTCACGGCCCTGACCAGGGTATCACCGTATGCCAGATGCACATGCGCAATTTCAAAGACGGCTCCACCATTGTCATCGAGCCCTGGCGCGCAAAGCCATTTCCTGTGATAAAGGACCTGATGATAGACCGTTCGGCTTTTGACCTGATCATTCAGGCCGGCGGATATGTATCTGTCCATACCGGTGGTGTCCCCGATGCCAATAGCATCCCGATCAAAAAAGAACATGCCGAGCTTGCCATGGATGCCGCTGCATGTATCGGTTGTGGTGCCTGTGTTGCCACCTGCAAAAATGCATCAGCCATGTTGTTTGTATCTGCTAAAGTTTCCCAGATGGCCTTGCTGCCGCAGGGTAAAATTGAAGCAGCCAGAAGGGTACAAAAGATGGTAGCTGAGATGGATGATTTGGGCTTCGGTAATTGCACCAATACTTACGCCTGCGAGGCTGAATGCCCCAAGGATATCAAGATATCCAATATTGCCCGTATGAACTGGCAGTTCCTGATAGCCAAAGTAGGAGCGCAAAAGATGAATGCTTAGAAAAATATACTGATGGTGAAGCCTTCTCCCGTTCACGGGGAAGGCTTTTTTAATATCTTTGATCCCAAACGAAGGCATGCAATTTTCAGAGATCATAGGACAGGAAAATATTAAGCGCAAGCTTATCCGTACAGTGCTGGACAACAGGCTTAGCCATGCCCAGCTTTTCCTAGGGCCGGGCGGATCAGGAAAATTGGCGCTGGCCATCGCCTATGCACAGTATATCAATTGCAAGAACCCATCTGAAACCGATTCATGTGGCGTATGCCCCTCCTGCCAGCAGTTCAGCAAACTGGCCCATCCTGACCTGCATTTTTCATACCCTATCATCCTGAACAGGGACAAAAAGAAGTTGATCAGCAAAGATTATATCAAAGAGTGGCGCTCAATCCTTCTTGAAAACCATTTTTATATCAGCCTGAATGAGTGGTATGCCAAAATGGAAAGCGAAAAAAAACAGGGCGTCATCGGTGCCGATGAGTGCAATGAGATCATCAGAACACTGAGCTATAAAAGCTTTGAAGGGAAGTATAAGGTGATGATCATATGGATGGCAGAACGACTATACCATTCAGCAGCTCCAAAGATCCTGAAAATCCTCGAAGAACCTCCTGAAAAAACCCTTTTTATCCTGATCGCCGAAAAGCAGGAACTTATTATCAGTACAATCCTTTCCAGAACACAGATCCTTAAAGTACCACCATTGGACAATCACTCCCTTTCATCTGTTTTATCTACTCAATTTGGTTATCCGGAGGATGAGATCCGGCGTGTTATTAATGCTGCCGGCGGCAATGCTGTACAAGCCAAAAACATCCTTGAAGAAACTTATAGCGGGGATATGTCTTCCGGAGAATTCAGGGAATGGATGTTGCTGTGTTTCAAACTGGAATATAAAAAGCTAAATGAATTTGTAAGCAAAGTTTCCAGAACTTCAAGGGTAAAACAAAAACAACTTTTATCTTATGGCCTGAGCCTGTCGAGGTATTGCCTTCTTAGCATTTATGGCCGGCATGACCTATTGACCATAATTGACAAAGAAGAAGCGGATTTTATTGTTAATATCTCGAAATTCCTGAATGAGAAAAATGCACTCACCTATGCGGGTTTATTCGAAGATGCCATTTTGCATATAGACCGAAATGGCAATGCTTCCGTTATCTTTATGGATCTATCGGTGAAAGCAGGCATGTTGCTAAATCCGGCTATATCGGAAAATACAAGGTAATTTCTTACTTTTGTTTTCTCATAACGCATATCATGGACGAAAAGAATCAAAATATAGTTGACAATGCATTCCTGAGCAGGGGCTGTTCATCCCCTCCGCGTATCTATGATAAAAACGATAAGATATATATGCACGGTTGCTGTAAACTGGACAGCTATGACTGGCTTTCCGACATCCCTGTGCCAGAAGGATCAAGGCCATATACAAGTATAGAAGTCAGGTTTAAGAACAGTCACATAGAGTTTTTTCAGGCTCCTGCAGAACTTGAGTTATGCACGGGCGATATTATTGCTGTTGAAGGTTCTCCCGGGCATGATATCGGGATTGTTTCACTGAGTGGTGAAGCTGCACGATTGCAGATGAAGAGAAAGATTGGTAATTCACCTGTTGATGAACTCAAAAAAGTATATCGCCGTGCAAGGGTTTCAGATATTGAAAAATGGATCAATGCCGTAGACAAAGAAGAATCAGCTAAATTCAAGACCAGGGAGGCAGCCGGAAAACTGAATCTCCAGATGAAGATCAATGATGTGGAGTATCAGGGAGACAGCACCAAGGCTACGTTCTTTTATACAGCAGAAGAAAGGGTTGATTTCAGGGAACTGATCAAAATACTTGCTGATGAATTCAAGGTCAGGATCGAGATGCGCCAGATCGGGGTCAGGCAGGAAGCCAGCCGGTTGGGGGGCATTGGCTCATGCGGAAGAGAACTCTGCTGCTCCACATGGATGACACGCTTTAAATCTGTAAGTACAAGTTCAGCCCGGATGCAGCAACTATCTCTGAATCCACAAAAGCTAGCCGGGCAATGTGGCAAACTTAAGTGCTGCCTTAACTTCGAAAGTGAAATGTATGAAGATGCGCTGAAAGACTTTCCAAGTAGCAAAATCGTATTGAAAACAAAAAAGGGCGATGCAATCCATCATAAAAATGATGTTTTCAAACAACTGATATGGTATTCCTATTCGGATGAAAGGTCAGATATCATGGCCATCCCTCTTGAAGAGGTTAAAAAGATTATCCGCGACAATGAAAATGGTGTCATTCCCGAGAAACTGGAAAATTTCTCTTTTGTTAAAGATAAAAAGATTGATTTTGAAAATGCTACCGACCAGGGTGACCTGAACAGGTTTGACAAATAAGATGCACAATATTTCAGGGATTTTTCCATTATAAAATAAATTGTTTGCGCAATATGAAAAAGCAAGTTCCTGTCTGCTTATATATTATCATCATGGCAGTGGCCATGGCTGCCTGTGATCCGGGACGTGTATATGATCAAACATACACGGTCGAAGGCCAGGCCTGGGACAGGGATTCCGTATTTTACTATGAATTGCTTATGGAGGACAGCCTTTCGATACACGACTTTTATATCACCATCAGAAATAATACGGACTATCCTTATAGCAACCTTTACCTTTTTATCACTACACGTTTCCCGAATGGACATGCAACAAAAGATACCATCGAGTGCATCCTTGCCGACAAGAATGGAAAATGGCTTGGGAGCGGATCCGGCAGGATCAGGGATAACCAGATCATGTTGCAGCAGGCTTTACGATTTCCACTGAAAGGGATATATCAATTTTATATTGAACAGGGGATGCGTGACAAACAATTGCATGGCATTGAGGATATCGGCCTCAGGATTGTAAGAAGCAAGCCACGAACATGATCGGCATAATATATTGGCAATCTATTAAGTAACCTAAGAATGTCAGAAGAGAAAAAACGAAAAATATTCAATTACATTGTCCGTTTCTGGATCATCTATTTTGCCTTGCTTGGGATCGTTTTTTTGATCTTTTTCGGCATCTCACAGGCATGGTTCGGCTATATGCCCTCCTTCGAGGAGCTTGAGAACCCCGAACGCAACCTTGCTGCTGAAGTATACTCTGCCGATAATTATATGCTGGGAACTTATTATATTGAGAACCGTTCTGATATTCATTTCCGTGACCTTCCACCTCATCTTGTACAGGCCTTACTGGCCACAGAAGACATTCGTTTCAGAGATCATGCCGGTGTTGATGTTAAAGCCCTCGGCCGTGTTATATTCGGGCTGCTCAGCGGTAATTATTCAGGAGGAGGCAGTACACTAACCCAGCAACTGGCAAAAAATTTGTTTCCCCGTGGTAATCTGAGCAAGTGGGAGTTGGTTGGCAGAAAACTGAAAGAGTGGGTTACAGCCATCAAACTCGAGAAAAATTACAGCAAGGAAGAGATCATGGCCATGTATCTGAATACAGTCTCATTCGGACATCATGCATACGGGATCAAATCTGCCGCCTTAACTTTTTTCAACAAAAGTGTAGACTCCCTCAATTTACAGGAATCGGCTCTGCTCGTGGGAGTGGTGAATGCCCCAACATGGTACAGCCCCGTGCGAAATCCTGAAAGGGCATTTGACAGAAGAAACCTTGTACTTGGACAAATGCTGAAATACGGCTTTGTTAACGACTCTGTGTATGATACAGTATCGAGTATCCCCATCGATATGACGCGCTTCAATGTGCAGGATCATACTTCCGGAATGGCCAGATATTTCAGGGAGTACCTGAGAGCAGAAATGAAAGAATGGTGCAAGCATCATTTTCATCCCGATGGCACAGCATACAACCTGTATAAGGATGGGCTGAAGATCTATACTACTATTGACTCACGCATGCAGCGCTATGCAGAGGAAGCAATGCACGAACATCTTGGCCTTGACCTGCAGCCTGCTTTTTACAAGCATTGGGAAGGATATACCTGGGCACCTTTTGTATTTGAAAAGGATGTGATCAAAAAGGAAGTTGAGCAGCTGTTGTTACGGGCAATGCATCGCTCAGAAAGGTACAGGAATATGAACAGTGCAGGCATATCTGCAGATTCTATTGAACTGTCCTTTAACACCCCGTATGAGATGACGGTATTTTCGTGGAACGGACCCATAGATACCCTCATGACGCCAATGGATTCCATTCGCTATTATAAGCATTTTTTGCAGTCAGGCCTGCTATCCATGGAGCCAAACACCGGAGCAGTAAAAGCCTATGTCGGAGGTATTGATTATAAGTATTTTAAATTCGATCATGCGACACAGAGCAGGCGACAGGTGGGATCAACCTTTAAACCTTTCCTCTATATGCTTGCCATGCAGGAAGGGGAATTTTCGCCCTGCTATAAAGTAGCCAATATTCAATACACCGTTGACCTCCCTACAGGAGAGATCTGGGCACCCAGAAACAGTTCAACAACCCACATAGGAGAGATGGTGACATTGAAATGGGCCCTGGCAAATTCCAACAACTGGATCTCGGCTTTCCTGATGAGAAGATATTCTCCCCTTTCGGTTATCCGGATGGCAAGAAACATGGGTGTAAAAAGCAGCATCGACCCCGTGCCTTCAATCGCGCTTGGTTCATGCGACCTCAGCCTGTACGAAATGGTTGGAGCCATGAATACATTTTCCAACAAAGGGATGTACGTGAAACCATTGTTCATTACCAGGATTGAAGATAAGAATGGTAATGTGATCGAATCCTTCGTGCCTGAAAGAAAAGAAGCCATGAGCGAAGAAACGGCCTACCTCATGCTGGAGTTGATGAAAGGAGTGGTTGAATCGGGGACGGGGATCAGGCTCAAACTGAAATACGGATATAATAACCCGGTTGCCGGGAAAACAGGAACCACACAAAACCAGTCGGATGGCTGGTTCATGGGAATCGTTCCGCAGTTAACTACGGGCGTATGGACCGGATGTGAAGACAGGAGTGCCCATTTCAGGACCATCACATTGGGGCAGGGAGCCAATATGGCACTCCCGATCTGGGCTTTGTACATGAAGAAAGTCTATGATGACCCCAGTCTGAACTACAGCAAAGGTGATTTTGAAAAACCCTTGAAGGAATTGTCACTGGAACTGGATTGTGATAAGTATGACGCAAACGAAAATCCGGTGGAAGAAGATATCGACATCATTGAATTTTGATCTTAAGCAGGCACCGCCTTTTATGAATACTAACTACCTTAAGAAAATCATCCATCCTCTCAGAAAATATCCTTCAAGGATCATTATCTGGGTCAGCCTGCTGATCATTACTGCGGTCAACATCTCCTACGAGAACTGGAACAATGAATATAAGGTCATTTCCTGGGATGTAAATTCATATTATGCTTATCTGCCGATGGTATTTATCTACCAGGACATTGATATGGATTTCATGGAGCAAGATTTTGAAAAACACAAAATACATTATTGGCCACATGAAACCAAAAATGGGGAAAAAGTCATTATCACATCCATGGGCATGGCATATCTGTATGCTCCCTTCTTCCTTGCCGGACATGGTTTGGTACATTTAACTGGCTATGCCGGCGATGAATTTTCGGCACCATATAAAATTGCCCTTATCGTCAGTTGCCTTTTCTACCTGACTATCGGCCTAATCTTTCTACGGAAAGTGTTAAGGATGTATTTTTCCGAACCGGTGACAAGCATGAGCTTGCTTATCATTGTATTTGGCACAAATCTTTTGCATTACGTAACAGAAGAGCCTACAATGACACATGCATATAGTTTCTCGCTCATTTCTATATTTCTGTATCTTATAACAAGATGGGTTTCTTATCCGGGAATTAAGCTTGCAATACTCACCGGAGCACTGGCTGGCCTGATCACCTTAATCAGGCCTACAAATATCCTGTTTATTATCCTATTGATATTATGGGGGATTACATCATTCCGGGATCTTTTGGACAGATTCAGGTTCTATCTGAGGAATTTACACCTGGTGATGATAATGATCATGGCATTCTTCATCATTTGGATCCCACAATTCCTGTACTGGTACCATGTTTCCGGTAGCATTCTCCTGAACACATACGGAATGGATGGTTATGGATTTTTCTTTAATAACCCCCAGGTCTATCATACACTTCTAAGCTACCGTAAAGGATGGTTGGTTTATACGCCTGTAATGATATTTGCAATCTTTGGATTATATATGCTTTACAAAGAACACAGGAAACTTTTCCTGCCTGTTTTAATCTATCTGCTTGTCAATGTTTATGTGATTTCATCATGGTGGTGCTGGTGGTATGGTGGAGGATTCGGACTACGACCTTTTATCGACTCATATGGAATCATGTCTTTACCTTTAGCTGCATTCCTGAGCTGGTCCCTCAGGCAAAAAAATCTAATAAAATATACCATTTTGTTAATGCTCGTCGGGATGATGTATGTAAATATTTTCCAGGTTATCCAGTACAAAAAAGGGCTTATACACTATGTTATGATGTCAAAAGAAACATACTGGGTATCTTTTCTTAACATGAAGCTTCACAGAAATTACTGGAATAGCATTATTCGTCCTGATTATGGAGCAGCAAAAAAAGGAGAATACTACACCAAGGCCGAGATCCCATTCGGACTGGAAAAAAAGTTGGGAATGACAGGAAGAGAATATATAAACCAGCTTATGGATACAATTGCAAATCAACCAGAACAATTGGATGACATCCTCCGTCATAAGAAAAATGGCATTTCAGTTGATTCGCTTATTTACCTTGAAGCCATTAGGAGATTTGATCAAGTAGTTGAGAGATACCATGAAATGAAAAATAAGTAAAACGTATTTTTATGTATAATAATAAAACCGTTGCGGTTGTAGTTCCCTGCTACAATGAGGAAAGCCAGATTGGAATGGTTATTGAAAGCATGCCGGATTTTGTTGATAAGATCGTGGTTGTGAATGATCTTTCCAGGGATAATACATCTCAGCTTGTAAAACAATATCTTGATAAATATCCGGATATTTTCATCCCTGCCAGGAATTACGACACAAAAGAAAAATTGAACAATATCTACCTTACAGCAGAACATGTCCTCGACAGGAAAAACAAAGAGGAAGTTAAATTTTTTACTCCTCATGAAGTTGTCAATGAAAAGCCTGAGCATAAACGGGTAATTTTGATCGAGCATTTGGAAAACGGGGGCGTGGGAGCAGCCATTGCCACCGGATATAAATGGTGTAAGGATCATGACATTGATTGTACAGCAGTAATGGCAGGCGACGGACAGATGGATCCGGCAGAACTGGAATCAATCTGCAAACCTGTAGTGAAAGATAATGTTGACTATGTAAAAGGGAATCGCCTGATACATCAAAGCTCCTGGTTCGTGATCCCTAAAACACGCTATTTCGGAAATTCCATTCTTTCTATCCTGACCAAGATCGCTTCCGGATACTGGCATGTTTCCGATACACAAACCGGATATACAGCCATCTCGAAGAAAGCCCTGAATGCGATTAAACTCTATGATATCTATAAAAGATACGGCATGCCAAATGATATGCTTGTTAAGCTGAACATCGCTTTCTGCACCCTTAAAGAAGTGGAGATCAAGCCCGTATATAATGTTGGGGAAAAATCGAAGATGAAGGTTACAAAAGTAGTCTTTCCCATTATGTGGTTGCTTTTTAAATCATTCTTCAAGCGTATGTGGATCAAGTACCTCTTTCGTGATTTTCATCCCTTATTCCTCTTGTACAATATGGGAATTTTTCTTTTGCTATTAGCCATCCCTTTCCTGATCGACATTCTGATGAATGCATTTCAGATAGGAGCGGCAACACCATTCCAAACGATGATCATTTTTATTTTCCTTATCATTTCAGGCTCACAATCCCTGTTTTTTGCCATGTGGATGGATATTCAGGACAATGAACGCCTCTATAAATAAGTTATTCAGCTGTCCGGTGCAAACTGAACTTATTCAAAACAAGAGATAAGAAGAATATAAACACCTCCCCCGTTATGAACCACAGACGGGAGATAACAGCAATGGTGGTTGCCTCTTCGAGGGGCATGCCGGTGAGCACCATAAAACCGGTCATGATGCCTTCCCTGACACCAATCCCTCCCGGAGTGATCAGGGCCAGAACCCCGAGCGATATGCTTAAAGGCCACGAGAAGATCACAACTACGGAAAATTCAAAATGAAAGGCCAGTATAAAAAGATAAAATGCCAGCATCCAAAGTCCCCAATAAGCCAGTACATACAATATCAATGGTAATACCTCCCTGATGGTCACCAGAGGCACCTCCAGCTTCTTTCTAAATACCTTGGAAAGCAAACGTATCACAAATTGATGAAAGTCTTTTGAATACAGGAAAAATGTAAAAAAGATTGACAGAAGCAGCACCAATATTACAAAGCCGCTGAATGGATAAAAATAGAGCAGTGGCCCGATACCGATCAAAAGGCCCAGCCACACATAGATTAGTTGTTCTTTCAGAGAAATATAGCTGGCACTCCGCATAGAATGATGATCCATAGAAACAAAAGAAGCCCTGCCAAGGATCACCCAGACCTTTCCGGGAATATATTTTGCAAAGACAGAAAGCCCGTGCGACACAAGCGCTAATTTCTTCGAAACATGAATATCATGGACCTTCAGCGCCTTCCACCAGCTCAAGGTGCTCATCACAAAGCCTGCCCATAATATAATTGTGCCAGGAATAATGTATGTAAGATCCAGGTCAAGCCCCTTCACCCTGAGGTAATCAAACTTGTACAGGAAAAAGACCAGAAAGGCAAGCGAAAAATATACAAGTATCCTGACGAAAATCTTCATGGTATATTTCTTCATTACTTGAAACTTTGCAAAACTCATTTTTCGTTTTACAATGATCCTTCATTGTTTTTATTGCTATCGAATAAAAAAATCTTTGAAATTGATTATCCTCGGGGCAAGCCCATGAGGTATTAATCCAATTTCATTCCGCCAAAGGCGGAACCAGATTTTTATAAT